>NZ_VPCT01000006.1:0-204685 GCF_013418055.1 Acinetobacter sp. YH12208
ACCCATTCGTCCAGGTAACAGATCTTTAATCTGTTCCCACTGCTCATCTTTTAATGCATAGCGTTTAGTCATAAAAGTATAATGGGGACAAGGCGGTTTTCCTCAAGCTAATTGATGACACGCCCTAGATATTTACCTTAATTCTAAAGTTGGATATTGTTGTGGAATGGCTGGATTTAAGCGAATTAGGTTAAATAAAGTGGTATTAATGTAATATTATGCAACTTTTAGGCTAGTTATTGTACGAAATAGCTTACAGCAAGATACGCTAAATGCCTCTACTTGTCTTTGTAGAATATGGCAAAATCTACCACACAAGGAAGGTGATTTTTCAACAGGATGTTTGAAAATAATAACAAGCGTAAAACGCTATAAAAAACACAATAAATAATAATGATAAGAGAAAGAACTACAGCGCCAAAAAGCCCGACTAAACTCGGGCTTTTTTTTATCTATTTTTTATTCAGACAGACGACGGTACATTAAAACAATAGAAAAAGCGTTCTAATTGCTTAGGTCGATTTCTCTATTTAAGTGGTCTAGATGATCTCGCTTAAAACAGTACAGATCTTGAATAACTCAGGATCAATGGACAACAGCTTCGCTTTAAATAAATCACCGATTGAAAACATTTAAAAGTGCTGATCTATTTTTGCAATTTGGCGCATTTTCCCTTAAAATATGCAACTTGCTGTAGTGATGCACGGCAGTCAAAGTTTTGAATTCTCATTACATTGATTTTTATCAAAATATATAAGCATCTCGGAGAAATCGAATGGCTTTAACTAACGCAGATCGCGCAGAGATCATTGCTAAATTCGCACGCGCTGAAAACGACACTGGTTCACCAGAAGTTCAAGTAGCTCTTTTGACTGCTCAAATCAATGACTTACAAGGTCACTTCAAAGAGCACAAACACGACCACCATAGCCGTCGCGGTCTAATCCGTATGGTTAACCAACGTCGTAAGCTGCTTGACTACCTAAATGGTAAAGACCACGGTCGTTATGTAGCATTGATCGGTGCTTTAGGTTTACGTCGTTAATTCGATTTAAACTTTATTTTCGGGTTATTGCATGCTTTGTGCTTTATTGCTGAAAACTAAAGTCGGTTTAGCTTTTGGCTAGGCCAGTGGAAGGGGCGAATGTTTCGCTCCTTCTTTGTGTTTAAAAATAGTATTTAATCTGGTGAGGTCGGCTTCTAAGCTTTGTCATTTGTTCGTCTATATGGTCGTGAATGCCAAACCTTAGGGGTCTCCACTAGAATAATTGTTCACAAGAACTAGGAAAAAATAAAACATGTCGATGTTTAATATTATTCGTAAAGAATTCCAATTCGGTCAACACAACGTGATTCTTGAAACAGGTCGCGTTGCACGTCAAGCAAACACTGTTGTGATTACCATGGGCGGCGTACAGGTTCTTGTTGCTGTTGTAGCGCAACCTAAAGCAAAAGCCGGTCAAGACTTCTTCCCATTGACTGTTAACTACCAAGAAAAGCAATATGCTGCAGGCCGTATCCCGGGTGGTTATGGTAAGCGTGAAGGCCGTCAGTCTGAAGCTGAAACTTTAATTTCACGTCTGATCGACCGTCCAATTCGTCCATTGTTCCCAGAAGGTTACTTCAACGAAATTCAAGTGACTGCAACAGTAATTTCATCTGACAAAACCATGGATGCTGACATTGCTGCAATGCTGGGTACTTCTGCTGCATTGTCGATTGCAGGTACGCCTTTCCGTGGTCCAATCGGCGGCGCTCGCGTTGGTTTGATCAACGGTGAATACATCCTGAACCCGAACCACGAACAGTTAAAAGAGTCTGATCTTGATCTGGTTGTTGCAGGTACTGAAGCTGCAGTATTGATGGTTGAATCTGAAGCGAAAGAACTTTCAGAAGACCAAATGCTGGGCGCTGTATTGTTCGGTCATGACGAAATGCAAATCGCGATTCAAGCGATCAAAGAATTTGCTGCAGCAGCTGGCGCAGTTGAGTCAACTTGGGTTGCTCCAAGCAAAAATGAAGCGCTTCTTGGTCAATTAAAAGATGCATTCGAAGCGAAAATCTCTGAAGCCTACACAATTGCTGTGAAACAAGACCGTTATGCGGCGCTTGATGCACTTCACGCAGAAGCTGTTGCCCAATTCGTTCCTGAAGAAGATGAAACAGGTATTGCTGACGAAGTAAACGAACTCTTCGAAGATCTTAAATACCGCACGGTTCGTGACAACATCTTGTCTGGTAAGCCACGTATTGATGGTCGTGATACTAAAACTGTTCGTGCAATCGATGTACAAGTGGGCGTATTAGGTCGTGCTCATGGTTCTGCATTGTTCACACGTGGTGAAACTCAGGCATTGGTTACAACAACTTTGGGTAATACCCGTGATGCGTTGATGGTTGATACCCTTGCAGGTACTAAAACTGACAACTTCATGCTTCACTACAACTTCCCTGCATACTCTGTAGGTGAAACTGGTCGTGAATCTGGTCCTAAGCGTCGTGAAATCGGTCACGGTCGTCTAGCACGTCGTGGTGTTCAAGCAGTTCTTCCTGCAGCTGACCGCTTCCCGTACGTGATCCGTATCGTATCTGACATCACAGAATCGAACGGTTCATCTTCAATGGCTTCTGTATGTGGTGCTTCTCTATCACTTATGGATGCAGGTGTGCCACTTAAAGCACCAGTTGCGGGTATTGCAATGGGTCTAGTGAAAGAAGGCGAGCGTTTCGCAGTTCTTTCTGACATCCTGGGTGATGAAGATCATCTTGGCGACATGGACTTTAAAGTCGCAGGTTCTGCAAACGGTATTACTGCACTGCAAATGGACATCAAGATCGAAGGGATTACTGAAGAGATCATGGAGTCTGCATTGAACCAGGCTTATGCCGGTCGTATGCACATTCTTAATGAGATGAACCAAGTAATTTCACGCGCTCGTCCTGAAATTTCGATGCATGCACCAACATTCCAAGTGATCAACATCAACCCGGACAAAATCCGTGATGTAATCGGTAAAGGCGGCGCGACGATTCGTGCGATTACTGAAGAAACGAAAGCTGCAATCGATATCGAAGATAACGGTACAGTTCGCGTATTCGGTGAAACTAAAGCGGCAGCAGCTGCTGCAGTTGCGAAGATTCAAGCATTAACTGCTGAGATCGAACCAGGTACAATTTACGTGGGTAAAGTGATTCGTATCGTTGAATTCGGTGCGTTCGTGAATATTCTTCCGGGTACTGATGGTTTACTTCATATCTCTCAAATCTCGAACGAACGCATTGCGAACGTTGCAGATGTATTGAAAGAAGGTCAAGAAGTGAAGGTACAGGTTGCAGACGTTGACAACCGTGGCCGTATCAAATTGACCATGAAAGACATCGAACAAGTTTAATCATCTGAATATTCCCATGAGTTAGCTCATGGGAATGAAATATCAAAAGCCCTGAGCTTGATCAAAGTGCTTACTTTGGCTGTTCAGGGCTTTTTTTATGCTTCGGAAAATCTCCGCACATCTGGCCAAAATGTTTGAATCGCCCACAGGCTGTCAACGATTGTCGCACGATCTGAGTCTGTATTAAGCAGTTGATCTTAGGTCAGGGGATCGGCTTCAGAACTTTTTAGCAGACGATAAATTTCATCTTTCAATTTTAGCTTTTTACGCTTGATCGCTTCAATATCATTGTTGATATGATTGACCGGGTCGAGTTCAAGCTGACTAATTTTCCTGTCCAGCTCATTATGTTCCTCAAACAATTTGGCAAAGTATGGATTTTCCTCGCGAAGTTGCACAATCAAGTCGCGGTATTCGGGAAACATGTATTTCATTTTTTTATTACAATCTTTGGTTTTCATAGCGCTTTTTATACTCTAATCATCAAATTAAAAATAAATATGCCCTGATCTGCAGCGAAAGATGCAGATAGACAGAGCATCAAAGGACTTACTTAAAATGCAAATGTTTGACCTCGCGGCGTAACTCCTGCACTTCATCGATGAGGTCCAGCATCATCGCGACTGCGGTAAATGACGCATCAAAATCGCGTTGCAGGCGATAGGCGCGTTGTGCACGCGAAATATCCTCACCGAGGAAAGTGCTGGCTGGCGTGACAGGAGAACGATCGGGCAGAATTCCATGTTCAATCAATTGCATGACCCATTCCGGACTTTGTCCGCATGCTTCTGCGAAGTGGATGAGGTCAAATGAGTGATCGTCCATAATTTCTGACGGGGTATAGTCCTGTGAAAAGCTTTCTTGGTACTGAATTGTAGTCATGGCTCTACTCCTTAAACAGCCAAGTGTGCAAAATTGAGAGAATGAAAAGGTACTGAAGTAAAACGCTTTCTATTCTTCGGATATGCAGACTCAGAGTGATGACTCAAATGATCACGAGAAAAAAATCGGTATGTTCCGGTATTCAATGCATCAGGAACGCGCGAATAAGAGAAGGTGAAAGTGAACGCTGTTTTTATAGTTTTATGTTTTATTGACCGAGTGTGTTCAAACACTTTCCTGTGTTGAATATACGCTGCCCTATGAGGACAGCAAAGCAGACCTGATGACAGAATTAAACAAGGCTGAAGATTGATCATCATAAATGGATAAAAAATAACCGTCTTCGATCCATTATTATGACTTTAGCTGCGCCAAAACAGTTTTTATTTGTACCTTATTGTTTCAAAACATGACAAAGAAAAAGCCCCTGATACAGAGGCTTTGAAAATCTTTCTGAAATTAATGTTTTATCCAGGTTACACTGCGGCCAATTACTGAGACACCGACATAACCACGCAAGGTTAGACGTTTGCCATTGGCACTTAGGCGTGCTTTGCCTTTGTAAATTTTGCCACTGATCGGATCAAGCACTTTGCCGTCATGGTATTCACGTGGCTTTTTCGGATCTGCTTTAAAATCCCAGATAAACGGCAGGCCTATAAACGGTTTATCTTTGAGCTGACCTGGACATTTATGACAGATGCCCATTTTCTCCGCGCCAGGCAGGCTACGTGTTGCGACAATTATTCCTTCATAGCTACCATCCGCTTTCTTACGAACTTCTACATCCGCACGAGAATAGCCTGATTGATCATCAATGGTTTTCCATTTACCCACTAATGGATCTTCATAGGCAAAGGCCAAGCTAGAAACCGCAGCCAAACTTATCCCCATCACTAGAGTGTTCAATAATTTTTTCATAACATACCTGTTAAATTTGATACTGTATTCATTTTAGAATTATTACTCTAATTTATTTTAAAAGCATAATTAAATCAATACTATAAAATGTGATTGTATTCTCATAATTTTTTTAAAACGATGATTATTTGGTCTTTGTTAATGTGAATAGTCTTATAATTTAAATGGGATTTTGGGGTGGGGTTTATCTGAGGATCTGATTCAGTGAATAGGCAGGTTTTCTACTGGAGGTAAATATGCTCTGTTGAGCTTCGTCATGTAAATTTTAAAACATAAAAAAGCACTCCTGAGGAATGCTTTTTTAAATCCATACTTAGCACCGCTTAGCTTAGATGTTCACCACATAGACCTAAGGCCTCTTCGGCTGTAAAGGTATATTGGCTATTACAGAACTGACAATCCATTTTGATCGGATTCTGGAATTCCAGTGTTTCACGTATTGATTCTACGCCAATCTGTTGTAAGGCCACTGCACAGCGCTCTTTAGAGCAGGTACAGCCAAATTTCAAGGCTTCAGTTTCTGGCAAGCGCACTTCTTCTTCATTATATAAACGGTAAAGAATGTCAGTGGCTTGCAGGCCGATTAGTTCTTCAGTTTTCAAGGTTTCAGTGAGCATGGTCAGACGCGGCCATAAATCTTCATCAACACGGCGCTGTTCTTCTTCACTATTCCGTGGCAATAGCTGAATCAGTAAACCACCGGCGCGCTGATGGTCGCTTGCCAGTACAATGCGCGTTGGAATCTGTGCAGACAGGTCATAATACTGCATGAGGCAGCCAGCCAGATTTTCTTTGTCCAGCGGCACAATACCTTGATAACGCTCACCAAATTCTGGTTCGATATTGATAAACAGCACTGGAGAAACCAGTGACTTTAAGATGGTGCTGCTATCTTCACCCACCAGAAAGTGCGGATCTTCTTCATAGTCCGCCAAAGCGCGAACTTCACCCAAGTGGTTGCATTCAGCCATTGCCCATTTAAATGTGCCTGATGCCTGAATTTGCAGGCTGATACGCCCTTTAATCTTCAAGGTGCTGGCAAGCAGTGCAGTCGCAGTGAGCATTTCACCCAACAGAATCTTGACCGCAGGTGCATAGTCACGTTGCGCTAAAATGGTTTGTAAAGCTTCTTCAAGATGCACCACTTCACCACGAACAGGGCTATCTTCAATAAAAAAGCGTTGGCGTAAATCAGACATAAAATTCTCCATAACCCTGCTTTAATGGTGTCATTATTGTAAAACACAAGTTATGACAGATCATCTCTTAACGCATCAATTCCTGCGCCGTTTGTATCCTGTTGCGGCTGTGTATCTGTTTTTTGAACTTTGTTGCGTTGATCCTGCGCAAACAGATGTTCGAGTTCTGCCAAGCTACTGCGGTGATGTTCATAACTTGCGTGTTGATCCGAATCTAGATGGTATTGACTGTTGAGTAATTTTTCATCATGTGCGCGGAAGTATTCAATCTGTTGCTGACTTTCTTCCGGAGCAGTATTCAAGTGGCTTAACAAAGCCTCACTCATTTCCAGTGCTGAAAAGTAGTTTTCACGCCAGATTTTCTCTACACCTAAATCCTGTAACAGATGCACATGATGACGATCACGTGCGCGTACCCATAAACAAGTTTCAGGATAATTCAGCCGGATATGCCGCACGATCAGCATCGAATCTTCAATATCATCAATGGCAATAATCACTTGCTGGGCCATCGCAATTCCTGCATGTGCCAAAGTTTCTGGCTCTGTCGCATCGGCCTGATAGAAAGGAATCTGATACTGCGCAAGCAGTTCAGTGGCTGGCACATTGCTGTCCATGACACTAAATACATGCTGTTGTTGCAGTAAAATCCGGGCAATAATTTGTCCAAAGCGGCCAAATCCAATCAGCAAAATAGGGGGGCTGGCTTGAGGACTGGAATCGGTTTCAAAGGTCGCAGCCAGATGATTGTTTTGATCCAGACGCGGTAAAACCTGACTGTGTAATAACCAGTAAAATGCCGGGCTAAGTAATAATGAGAAACTCACCATCCAGAGCAAGGGAGACAGCAGATTGGCTGCGATGATCTGGTCGGATACCGCAATCACCAGCGCCAGCAAGGCAAACTCGCCACCTTGTGCCAGGCTGGCTGCCAGCAAGCTACTGTTGCGCCAGCTATTTTGATGATAACGCGCCAATACCAAACTGATTGCAAACTTGACCAAGATCAAAGTGAAAGTGCCACCGAGAATGATCCAGAGGAAATTCAACAGATCAGATAGCTGTAATGACATGCCCAGACTGATAAAGGCTAGGCCCATCAATAAGCCCTGAAAAGGCCGAATGGTGCTTTCTACCGCGGGCCGGAAATCTGAATCTGCCAGTAAAATCCCGGCAAATAAAGCGCCAAGAAACAGATTCAGTCCAAGCGTATTCATCAAGAGCAGCAGTGCCAAAGTTACCGCAATCGCAACAATGGCATGCAGTTCGTGACGGCCACTTTTTGCAATCCAGCGATATAGTGGTTGCATCAGATAGCGATTACACAGGAACAAGCCGGTAAAAGTGGTGATCATTGCGGCAAAATAAGCCACTCCGTGTTCGGTCGAGGCAATTCCGCTAAATAAAGGAATGGCGGCAATCACAGGAATGGCCAGCAGGGCATGCAGCAGCAGGATTGAATAGGTCTGTTGACCATAGCTGGTGGCAAACTGTTCCTGATTGTGGAGTTGTTGAATCACCAAGGTCATGGCTGACAGACTGCCAGCAAGTCCAATCACAATACTGGCAAGCAGGCTTTGTTGTAGAAAAATCCAGGCCAGCAGGCTAAAAATCAAGGTACTCATTAGTACCTGCAAAGCAGCCGTCATCCACAGAGATTGACTGATCTGGGCGATGCGTTGTGGTCTGAGTTGCAGCCCGATCCAGAACAGCAGTGCCAACAGGCTGACGTTCATGAAACTGTTCATCAGGTCTGGAGTCTGAATCAGATGCAAAATACCGGGACTTAAGATCAGTCCTGTTAACAGATAGCCCAGTACGCTTGGTAGTCTGAGCCTTTTACTCAGTGGCACTATTAAAAGTGCGACCACCAAAACCAGTGTTATTTGTAACAGTATCGACATTTTCCTGTCCTAAATTTTATGCTTGATCAAGACGTTGATGCGTATGTCCCGGACATGGACTCAGATGCAATTCTCTTAGCTGAGTTCTTGCGGGTCAATGTCCAGCGTCAGCTTCATGCTGGAAGGTTTGTCCTGCAGCATATTCTGCCACCAGCTGCGCACATAGTAATGCAAACGTGGACGATCTGCTGACAAAAGCACCATATGCGACTGATAGCGCCCAGCCTTACGTTCCATCGGCGCAGGAATGGGCCCCCAGATGTCCAGCACCAGATCAGGATATTGCCTGAGGAATGCCGCATGTTTCTGTAAGAATTCGGTATTTTGTGCCTGATCCTTGGATTCGCAGCGAATCAGGATGGCATAACGATAGGGCGGCATCTGGGCAATTTGCCGTTCCTTTAAGGTCTGCTGGGCAAACACACGATAATTTTCATTGACCAAGGTATTCAGCAGGGCATGATCCGGTCTGAGCGTCTGCAAATAGACATCGCCTTTGTGTTCACCACGTCCGGCCCGGCCTGAGACCTGAACGATCAGTTGTGCGGTACGTTCGGTGGCACGAAAATCCACACTGAGCAGACCGGAATCAATATCCAGAATCGCCACCAGCGTCACATAAGGAAAATGATGCCCTTTGGCCAGCATCTGGGTGCCGAGCAGAATCGCGGGTTCACTTTTTTGAATCTTGTCATAGATTTTTTGCCAGCTACCCACCCGGCTTGTGGAATCGCGATCGACCCGAATCACTTCATGATCCGGAAAAAGTTCATTCAGATGTTCTTCGACCTTGCCAGTGCCCATACCCAGTGTGACCAGTTCCTGATGCTGACACTGCGGACAGTGCTCCGGCATCCGGTGAATGGTGCCACAGTGATGGCAATGCAGATGCTGATAAGGCTGGCGATGCACAGTAAAATTGGCATCGCAGTGCGGACATTGTGCCTGCCAGCCACAACTGCCACAAAGCAGGACGGGGGCATAGCCACGGCGGTTTAAAAAGATCAGTACCTGTTCTTTTTTCTCCAGACGCTTTTTGATGTCCTGAATCAGTTGCAGACTGATGCCATGCTTTTTCTGTGCCACCTTTAAATCCAAAATATGGATTTTCGGCATTAAGGCTGTGCCGGCACGTTGATTCAGCTCCAGCACCTGCATTTTGCCATGTTCAACCAGCGCATAACTGTCAATGCTTGGCGTCGCTGATCCCAGCAGCACTGGACATTGCTGTAAATGGCCGCGGTACAGCGCCACATCGCGGGCATGATAGCGGAAGCCTTCCTGCTGCTTAAAAGACAAATCATGTTCTTCATCCAGAATGATCAGACCTAAATTCGGTATGGGGGTATAGATGGCGGAACGTGTGCCGAGGATGATTGAAGCTTTGCCAGTCTCTGCTGCCTGCCAGGCTTGCAGACGTTTTGTATCGTTTAGGCCTGAATGCAATAGCGCGATATGACACTGAAAACGCGACTGGAAACGGCTGATGGTTTGCGGGGTCAGACCAATTTCCGGCACCAGCACCAAAACCTGCTTGCCCTGTTTCAGCACCTGTTGCATGATTTGTAGATAGACTTCGGTTTTGCCGCTGCCGGTCAGACCATCCAGTAAAAAAGCCTGATATTGATTGCGATACTTTAATACCTGATCAATGGCATGTTTCTGTTCAGGATTAGCGGTCAGCGGCATTTGCGCCAATTGCATCGGCTGTGGAGTGAAATCTTGTGGCTCCAGCACACAGGTACAAATCTCTTTTTTCTCCAGTGCTTTTAAGGTCGCAGTTTCAATTCCGGCCAAATTCAATACATTTTCAGTGGTGCCAACCGGATGCAGTTTTAAAATCCGGTAGGCTTCCTGCTGCTTTTCCGAACGGCGTATTTTAGCTTCAGCATCAGGGTTCAGAAGTTTCCAGGTGCGGGCCAGCAGGTTATAAGGCTTACCTTGGCGTAACAGCGTTGGCAGGGCACTGTGCACCACTTCACCCATCGGAAACTGATAATACTGTGCCGACCATGTCAACAAACTTAAAACTTTAGGGTCTATGATGGCACGTTCATCCAGCAATTCAGTGACAGGCTTGAGTTTAAAACGTGGGTCGACCGGAGTATCTGCGGAGAGCTTTTCGATAATCACCCCAACCAGATTCTGTCGTCCAAAAGATACCAATACGCGTGCGCCGACCTGGGCCTGCTCAAATTGTTCTGCATTCATACTGTAATCAAAACAATCGAATACATGCACAGGTACAGCAACGCGTACGCGACAAAGTGGACTAGAATCGGTATGAGAATTTTGCATGTCTGGTGCTGGATATCCTGAAGAAATTTCGTCGTGCTTAAAGTTCGATTATGGTAGAGTGAGCAGATAATTTATATCAAAGAATATGAATGATTTCGGTGGTCTGACGCAACAGCGTTAAGCAAAATTTTGGAAAATTAGAGCATTACAATGCCTGCATATCAGTTTATTGCGCTTGATGCTTCAGGAAAGCAGCAAAAAGGCGTGCTGGAGGGGGATTCTGCACGTCAGATCCGGCAACAGTTAAGGGATAAAGCACTTATTCCGGTCTCTGTTGATCCTGTCGAGAAAAAAGACAAACATGATCGGCGGAAATGGTTTGAAAAAAGCATTACCGCTTATGATCTGGCCTTAATGACCCGGCAATTATCTGTCCTGGTCGCCGCCGCGATTCCGCTGGAAGAAGCCATCCGCGCCGTCGGCAAGCAAAGCGAAAAAGTACATGTACAAAATCTGCTGATGTCGGTGCGTTCCAAGGTTCTGGAGGGGCATAGTCTGGCGCAGGGTCTGCAACAGTCCGGGCGGTTTCCAGAATTGTATATTGCCACCATTGCGGCCGGTGAACGTTCCGGGCATCTGGATCTGATTCTGGATCAATTGGCTGACTATACCGAAAACCGTTTTGCCATGCAGAAAAAAATTCAAGGCGCGATGGTCTATCCAATTATTTTGATGCTGATGTCTTTTGCCATCGTGATGGGGCTGATGACTTATGTGGTGCCAGATATCGTCAAGACTTTTGATCAAAGCAAAGATGCCTTACCGTGGATTACGGTCGCCTTGATGAAAGCCAGTGATTTTATTCGTATTGCGTGGCCATTTCTCTTGGTTGGCGGTTTCTTGGGCATCTCCCTGCTGATACGATTCTTAAGAACCACAGCCGGGCATTATGCCTTCGACCGTTTAACCCTGAAACTGCCTTTATTTGGAAAATTATCACGCGGGATTAATGCCGCACGTTTTGCCAGTACCTTATCCATTTTGACCCAGTCAGGCGTGCCTCTGGTCGATGCCCTACGGATTGGCGCTGCAGTCAGTAATAACTGGGTGATTCGTGATGCGGTCAATCTGGCAGCGGAAAAAGTCACCGAAGGCGGCAACCTGGCAACCCAGCTGGAGCGCAGTGGTTATTTTCCGCCGATGATGGTACAAATGATCAAAAGTGGCGAAGCCTCGGGCGAACTGGATCGCATGCTGGAGCGTGCATCACAGATGCAGGATCGGGAAGTCACCACGCTGATTTCGACTTTACTGGCCTTATTGGAACCTTTAATGCTGGTGCTAATGGCCAGTATTGTTTTGGTCATTGTGATTGCGGTGATGCTGCCAATCGTCAATATGAATAATATGATTTAAACAGAATCAAGTTAAAATTCCTGTGGTATTAAAATTAAATTGAATGTTGTGAATGATGCAAATGAATGAGAGAGATTGAATGAAAAGGAATCAATTAAATAAACAGACGGGCTTTACCTTAATCGAAGTGATGGTGGTGATTGTGATTCTCGGTGTGCTTGCTGCACTGATTGTACCGAACGTGATGGGACGCGGTGAAAAGGCCAAAGTGGATACCACTGTGATCAAGTTACAGAGTATTGCTGGTTCACTGGACCAATATAAGCTGGACAATGGCAAATATCCAAGCATGCAGGAAGGTGGTCTGGATGCACTGGTGAATCAGCCAGCGACTGCGAAAAACTGGTTGCCGGGCGGCTATGTCAAGGGCGGCTATCCTAAAGACAGTTGGGATAATGATCTGCAATATGTGATGCCGGGCACAAATGGTCGTACTTTTGATCTGTATTCATTCGGTGCAGATGGTCAGTCGGGTGGTGAAGGCACCGATGCTGATATTTATTATCAGCCTTGATTGAGAATCAATATAAACTCTCAATAGATGGAATATATCACTTCACTTAATAGATGTTTTCAATACTAAGTGAAGTGATAATAACGCTTAATTATAAGTTATAATCTAAGTTTTTGATATTTATTGTAATTAATTAATAATTTGTATATGCGAGTTATAATAAGAATTATTCCCATATTTATCTATTACAATTATCATAAAGTATGAATAAATATAGACTTTCTATTTACCCAAAAAGGCTCATAATGATCTGAACGGCACTTGACGAGCCAACGGAGAAGAATATGAAAGCATTAATCTTAGGGGATGAAATAAACCAATTTCATTGGTCGATGCTGAAATCTGTTCTTTTGGTTTTAAGCATGTTACCGATTAGTCAGGGCATTCTGCATTTATGGCAGACTACCGAGGGTAGCAGCCAGATTATGGTAGGTTTTTTTGCCATCAGTTTGATGAGTTCATTATTTGCATTGTGTTTCTGGTCGGCATTGAAAGCCTCGGTATTGCAATTAAAACAACGGCAGATGTCTGTATTCGAAAATATGATGGTGCAAACTTACCGCTATCTTCCGATGTTATCCCTCGCCAGTATGATTTCTTATCTAGCAGTTCAGTTCTAAAATTTGAAATATAAAAAACCGAGGCATTGACCTCGGTTTTTTATTGCCTTGAGTGTCCGTCCCTTTCGTAAAGGGAGCTTAGGAGAGATTGATAAGATGTTATATCTAGTAATCCCCCTAAATCCCCTTTTGTAAAAGAGGGACTTGGAGAAATTATCTTCTCGACTTAAAGCTGACATCCACTTTACGGGGACGGAAGCGCCAGCCCACCAGCAAGAGCAGAATCGAGAAGATCATCACCGGCCAATCACTCAGTTTCATATAAGGTGTTTCGCCTTGCATGGCTGGAAGTTCACCCCGCAGTACCGCTTCCTGATCCATCGGGGCTTTTTTCACAATATGGCCATTGTGGTCAATAAAGGCGGTCACGCCGGTATTGGTGGCACGGATAAACCATCGGCCATTTTCCTTAGCGCGCATTTGCACCATTTGTAGATGCTGCAAAGGTCCTGCCGTGCCGGTAAACCAGGCATCGTTCGAGACCGTAACTAAAAAGTCACTTTGACTGGCATTGCGGCGTGTCAGGTTTGGATAAGCAACCTCATAACAAATTGCGGAACCTAAAGGATGGTTTTTCACATTCAATGGTTTTTGATTGTCCGCACCACGGGTAAAGCCGCTCATAGAGGGATCATTCTGTAAACCTGGCAATACCCAGCTTAACCAGCCTGACAGCGGGATATATTCACCAAAGGGCACCAGGCGCTGTTTTTTATACAAACCATCCGACTCATCACCCGTGGCCATAATGCTGTTGTAATATTTCGGATAACCCGCAGCCTGTGATTCTGGTAAGTCCCAATACGGAATGCCGGTCACCCAAGCCGTACCGGATTTTTCAGCCTGTACTTTCATCGCTTCGAGAAAAGCTTCAATATCGGTCTGGAACATCGGAATCGAGGACTCTGGCCAGACAATCAGGTCACGGCCCCATTCGGTCTTGCTCAGATTGGCATAAATCAATAAAGTTTTTACCTGATATTCAGTCAGCCATTTCAGATCTTGCGGAATATTGCCCTGAATCAGAGAAACCGTAAGCGGCTTTTCATTCTTTGGTTGCACAAAACTCAATTGAGCCGCGCCCCAGGCACCGAATAGTAAAATTGCAGCAGGAACCGCCCAGAACAGACGTCGGTTCAGAATTTCGACCAGTGTACAGGCCAGAATAATCACGACAAAAGATACCCCAAACACCCCAAACAGAGGTGCATAGGCATCTAGGTAGCGTTCGGTAAAGGCATAGCCGGCAAACAACCACGGGAAACCGGTAAAGACCCAGGTTTTAGACCATTCAAACAGAACCCAAAGCGGGGCAAAGGTCAAAGGGGTTTCCGGGAAAAAGCGGCGATAGACAAAGGTTTGAACGGCGCTAAACAGGCCCATCACCAGTGCCATGATCAAGATCATTACAACACTGAGAAATGCACTGGTATCGCCGTAGACATGAATTGAGGTATACAGCCAGAATGCGCCCACAAACCATAGGCCAATTCCATAGGCCCAGCCAATTCCAAAGGCCTGTTTGGCACTACGTCCACGCAGGCAGGCATAGAGTAGTGCCGGAGACAGGATGGCCAGCCACCAGTAATGATAGGGAGCCAATGCCAAACTGAAGATAGCACCTGCAAATAAAGCAATTAAAACAGGATAGATCAGCGGCAACGGTTTTTGCTGTTGATCAGAACTCAACAGCTTGTCGAAATACGCTCTCATTGGCGCACGGCTCGAATTAGGTGAATAGAGCGTGAATCTGCTTCAAGAATGGTAAATTGCCAGTTTTCCAGTTCAATGGTCTGGCCTTCAAGATCGTTCACCAGACCAATTTCCTGTAATAACAAGCCACCCATGGTTTCCACTTCATCGTCAGAAAAATTCGCATCCAGCATATTATTGAAATGCTCAATCGGGGTCAGAGCTTGTACTATCCAGGTATTGGCGGTGTTTGGATCGTTATCCGGAACAATGAATTGTGCCTCTTCATCGGCATTGTCATGTTCATCTTCAATTTCACCAACAATTTCTTCCAGAATATCTTCCAGCGTGACCAGACCCGAGGTGGTGCCGTATTCATCAATCACCACGGCAATATGGGTCTGGGTGTTTTTCAGCATCCGCAGCACCTGATCGGAACGGGCGCTCTCTGGTACAAATAAGGGTTGACGCATCAGTGCGCGAATATCGACTTTGGAGGTTGGTTCGGTCAGAAAAGGCAATAAATCCTTGGCCAATAGAATGCCGACCACATTATCGGTTTGATCGGAGGAAAAGACCGGAAAACGCGAATGCGCAGATTCGACCAACACATGCAGGATATCCAGCAGTTGGTCATCTTCCTGTAAGCTGATCATCGACGTGCGAGGCGTCATGACTTCGCGAATTTTGGTTGCCGGAAGGTCAAGTACACCTTCAAGCATGGCAACAGTATCGGGTTCTAAAAATCGACGTGAATCTTGTACTAATTTTAGCAGTTCGTCGCGAGTTTCGGGTGCAGTTCCCAGCCATTTACGTAAGCCGCGCATACCCCACGACGGGCCTGATTCCTCGTGCATGATTTTTCCTGAAGACTCTTAATATCTAAAAAAACGTGGTTTTATCATACCGCAGAAAATACGCTTGTCTATTGTAAATATGATGTGCAGGCATGATCGTATCAGTCAGGGCTGCGTTTAGTCGTGTGTACTTTGGCAAAGCCGCAATGCCCGAGCGGGATTATGCTAAAATATTTTCAGTCTTCCACTCTTGAGTCTATCGATGCCCCCAACTGAAATTATCCCAAGCCTGCAATTAAATACCCGAGGTTTACGCTGTCCTGAGCCAGTCATGATGTTGCATCAGGCCATTCGTAAATCTAAAGCCGGTGATGTGGTTGAGGTGTTTGCTACCGATAATTCAACCTCTTGGGATATTCCAAAATTTTGCATGCACTTGGGACATGAATTGCTGTTGCAGGAAGAGTGTCTGGATGAAAACGGCAATAAAGAATTTCATTATCTGGTGAAAAAGGGCGGCTAAATTGGCCGAATTTTTTTTGAAATTTATGATCTGATAAGAGTTCCTATTCGATCTTAAAAATAATATTATCGCCATTCTCCAGAAAATAAACCCGCTTTCGAGCGGGTTTATTTTGTTCTCATGAGAGCTTAAATATTCGAATATGAGAACTTGCGGAATATATTCCTCATTCGCAAGATTACCCTAACATTACATGTTAGGGTATGAGCTCGCGCAAGGACTATCCGAATTACATGTTAGGGTAATTAGGACCACCGCCACCTTCCGGTGTTACCCAGGTGATGTTCTGAGACGGATCTTTAATGTCACAGGTCTTGCAGTGTACACAGTTGGCTGCATTGATCTGGAAACGTTTTGAACCGTCATTATTTTCCATGATTTCATAGACACCCACCGGGCAGTAACGCTGCGCCGGTTCATCCCATTTAGGCAGGTTTACTTCAACCGGAATAGAGGCATCGGTCAGCTTTAAATGCGCAGGCTGGTTTTCTTCATGCACGGTATTCGATACAAATACAGAAGATAAACGGTCAAAAGTCAGCTTGCCATCCGGTTTTGGATAGTTTGGCTTGAAGCTTTCAGCGGCTTGGGTTTTCAGTGCAGCATGGTCTTGCACCAGATCATGCAGGGTAAATGGTACTTTGAACACGTTCTGGTCGATAAAGTTAAATGCACCACCCATCCATTGACCGAATTTGTGCATCGCCGGGCCAAAGTTACGTGAATTGTATAACTCTTCTTTGAGCCAGCTGTTGTTGAACTTGTCGGTATAAGCGGTGAGTTCCTTAACAAAGAAATCGTCACCCTCAACCACACGTGCAATCGCCAGATCACCGCCTTTTTCCACACCAGCCGCAATCGCTTCAAATACCGCTTCACCGCAGAGCATGCCGGATTTCATTGCGGTATGTGAGCCTTTGATTTTGGCAAAGTTCAGGAAGCCGGCATCATCACCAATGAGTGAGCCACCCGGGAAAGTGAACTTCGGTAACGAGTTAAAGCCACCTTTGGTCACGGCACGGGCGCCATAAGAAATACGCTTGCCGCCTTCTAAATACTGCTTGATTAAAGGATGGGTTTTCCAGCGCTGCATTTCCATGAATGGATACATATGCGGGTTGGTGTAGGACAGATCCACGATCATACCCAAAGTCACCTGATTGTTTTCAGCGTGATACAGCCACCAGCCGCCTGAAGAACCGGTTTCATTCAATGGCCAGCCGGCGCCGTGCATCACCAGACCCGGTTTGTGCTTGGCAGGATCAATCTCCCAGAGTTCTTTAATGCCGATCCCGTAATGCTGTGGATCTGCATCTTTGGCCAGATTGAACTGTTCAATCAGACGTTTACCGAGGTGACCACGACAGCCTTCAGCAAAAATCGTATATTTGGCATGCAGTTCATAACCTGGAGTAAAGTTATGCGTCGGTTCGCCATCTTTACCAATGCCCATGTCACCGGTCTGGATGCCTTTTACCGTACCATCTGCATGATACAGAATGTCTGAGGCGGCAAAGCCCGGGAAGATTGAAACTTCCAGTTCTTCAGCTTTTTGGCCTAACCAGCGCACCACGTTGCCGAGCGAGATGACGTAGTTACCATCATTGTGCATGGTTTTTGGCACCATCCAGTGTGGTGCTTCTTGTGATTTTTCATCTGAAAGCAAGAAGAAAGTTTTATCTTCAGTCACCGGCACATTGAGCGGTGCGCCTTGTTCTTTCCAGTCCGGGAACAATTCATTAATGGCACGCGGTTCAAGCACAGCACCAGACAGAATATGTGCGCCAACTTCGGAGCCTTTTTCTACGACACAAACGGACAAATCATTTAAGTTGTTTTCAATTGCAAGTTGACGGATTTTGATCGCAGCAGATAGACCCGCAGGGCCTGCGCCGACGATGACGACGTCAAACTCCATCGATTCACGTTCGATGTGTTCCATGTAGGACTCCTCATATTACTATTCGGTGGCAACCATAATCGGATGATTGGGTGCTGCCATAAGTGTTCTTGGTTCCTAGACACAAAAATACTGGTGTCTTTGATAATCTGGGCTAGTATAGTTTTAAACCGAGTTTTAGCCAATTGGCTGAAACATATTATTTTTCCGTCATTAAGGTCTTCTTTTATGGATAAGCCAGTACCCAGCAAACATCTGACGAAAAAAGTAACTTCTCCTGATGATAAAAATTTAATGGATATCGCGCAATACTTAAAAGATGCACAGGGCGGTCACAAAAGGTCAATTCCCCCTTTGGAGCAATGGCAGCCAAAGCATTGTGGCACAATGGATCTGAAGGTTTTGGCCAATGGAGAATGGTGGCACGAAGGTCAATTGATCAAACGCCAAGCCATGATTGACCTGTTTGCAACCGTCCTTTGGAAAGAGCAGGGAAAATTCTACCTAAAAACACCGGTAGAAATGATTGAAATTGAAGTGGAAGATGAACCTTTATTGGTCAATCAGGTCGATCAGGTCGAGATTAATGGACTGAGCTATTTGCAACTGGGCACCACAACCCAAGACCTGATTATTGTGGATGCCGAACATCCGATCTTTATGCGTGAATATAAAGATGAGTTGCGACCTTATGTGCATGTACGTTTTGGAATCAATGCCCTGATCCAGCGTGCCGCATTTTTGCATCTGGTCGAGATGGGAGAGCTTGATGAAAATCCGGCAGGTGAAGCTGTTTTAAGTTTGAAAAGTGGCGATTTAGACTTGCATTTGAGCACCTGAGGTTTAAGCTTGGTCGCTAGAGTTTTTGACACCGCAATTCAGACCGTTATGAGCGCCATTCAACCCATTTCCCCGCTATTAGACCCGATGCCCAACGCAACAGCAGATGCGCCGATTGGTATTTTTGACTCGGGCGTAGGCGGCTTGTCGGTGGCTCTGGAAATTGCCCGCCATCTGCCGAATGAACGCTTTGTCTATTATGCCGATACTGCACATGTGCCTTATGGCCCGAGAGATGATCAGGAAATCCGTAGCCTGACTGCCCAGGCGATTGAATGGCTGTATCGTCAGGGCTGTAAAGTGGCAGTCGTGGCTTGTAATACGGCTTCTGCCTTTAGTCTGGATTATTTGCGTGACTATTATGGCGAGAACTTTCCAATTATCGGTTTGGTGCCAGCACTTAAACCTGCAGTCTTGAATACTCAGTCGAAAACAGTTGCGGTCTTGGCAACACCGGCCACTTTTCGCGGGCAACTGATTAAAGATGTAATCTCCCGTTTTGCCGAACCGGCTCAGGTTAAAGTCCTGCCTGTGACCAGTCTGGAACTGGTACCTTTTGTTGAGGCTGGAGAGCAGATGAGTGAAGCCTGTTTACAGACATTAATAGAGATTTTACAACCGGTTGTGGATCAAGGCGCTGATTATTTAGTGCTGGGATGTACGCATTACCCCTTCCTAAAAGCGTCAATTCAGTATATTTTTGGTCAAAAGCTGACATTAATTGACTCAGGATTCGCAGTTGCGAGACAAACGGCCCGAATTTTAATTAAAAATGAGTTATTATTTGAGCATGAGTGTAAAGAAAGCATGAAAATTGAATTGGTGGTGAGTGGGCAGAATGCTGAACAGCTCCGGCCGGTTTTGCAGCACCTGATTCCTGCCGGTTTAAAATGGCAGATCAGTAATATGAGTGCAGTTTAAAACTCATTTTTATAATTTTAAAAGAACGATATTTTTTCATTTTGGGGTGGTCATATTGTGTCAAAATGCATGAATTCATGCATTTTTTATGCAAATGTACAGGAGAAGAGGATAGCCCATGCTGGATAAACGATACCAAGTGTTCATCTCAACCTCTGGGGCAGAAATGCAGCCGGAACGTATCATTTTGTCTCAAACATTAGTGGGTATGGGGTTCTTCTCTTGGGGACTGGAACAGCGTACGCCGCTGAATACTGCTTTTTCACGCCGCCAGATTGATGATTGTGACTATGTAGTGATTTTGCTAGGCAGTCAGTATGGGGAACAGTCTGTCTCGGGTGTCGGTTATATGCACCTCGAATACATCTATGCAGTGACCAAGCAAAAACCGATTATTGTGTTTATGCATGACGATCCGGCATCACGTGAAAGCTCATTACATGATACCAAGCCGGAATTACGGGAAAAGTTTAAGGAATTTCGTCAATTACTGCAGCAGGAAGTAGACCAGGTCTTTACTTATCGCAGCTTGCGCGATCTGGAAATGGCAGTACGTTTTAATATGCCGCAAATGCTGGAGCGTTATCCGGTGACCGGATGGGTGCGTCCGCAAAATACCCAGGCGCTGCATGACGAGATTGATCAGCTTAAGGCTAAAGTGAGCCAACTGGAGCGTGATGGTGGAACGGCGGAAATAGATCCGTTCCTGAGCCTGCCTAAAGTATCCATGCATGAAGTTTTTTCTTTTGAATACCGGATGCAGGCTTATCAGGATGGAAACTTTAAGGAAATTAAAGTTCAGAAGAAGCTGACTTGGGCGCAATTATTGGCCCTGCTGGGCTCTACCTTTGTCAATCCGACACCGGAAGAGTTTTTCTCCAAGCGGATGAATGAATATTTAAATGAAAACGGTCTGGAAGATGCACGGGCAGAAATGCCACGTGCACATGCCGTGGCTCGTGCCCAGATGAATATTCGTGCCTTGCATAGCTTGAAAATTCAGATGCGCCAGAATGACTGGATTGTGCCATCAGGTCGGGATGACCGCCAGCGCATGCTCTGGCAGATTACGCCGAAAGCTCAAAAATTACTGGACAGCAGTTTGCTGGATTTAGATCGTACTTTTCAATCTAAGTCAGTGTATTAATCCATATAGAGAATCAATCAAAAACTGTTAAAGTACAGGGGTTGATACCATGACGGATAAACTGAATGTCTTCTCCTGCTAAAGCTAAAGTGACGATTATATTGGCCAACTTGGGTACGCCAGATGCGCCCACGATTCCAGCAGTACGCCGTTTCCTGAAGCAGTTTTTGTCTGATCAGCGGGTGATTGAAATTCCGAAACCCATTTGGCAAATAATCCTGCGTTTATTCATTTTGCCATTTCGGCCTAAGCGGGTTTCACAGGCCTATGCACAGGTCTGGGGAGAGGATTCACCGATGCGTGAAATCCTGTTGCAGCAGGTCAATACAGTCAAAACCCATTTGACCCAGCTCTATCCGCAGTTTGAGTTGAATGTGGTGCCAGCAATGACTTATGGCAATCCGAATATTCAGCAGGTTTTGGCCAGAGTGTCTGAACAGCCGCAGGACCATGTGATCTTATTTCCACTATTTCCCCAATATTCTGCTACTTCGACTGCACCTCTCTATGATGCCCTGGCAAAATGGGTGGTGAAGCAACGCAATTTGCCTGGTTTGAGCATCATTCGGGATTATTATCAACATCCTTTATTTATTCAGGCTCTGGCGCAAAGCGTGCGTGACTATCAGGCAGTGCATGGTCAGCCGGAAAAACTGTTAATGTCTTTTCATGGTATTCCGCAGCCTTATGCCGACAAAGGCGATCCTTATGCCGATCGTTGTCGTATTACCGGACAACTGGTTGCACAGGCGTTAGGGCTGAGTGCAGAGCAATATGCGATTAGCTTTCAGTCACGCTTTGGCAAACAGGAATGGATTAAGCCCTATACCGATGTTTTGCTGGAAGACTGGGCCAAACAGGGGGTGAAATCCGTGCAGGTGATGAGCCCGGCATTCTCGGCTGACTGTCTGGAAACGCTTGAGGAACTGGCCATAGAAAATGCCGAAACTTTTAAATCTCTGGGGGGAGGCAGTTATCGTTATATTCCTGCTTTAAATAGCCGTGAAGATCATTTGCGATTGCTGAACAGTTTGCTACAGGCTAATCTGGATGCATTGACACAAACGCTTGCTCATTAATTTTTCCGAGGTTTTTTGCTCTATGTTACAAGTCAAAATTGTTCCGGTTACTGCTTTTCAGCAAAACTGTTCGATCATTTGGGATACGGACACGAAAGAAGCCATTTTGATTGATGCAGGGGGCGAAGCTGAAAAACTCAAAGCTGAGGTCGAAGCTCTGGGCTTAACCGTGAAAGCTTTATGGCTGACCCATGGACATCTGGATCATGCAGGTGCAGTAGGCGCCTTGAAAAAGGCCTGGAATGTACCAGTAATTGGGCCACATAAGGAAGATGCTTTCTGGCTGGACATGATTCAGGAGGTTTCAGCGCGTTATGGTTTTCCTATTCCAGAAAAAGTTGAAGTGACACAATGGCTGGAAGGGGGGGAAATACTGAAGCTCGGTAATGAAGAATTTGAAGTGCGTTTCGCGCCAGGGCATACCCCGGGCCATGTGATGTTTTATAATAGCAATCATGCCCTGTTATGGACGGGCGATGTGCTGTTTAAAGGCTCGATTGGCCGTACGGATTTCCCGCGTGGCGATCATCAGCAGCTCTTGGATTCAATTCAGCGTGAATGTTTTAGCCTGCCGGATGAAACCCAGTTTATTTCAGGACATGGACCGATCAGCACCATTGGTTTTGAAAAGCAGCATAATCCCTTTATTGCAGGCAAAGCGGGTTAAATATCGACGTGAATCAAAGACCAAGTATCCTTGGTCTTTTATTTTGAAAATGGATCACTGCTAAATTGACGAGTTTGCATGTGAATTAGCCATGCCATAAAAGCAAAAAGCACACCCAGTACAATAAACAAGCTATCTTGTTGGAAAATACCGACTCCCAGAGAGAGAAGTGCCAGTAGACCCACCCCAACTAATATGACTTTTAAAATAATATAGCTCATATTATTGCTCTAAAAATAATGTGAAGATTTAAAGTAGAACAATAATGCTAAGGCACGATGAATGGTGTTAAGTCGTGTTGGCTTTTCAGGGTGATTTTATAAACTTTATGTGATTTTTGGCTAATTTTCTACATAGTCTTCAGTTCAGAAATGTTTTTTTACTGTACAGAACTTCTAATCCTCAGAAGTGTCCGCCTGCGGTGCATCTTGAGTGGGCAAGCTATATTCTTCATTGGCCCATGCGCCCAGGTCAATCATCTTGCAGCGTTCTGAACAGAAAGGACGGAAATCATTCTCTTCCCAAGTCGTCAGTTTGCCACAGCGCGGACAGTTTAAAGTAGTGGGCATGAGATCAACTCCAAAGAAAAATAAAGCTTCGATTAGGCAAATATAGCCGCACTTGGTAGACTTATGCGGTTTTTATTAGTTTGATCTGATTATGCCGATTCGTCAATTTCAAGCACAGCGTATGCATGCACCCCGTGATTTTCAAAGCATCAGTCCTGAAGCGGTCTGCATCGAAGTCGGGGCGGGTAAAGGCAAACATGCTTTGTTATTTACCAAGACCCACCCCGATACTCAACTGATTGCGATTGAACGTACCCGCGAAAAATTCCTGGCCATGCAAAAACAGCACGGGATTGAAGGTCAGGCCAATTTACAGACCGTTCATGCCGATGCTTTGCCGTGGATCGTGCATGCATTGTATCCAGAGCAGGTAGAACAATTCTTTATTTTGTATCCAAATCCTGAACCGCATAATCCGGCGCAGCGCTGGGTCAATATGCCATTTTTTGAGTTTTTACTTTCCCGTTTAAAGACGGGTGGAACCATTACACTGGCCAGTAATATTCCTGCTTATATCGAAGAAGCAGAACAGCAGGCGGAACAACTGTGGAAATTACCTTTTATTAAAGAAGTCATTGCCCAGGATTCAGCACGCACTCATTTTGAAATTAAATATCTGGAACGTGGGGAATTGTGTCAGCAACTTATTATTACTAAACCTGAAGCTTATGTGACACGGTTTGATGATTTCCAGCCTTTGCAAGGGCAGAATGCTAGCATCGCGGAATAATCAGATGAGCAAACGTATTGCCATTGTTGGCGCTGGCCCTGCCGGGTTAATGGCCGCAGAAGTCCTTAGTCAGTTTGATTATGAGCTGCACGTCTATGAGCAAAAACCGTCTGCTGCACGTAAATTTTTGATGGCAGGCAAAACCGGCCTGAATATCTCTCATGCGGAACCGGTTGAGCAATTTGTGCAGCGTTATGATCAGGTGGACTGGTTGTCGCCATGGGTCAAACAGTGGGATGCTGTCTGGATTCAAAACTGGATGCAGGAACTAGGCATTGAGCCTTATATTGGTTCATCCGGTCGGGTATTTCCCACAGAGATGAAAGCTGCTCCCTTGCTGCGTGCCTGGCTCAAGCGCTTGGCCAGTCATGGCATCCAGTTTCATTACCGGCATAAAGTCAGCCGCCTGCATCAACAACAGCTTGAGCTGCACGATCTAAAAAATAATGAACTTCGCACTGAAAAATTTGATGCGATTATTTTGGCCTGTGGCGCAATATCCTGGTCAGAACTGGGCAGTGACGGCGCATGGCAAGCCTGGTTAAAACCCGATGAGATTGAAGTTTTTCAGGCCAGTAATGCCGGGGTGGAATATCCATGGTCCAAGTTCATGCAGCCAGTCTTTGGTCAGCCTTTAAAACGTGTAGAAGCCTGGGTCGGGCAAGGTGAAAAAACCACGGGTGACATTGTGATCAGTCATTATGGGCTTGAAAGTGGTTTGATTTATAAGCAGGGAAGAGGTTTACGCGAACAGCTAAAACAAGGTCAGCAAATGCAACTGAGTCTGGATTTATTTCCTGACCAAAGTGTGGGGCAATTGGCGAAAAAATTACAGCCGACTAAGAAGCAGTCTTTAAGCAATGTTTGGCGTAAAGCCGGATTGGATGGTGCCAAAGCGGCTTTGGTGCGTGAACTGGTGGCCAAGACTTGGTGGCAAGATGCTGCTGAATTAGCCAAGCAGATGAAACATTTGACCATTCCACTTACAGGCTTTCGTCCGATTGAAGAAGCGATTAGCTGTGCAGGTGGGGTCAAGCGTGAAGTGCTGTCGGAACAGCTCCAACTTAAATCCAATCCGTATGTATTTCTTTGTGGGGAAATGCTGGACTGGGATGCACCGACTGGAGGTTATCTGCTGACAGCCTGTTTTGCTACAGGCCGGGCGGCAGGTCAAGGGGTGCATCAGTTCCTAAAGGCCAGCTAAGTCATTTTATGCTGAGGGAGAAAAAGCCCTTATTCTGAAATGCAGACCAAGCCTGGACAGTATCATGCTTATCCACGGTGCCTGTATGCACCCGTTGAGCTTAGATGTTCGCTGTGTATTTTAGTCAAGCTGGGTGCAAGCAATGAGCTCCATGGAATTAACTGGCTGGGCGGGCAGATGCTGTGTTGGCATTCAGATCCGGATATTGCGAACGCCAGCGTTCTAGTTGCTCTTGCGCATGCAGATATTTCCCTAAACCTTTGACACTTTCACTGGCCTCATTCACTGTTTTGGTTTGAGTCTCAGGACTATTTACCAATTTGTCCTGATGTTGCCAATATTGATACATCATGCCCTGAATATAACGGCCCTGTTCGGTTTTCAGTTCTAAATCCTTCAGCATATTCAGGGCTGACTGTACATGATCGCGCTGGCGTTGCTGAATAAACTCCGGACTCAAGCTATCTTCATCACGCATGCTGTTTAATTCTTTTTCCAGCTCCGCACTCATTTCCTGAAAACGTTGCTCATAATCGGTCAGTACTGCAATATCATGTGGATCATCAGTGGTTTTGGGAAAGTCTTTCAGCGGCTCGGTTTTCAGTTCCTGCATCACCTGATCTGAAGCCGTACTGTCTGCAGCCGGTTCGGTACTTTCCGATGTTTTCTGGTCACATGCCATGAGCAGCATGACTGCTGCAAACAGGGCAGTGCGTGTCATTCCTGATATTTTATGCATGATTGACTCCTGTTTTTAATTAGTTTTTTTAAATACGTATATATGGGTAATATAAGGAAAATCAATCATTTCCTCTATACCTTTGGCTGTATAGTCCCAGATAATCTGTTCAAGCTGTTGTTTGAGCTGTGCTTGCCGAGATGCCGGCATGGCTGCAATAAAGCTGGTCGAGAGTAGCCGTTTTGATACCACCTGCTCCACACTGCCATGGTGTTGCCGGGTCATGCTGGTTTCTGCATAGGGCTGAAACAGGGTTTGTTGTTCAAACACCTTGCGCCACGCTCCGCTATGATAACGCGGGGTATCACCTTCTAAGGGGGCGATACAATCTGCCAGTGCCTGAACCCAGTCTACCCGGGTATCCCGCTGATTCCAGACCAGAACCAGATAAGCATCGGGTTTGAGGACTCGGTTGAGTTCCTGTAAGGTCTCTGCATTCGCAAACCAGTGAAATGACTGTGCACAAAATACCGCATTCAGGCTATGATCAGGCAAGGGGAGTTGATGGCTCAGGCCTTCAATAGCCTCAATGTCCGGATGGGCCAGTTTTAATTGTGCCAGCATTTCGGTAACCGGATCGACAGCGATGATGTTTTTACTGAGCGGGCGTAAATAGGGAATAAACTTGCCGGTTCCACTGCCCAAATCCAAAAGACGCGCATCGACAGGCAAAGTCAAAGTATCGGCCAGCCACTGACTGATCTCTGCCGGATAATCGGGACGCACTTGCTGATACAGCTCGGCAGATGCACTAAAACCCCGTTTTGCTGCCGGATGTAATGATTGTGTCATATTTTGCGCTTTTTAATCTTTTTGATCGATATAAAATAGCATATTCACTTTTTTGACAGCATTCATTGATTGAATTGTTGTGGAAGGGTTCGATTTACCAGCACGGGAAAGTTATGGACAAGCAGATTGTTTTTGAAGATGAGCATATACGCGCGATTTTTATGCCGGGGTCATCTTCAGAATTGATTTTTTCATTTGGCGATTTGATTACCCGTGCCAAGGGCCTCAACATCAATGCAGAAAAGTCGCTACAGAAATTTGAATTCAATGTTCTGGGTATTATGCCCAAGCACAAATCCTGGTTCCCGCAAGGTTCCATGTGGAACATGTTAGAGGCAGTGGCTGAACTGATTGCGCCGTTTCAGCAGCGGGTTGCCTATGGCGGCTCGATGGGTGGCTATGCCGCGATCAAGTATTCCCGCGCCTTAGGCGTGCAGCGCGTGGTGGCGATGGTGCCGCAATATTCGATCAATCCGGATGATGTACACGATGCCCGCTACAATATGTTCTATCAACCAGAGCTGAATGCAGGAATGCGGGTTGAAGCCGAAGATATCGATAGCACGTGCGAATATATTATTGTTTATGATCCGTATTGTGCCGAAGACCGTGCGCATTATCTGAAATTACAGGCCCTGATTCCGCAGCATCATGTGCTGCATTTGCCATTTACCGGACATGATGCCATTGCCGTTCTGGCCAGTTCCGAATTGCTGTATGACTTTTTGGTACATGATTACGAACCGAGTTATTTTTACCAGAAAATGCGTCGGGTCAAGAAAAACAGCAAGTTCTATTATCGCAAAGTCATTGAAAATGTTTTGCCACGCCATCGTATGGCCTTGGGGCGTATCCTGAAAAATAATGATCTGCAACTGGATAATCAGTTTTTTGATGCCAGCCAGAAACAGGTGATCTTAAGAGAATTATTGCAAAATAAACAGGTCGATCAGCATGACCTGCTCAAGCTCGGCATTCATGTCAATTTGCCGCAGGAAAATCGTCAGTTGCTTCTGGATCAATATGGACATGGTCTGGTATTTAATGTCATCAGTCATAAAATCGAAAGTTATGCAGAAGGCGCGATTGCCCTGAACCATAAATTCCTGATTCCGATTTATGCCAAAGGCAATGGCCTATTGAGCATCAGCTTGAATGATGAGCGTTATCTGGTGGTGATGAATGACCGGCATGTCATGAAACTGATCAAGGAGCAGGATGAACTCAGTCTGGGCATGCACCCGATTCTCATGAAACGTTATAGCGATTATTATATGTTCAGCTATAAGCACTTGAATTTAAGTACCAATGAGTATGGCGCTGCGGCCTTTATCGATGAAAGTGACAAAAATACGCAGTTTGTGACGCACAATGAAATAAACTAGCTTTATTTTTTAATAAAAAACAATTACTTGACATGTGATTGGCTAGGCATAATATAGAGATAGGCGGTACAAATAATATCCACCCGTACTGCTCCCGATAGTTGAAACGAACCAGGGGGGCTCTATATGATGCAATCTGCCCAGATGATACAAGTCTGTTTCATGGTCGGTTTAGCGCTGCCCAATCTGGCACATGCAGAAAGTGTACATCCAGCCGTGATTATGATGAGTGCATCGATTATTTTCATGATCATTCTGGCGGTGTATGTGATCTATAAAATCCGGCGTTCATTGCGCAATCATCTCGATAAACCGCTGGATTAAGATTGGCAGAGCGGAAACTGCTTGAAAAGCCTCAATGACTTGTTTTAAATGATAAAGATCAATGGTTCAACAGGATTGAGGGAACAGCCATGAAAGCCGTTTATTTAGACTATGCTTCTCTAGACCAACAGGATTTGGACTTTCAGGCACTGCATGCAGCCTTTGATCCGCTTGTGTTGTATCCAACGACTTCGGGGGCCGAGATTGCTTCCCGTGTGGCCGAGGTTGAAGTCATTATTAGCAATAAAGTGCTGATTGATGCTGCGACCATTCAGCACTGTCCTGAACTGAAACTGATCCTGATTTCTGCGACCGGCAGCAATAATGTCGATCTGGCAGCAGCCAAAACACACGGCATTGTGGTCTGTAACTGTCAGGCCTATGGAACGTCTGCGGTTGCACAACATACCTTAATGTTAATGCTCAATCTGGCCACTTCATTTCTGTCTTATCAACGTGCGTTACAACAAGGCCAGTGGCAAAAAGCCAGCCAGTTTTGTTTGCTGGATGCGCCAATTGTCGAGCTGTCCGGAAAAACACTGGGCATTGTCGGTTATGGTGAACTGGGCCATGCGGTGGCGAAACTGGCTGAAGCTTTTGGCATGAAAGTTCTCATTGCTGCGCTGCCAAACCGTCCAGCAGATGCATCCCGTGTAGCATTTGCCGAGTTGCTTGCTCAAGTTGATTTTCTCAGTTTGCATTGTCCACTCACTGAAGACACCCGACATTTGATCAGTCATGCTGAACTCGAAGCCATGAAGCCAAGCGCATTTTTAATTAACTGTGCGCGTGGCGGAATTGTCGATGAAGCAGCCTTGGCGCAGGCGCTGCGTGAAGGTCAGATTGCCGGTGCAGCGACCGATGTTTTAACGGTTGAGCCACCCAAAGAAGGCAATATCTTACTTGATGCAACAATTCCAAACCTGATTGTGACGCCGCATAATGCATGGGGCAGTGTTGATGCACGGCAGCGCATTGTGAACCAGATGATAGAAAATGTTCAGGCTTTTAAAAATGGCCAGCCAATTCGACAGGTGAATTGATTTTGATCATTCTGTCGAAGTGAATCTTTTCTGCTAGAAAATATAAAAAAGCCCATGATGGGCTTTTTTTACAGATCAGTCACCGCATAACTGGTAGCAGTACCGGAACCGGATTGAGGCTGCATCTGTGGTGTCGTGGTTTGCCGAGGCGTAGAAGATTCACTTAAAGGCTGCTGCACGATAGGTGCCTGCTGTGAATTGCCACGCCAGACTTCTTTGGTTTGCTGGATTTTCTGATTGGTTTGTTGGGCTGCTTGCGTAGCTCCCTGATCGACTTTTTGTGCGGTTTCTGAAGCCGCTGCCTTGGTATTTCCCCAAGCACGATCTACACCTGGTTTGACTTTGGCAATGCCTTTTTCAGTCACTTCACCGACTTTTTCTGCGGTATTGATGACGCCTTCCTGAGCTTTATAGGCAAAGACATGCAAAAGATTTGGATTGGTGCCATATGGCGCAATAGGTTTGCTGGTTTGTGCTTCT
The DNA here is from genome assembly GCF_013418055.1 of Acinetobacter sp. YH12208. NCBI lineage: Bacteria > Pseudomonadati > Pseudomonadota > Gammaproteobacteria > Moraxellales > Moraxellaceae > Acinetobacter > Acinetobacter sp. YH12208. The sequence goes on from NZ_VPCT01000006.1 coordinate 29,919, forward strand.
GATTCGGTTGCAGCTTGTGTCAATACCGGAATGCAGATTAAAAATGCAGTGCCGAGAATAATAGCTTTTTTCATCATCATAATGTGATCGACCTCGAAGTAGTCAAATAGCGATCTTTTGTTTGATTTTGAGTGTAGCGGATAATTTCACGAAAACAATGAAGATCTGATGGATTCGCGAGCACTTCCAAGAAGTACAATTTAGCTTTTTTGTAATGAAAGACGGCGCGGTGAGATATGAAACCGGTTTTTATTTATTTTAGATAAAGAATTGCCCCATTTTCTGAATAAAAACAGGGCAGGATGCTTAGTCACATTGAGTTAATGCATCTTTGGCAAAGTGATGGCGGAGTGAAATAAAGTTTTTTTGTACATTTTTGGCATGTAGATCAAACTTTTGTGCAGTGCTGGTGCCGTCGCGCTGGAAAGTTGCTGAACCTGCATCCATCAGGGTAAGGCCTTTAAATGACCATTGTTCAACGACACGGTTATTGCCAAGATCGCCGGTAAATTCAATCACGCATTTGTCGAGGAACTTGGTCAGTTTTGCCTTGTTGTTGGTGGTTTCTGGAGATACTTCGAGGTTTTGTACTTCCTGTAAGACGCCAACTTCAAGCTGCGGGATTTTTGGTGCAGATGTACAAGCTGTAACTGCGATACTCGCAAGACCCGTCAAAATAAGAGCTTTAAATTTCATATGATTCTTTCTTGTTGAGTGTTGTTAGGTTGAGTATAGGCAATTCAGATGAAATTGCCTATGATTTGAAAACTAATTTTAAAGAATACTCTACCCGTATAGATATAAGTATGGATCATCTACTAGACTCTTTAGATCAAATAGAAAATTTAGAAAATCAGCTGCGTAATTATATTAATTGTGGAGTTCTTCATTACCAATTATTAAATGATAAGCACAGATGGTGGATGCTATGCAGTGCTTTAGATGTGTTAGGAGACACATCCTTAGCCTTTAAGGATTATCTGCAAACGGAGTTTCCTAAAGAAACAGGGCTTAAATACATTCATTGCTATGGAATTTTACAATGTTTCATTCTTCAACAAGATAGCTTGAAGCATCTATATGAAGTATTCAAAGTTCAATGGGAAGCAAATAGTGAGTTGAAAAAGATCCGTAAGGTTCGGAATGCTTCGATTGGGCACACAATCCTAAATAATGAAGGAGGAAGAAGCGAAAAAGATAAGGATGAATTTAATAATTTTATTTCTCGTATCACAATTAATAAATCTGGTTTTGACTTGTTGAGATATTCTAAAAAGAAAGAAGATACAGTTTATGAAGAAATTTCTATTTATGAGTTACTCAAGAAGCAATTGTTCTCTTGAGAAGACTGAATAAAGAAATAATTATTATGGAAAATGAAGTTAAAAAGAAATTTGAAAATGAAAAATTAGTTGGCTTGTTGCCAATTTCTTATTGGTTTGAAAAAATTCATAGTATTTATGATGAGCAGAATAAACTATTTGCTTATACAGCTTTAGATAATATCCAGAGAGAATATTTAGCGTTAAAACAATCTTTAGAAAATCGATTATTACATGGTGAATATTGGTTTAATGAAATTGAAGATTATCTAGTTGCAATCGAGTTAATGAGAAAAGCAATGCGGAGCAATGATGAACGAGCTGGACGAATATATAATTTTTATCTTAATGAAAAAAATGACTATTTCAAAAGCTTAATGGCTGAAATTGATGAAAAGTATGAAATAAAAAACCCGCTTTAAAGCGGGTTTTTTATTAAATCGGAACTTAGTGCTGTAACACTGAAATATCAGCGACTTTCGTAAACAAATCACGCAGCTGAGCAAGCATACGTAAACGGTTTGCTTTAAGGTCTGCATCATCAGCCATCACCATTACACCGTCAAAGAACGCATCGACTGGCGCACGAAGTGCAGCTAAAGCTGAAAGTGCAGCAGTGTAGTCTTTGGCAGCAAATAACGGCTCAACCACAGGTGTGATTTTCGCAAGTTCAGCGAACAATGCTTTCTCAGCATCTTCAACCAGGCTTGCTTCAACAATTTCACCTTCAGGTGCAGCTTCTTTTGCAAGAATATTGGCAACACGCTTGTTGGCAGCAGCAAGGGCAGCAGCTTCAGGCAAGGCACGGAAGTGATTGACCGCATTGACACGCTTGTCAAAATCAAGCGGTGATTTAGGCGATAACGCTTGAACTGCTTGAATCACATCAACTGCAACGCCTTGATCTTCGTATTTGGCACGGTAACGACCTTCTAAGAATGCAACAGCATCATTTAAAGTCTTGTCGTGATCTTTCAATACATCGCCATAAGCAGCTAAAGCAAGTTTGATCAAATCTTCAATTGATACATCAAGTTCATTTTCAGTGACTAGACGTAAAATACCAATCGCAGAACGACGCAGTGCAAACGGGTCTTTAGAGCCTGTAGGCGCTTGACCAATACCAAAAATACCCGTCAAAGTATCTAAACGATCCGCAAGGGCAATGGTTGTACCTGTTTTGGTTTTCGGTAAAACGTCACCCGCGAATTTAGGTAAATACTGCTCGCCTAAAGACTCAGCAACTTCATCATTTTCGCCTTCAAGACGTGCGTAGTAAGTCCCCGCGATCCCTTGAAGTTCAGGGAACTCACCCACAAGTTCAGAGGTTAAATCACATTTTGCAAGAAGCGCTGCTTTTTCAGCATCGGCAGCATTTGCACCTGTAATTGGCGCTAAAGCCACAGCCAATTTTGCAATACGTTCAGACTTGTTCCAAAGCGTGCCCAATTCTGCTTGGAACACCATGTTCGCCAATTTCTCTTTACGCGATGCAAGCGGTTGCTTTTGATCTTGCAGGAAGAAGAATTCAGCATCCGACAAACGTGGACGAACCACTTTCTCGTTACCTTCAATAATTTGTGTTGGGTCTTTCGACTCAATGTTCGACACCGTAATGAAGTACGGTTGCAGTTTATTGTCAGCATTCACTAAACAGAAGTACTTTTGGTTGTCCTGCATGGTGGTAATTAATGCTTCTTGCGGAACAGCAAGGAAGCGTTCTTCAAAGCTGGCACGAAGCGCAACAGGCCATTCAACCAATGCTGTTACTTCGTCACGAAGGTCACTTGGTACAATTGCAATGGCATTGACTTCATCAGCCAACGCTTTCACTTGTTGGTCGATAATGGCTTGACGTTCTTCAAAAGAAGCCACAACATGCGCTGCTTTTAATTTCGCTAAGTATTCGTCAGCATGCGTTAAAGTGATTGCTTCAGGTGCATGGAAACGATGACCGAAAGTCACGTTAGCTGCTTTGTGATCTTGAATGGTTGCATCAACAATGTCGTTGTCTTTAAGCAATACCACCCATTTCACAGGACGTACAAATTCAGTACGGCTCGCCGCAGAACGCATGCGTTTTGCAATTGGCAGGTTGTCTAATGCATTTTGTAAAATTTGTGGTAAAAGTGCATCAAGGCTTTGGCCTTTGACATCTTTTAGGTAGCACACTTTTTCAACTTTACCGGCTTGGAAAGTCGATACTTGATCAACCGTGATGCCTTGACCACGCATAAAGCCTTCAAGCGCTTTGGTTGGGTTGCCTTCCGCATCAAAGGCTGCTTGCTTTGCAGGGCCGTCGAAACGTTTTTGCGTGTCAGCTTGCGCGCCATCAACATTGGTAATTTTTAATGCTAAACGACGTGGTGCTGCATAGGCTTCGATAGAATCAAAAGCAAGACCAGCATCTTTTAAGCCTTTTACGGTTTCTGCTTGCAATGCATCACGTAATTTTTTAAGGCTTTTCGGTGGAAGTTCTTCACAGCCTAATTCGAACAAAACGGTATGTTTAGACATTATTTGCTCTCCTTAGATTCAACTTTTGCTTCCGCTTCAACTTGTGCTTTTAACTGCGCTAAAACTTCATCACGAAGCTCAGGTTCAGCCATCGGGAAGCCCAATTTCGCACGCGCTGCTACATAGCTATTTGCAATGGCACGTGCCAAAGTACGCACACGTAAAATATAACGTTGACGTTCAGTCACCGAAATCGCGCCACGCGCATCTAATAAGTTAAAGCAGTGTGATGCTTTAATCACTTGCTCATAAGCAGGCAATGGCAGTTCAGCTTCGATTAAACGCGTTGCTTCAGCTTCGTAGAAATCGAACAGCTCAAACATTTTTTCAACGTTTGCATATTCAAAGTTATAAGTTGACTGCTCAACTTCATTTTGATGGAACACATCGCCATAGGTCACAGTACCGAACTGACCTTTGGTCCAAACTAAATCGTAAACCGAGTCTACACCTTGCAAGTACATGGCAAGACGCTCAAGACCGTAGGTGATTTCGCCTGTCACTGGGTAGCATTCAACACCGCCCACTTGCTGGAAATAAGTAAACTGAGTCACTTCCATACCGTTGAGCCAGACTTCCCAGCCTAGACCCCAAGCGCCGAGGGTTGGCGATTCCCAGTTGTCTTCGACAAAACGAATGTCGTGTACCAGTGGGTCGATCCCAATCGCTTTAAGCGAGTCAAGGTAGAGCTGTTGGATGTTGTCCGGGTTTGGCTTCAGTACCACCTGGAATTGGTAATAATGTTGCAGACGGTTGGGGTTTTCGCCATAACGGCCATCTTTCGGACGACGTGACGGCTGAACGTAGGCTGCGTTCCAGGTTTCAGGCCCTAAAGCACGAAGGAAAGTCGCTGTATGGAATGTTCCTGCGCCCATTTCCATGTCGTAAGGCTGTAAAATTACACAGCCTTGCTCCGCCCAGTAAGTTTGTAAGGCAAGAATTAAGCCTTGGAAGGTATCAATATGCGATATGGCGCGACTCATGGTCATCCACTTAAAATTAGAGAAAAATTGTGCTCAATTATAAGGACTTTGCAGGGGAGTGGCAAAGGGTTAATGTGTGGAACCTTTTTTGAAAAAATCCAGAATACCTTTAAACAAGAAGAGTCATCTATGCATCTGTCGTGATTTCAGCTTTACTGGCCGATTGAGGCTAACTTAAAAATCAAGAATAAATCAGATATATGGCATCCGATTAACCGGAGCATTATAAAGCTCAACTGATCTTATACGATTAGCATCCTAAAATTAGTTTAATATTCACACAATATAATAATGCTTAAAAATAAGGAAATTCATGACCACTTATCAAATTCAATGTCATTTAAAATATAAGGTTGTCCAGACCACAGAATTTGTTTTTCTGATTCAGGCGGCACATCATTCCGATCAAACTATTCTTGAACAACAACTGACATTTAATATGCCTGTCGTATGGCGTGAATTCCAGGATTTAAATCATCAAAATCGTTATATACGTCTGCATGTCCAACCTTGTGATGTCTTTGAAGTGCATTATAACGCGACAGTTGAACGTCATCCGGTGATCAATCCAGATGCGCAGCATAATCTGAATGAAGTGCTGATTCCGAATTTGCCTGATGCGGTGCTGCCTTATTTGCTGGCCAGCCGTTACTGTAATTCGGATTTATTTGCAGAAATGGCCAATCGGTCCTTTGGCTGGATGACGCCGGGTTATGCGCGGGTCAAAGCGATTGAACAATGGATTTATAACAATATATTTTATGTTTCTGGCAGCACGGATCAGTTTAGTACTGCAACAGATGTGCTCATCCATCGGGCGGGCGTCTGTCGTGACTTTGCTCATTTAGGTATTGCGCTGTGTCGTGCTTTAGGCATTCCAGCACGCATGGTGGTCGGTTATGTCGAAATCGAAAAGTTTTTACCCGATTTTCACGCCATTTTTGAAGCTTATTTAGAGGGTGGGTGGGTACTGTTTGATCCGACCCGTTTGGCGCCTGTAGAAAATTTAATTCGGATTGGCACTGGCATCGATGCCGGAGATGTGGCATTTTCGACCTTCTATGGTGAGGTCGAGCTGATTAAAATCGAGCCGATTATTCGATCTGAATCAGATGAAAATCCGCTATCAAAGCCCACTGAAATTACTGCAAAATAACATGATTTTAAACAGTTTTATCAGCTTCATTGTAAGTCACGATGTTGTTGGAATATGCATGAAGTATAAAGCCTCAGCCCTTCAAAACCATTTTGATGATGAGCAATCATGCCGACATTTTTTTTCTAAAAAGTAGGCATACCTGCAGCATTAAAAGATATAAAACAAATATACCTTTAAGGCTGCTTGGTTCTATAATGCGGAAAATCGATAAAAAGTAAATCAGGTAGACTGTGTTTCACTCAAATCTAGACTGGCTCAATACCTTAAAACCAAACTTCAAAGTCCTTCCGCTCAAAGACCGTCTGTTATGCGGCATCGGTGCCCTGATCGGCTTGGCCGTATCCTCATTGCTGAGTTTGTGGATTCTGGGTGATTTTAAGGCCTGGTATATTGCACCGATGGGGGCGTCTTCGGTGTTGCTGTTTGCAGTGCCGGCCAGTCCTCTGGCACAGCCCTGGAATATTATGGTGGGGAATACCATTGCGGCTGTGGTCGGCGTAACCTGCGCATTATTCATGGCCAATCCGACTGAAGCTTTTAGTGTCGCCGTCGCTCTGTCGATTATGCTGATGATGACCACAGATTCCTTGCATCCCCCGAGTGGTGCGGTCGCGATTACTGCGGTCTTGGGCGGAAATGCGGTACATGATCTGGGCTATGCCTTTGTGTTTTATCCGGTGCTCTTAAATTCACTGCTGCTGATGATCATCGCCATTGTATTTAACCGCATGATTGGCAAGAGCTATCCGCAGCAGGCGCAACTGAATACCCGTTCTAAAGATCCAACCCCGACCCAGAAAGTTACCATTCAGCCGCAGGATATTCAGGACGTGCTAGACCAGCAAACAGAATTGCTGGATATCAGTGAATATGACCTGCAAAAGATTATTCTGGAAGCACAGGATATTGCCAATGCGCGGGCGGTGCATGAATTTACTTGTCAGGATATTATGACCAAAGATGTGGTCACGCTGCATGAAAATGACAATATTCATCATGCGCTGGACAAGTTTAAACAGATGAACCTGATGAGCCTGCCCGTGGTCAATGCAGAAGAAAAACTGGTCGGCACTTTGGCCATGTATGACGTGGTGGAATGGTTTAAGCGTGCTTCGGATATTCGCAGCAGTTGGGAAGATCAGGTCAGGCATATTATGAGCTTAAAAGTCGTCACGGTGCAGCCGACCCAGCCGATTCAGGATCTGGTGCCTTATTTTGTTGAACGTTCTTTTAATTATATTCCGGTGGTCAGTCAACAACAGCTGGTGGGAATTATCAGTCGTGCCGATATCATTGCTGCACTGAATCAGGAACTCAATCAACTTAAGATCAAAAGCAGAACTGAATAAGATGATTTTAGAGAAATTATCTGAGTTTAATGCATCTGCTTTGAGCAAGGATTTTGCTTAAAAAGCAGCGATACTTGCCAATAAAAAAGCACGCCAAAACGTGCTTTTTTATTGGACTTGGTTTAGAGGAAGAACCAGTAAATAAACAGTGAAATAATAAAGATACACATGATATTCAGTACAAAACCGACTTTCATCATTTCGCTTTGCTGGATATGACCGGTTCCAAAAACAATCGCATTTGGCGGGGTAGCAACCGGCAGCATAAAGGCACATGAGGCACCAATACCAATGACAATCACCAGAATTTCTTTGGGCATGCCCATCTGATCCGCAATCGCGGCAAATACTGGTACCAGCAGGGCAGCCGAAGCGGTATTACTGGTAAATTCAGTCAGGAAGATAATAAAAGTGGCGACTACAAAAATAATCATCAGCGGGGAGGCATCACCAAAGGCATTGGCCAGAGTTTGCCCCAGTACCAGCGAACTGCCTGAATCCTTCAGAATGGCACTCAAGGTCAGACCACCACCAAATAGGTACAAGACCCCCCAGTCGGTATTTTCTGCAATCTGTTTCCAGCTTGCGGTACCCAGAATCACCACCATACAGGCAGCCGAAATTGCAATCCAGGTATCCGGTTGTGAAATACCAAAAATTTCGGTGAATTTTTTACTGAAAATCCAGGCAATTGCAGTACAGAGAAAGAGGATCATGGTGGCTATACGGGTGCTGGTCCAGGGAATATCTTCGGTCACAAATTGTACTTTATGATTCAGTTTTGGACGTAGTACCAGATATAAACTGACCAGCATGGCGGGAAGAATAATGAACATCATCGGCAAGCCGATTTTCATCCAGTCGGCAAAATCATAGCCGAGAGCTTTGGCAGCAATGGCATTCGGAGGTGAGCCGACTATGGTGCCCAGTCCGCCAATACTGGCTGAATAGGCAATGCCCAGCAGAATAAATACAAAAGTTTTATGGTCCTTGCTGACATCCAGATGTGAAAGCAAACCCAGAGCCAAAGGCAGCATCATGGCAGCAGTGGCCGTATTGGAAATCCACATGGACAGCAGCGCCGTCACGGCAAAAATTGCCATGACAGAGATACCCAGATGCCCTCTGGACATGGAAATGATCCACATGGCGATTTTCCGGTCCAGTTTCTGGATATGCAATGCCGTTGCCAGCGCAAAACCACCAAAAAACAGGAAAATGACAGGATCGGCAAAAGTGGCCAGAGCGGCTTGCGTGGTAATCGGAACCAGCTCCTCACCAGAGGCCATTGGCATGGCCAGCAATACCGCCATCACAGGGACGAGTAAAGCTGTAATCGTGATATGAATGGCTTCAGTCAGCCATAAGATACCGATAAAGGCTAAAAGGGCGAGTCCTTTATTGGCATTCTGGTCATAGGGCAGGTAAAGATATAGGCCATAGGCCACAATAGCTGCGACAAAAATAAGGATCCAGCCTTTAAGCAGTCCTTTGGGCATGGTATTGGTCGGGGTAGCTAGATTGGTCTGAGTCATATGCTCTCCTTGCAAGGTTTTTATTTACGTCATTTTTTTATATCAGCTTTGAATTTGTAATTTTGCTTTGTTTAAAAAATACCCTATTTAAAGATACTATAACCAGATTGTTGCAATAATCCAGCACTTTGCCAGAGGGCATACAGGCCCAAGCCAAAAAGTAAAGCCAGGACAATCCATTTGAAGTGCTGCTGAGATAAACGATGGCGTATTTTGCCTCCGATCCAGACACCAGCAAGGGCGAATAAGCTGATCCCGATCAGAATATGCTGTTGATGGGTTTCCAGTGTGATCAGAATTGGAAATAGTAAAATCAGCTGGATCAGTTTACCGGCAATAAAATTGAGATTACTGATAATAACAATATCTATCTTTGAGAGCTGGCAACTCATCAGATACATCATCAGAAAAGGTGCCATAGCATTGGTCGCACCTCCAATAATGCCGGCCAGTAAACCAAAACAGAGCATGCTGGAAATATGCGGACTAACTTGTAAGGGTCGTGCCCGTAACTGGTCCAAGACATAAAATACAATTACCAGACCCAATAACAGTTTTAAATAAGCCTCATTTAGCCAAAGTAACAGCTTGACCCCGAGTACACTGCCAATCAGGCTACTAAGCATTAATGGCCAATAGCGTTTTATATAATAGCCAATACTATTCAACAGACTATGTGCAGGATCGGCATTCAGCATGATCAGATTCAGCAGCAAACAGGGCAGAATGACAAGGGTAACCGCGATGCTAAGCGGATATGCGCTGGACAGAACAGCCGTACTCATCATGGGAAAGCCAAAGCCGCTTAAACCATGCAGCAGGGCTGCTACGGCACAGAGCCACAGCATCATCCATTCTGCCTGAGTCATCTGACATCCATTTCAAACATTGGAATATTGAATTTATCGCTAATTGAGCTAAAAGATAAAGTAAAAAGCTGTCATACAGCATAGAAATAACAAAAATATAGGCAAAAAAAAGCCACGATAATCTAGGGGAATTATCGTGGCATCAAAATCTCACCCCATTAGACTGGGTGAAGGAGGAAGCACTTCAATACATCTTGCTATAAATTAGGATGCAGATTAATAGCGTTTATCCTGATTGACGGTGCGCACAGGATTTTGATAGTCCTGAACTTGCTGAACCTTGTCCTGTTCAATGCTGTACTGCTTTTTTGGCATGATTAACCACAGAACCAGATAGACCAGAATACCCGGAAATGCAGCACTCATGACCGAAATCACCACAAAGATAAGGCGTAATAAATTTGCGTTCCAACCAAAACGTTCAGCAATACCACCCATCACACCTGCAATCATGTTTGAGCGGTTAGAGCGATATAAACCAACATTGGCCATTAAAATCTCCTGATTAAAAATAGGGTTGAATCCTAAAACAGATCCATACTTCAAAAATGGAGTTGGATCAAATTTTTTAAAGTGCTGATTGCAAATAAATTCGTTAAGTAATGTTAATAAAGATTAAATCCAGCTCTAAGAGCCACTAACATAGTGAAAATTCTATTGAACTCTTGTGTAAAGTTCATTGGCTTGCAATGTGCTCTGTACGTGCTGTGTTTCCTAATTTAGGTATGCTTTAAAATGAAATTGGATGTATCAAGTTGTACATTAAGCAGTTTTTTTAAATTCGGCCTAATGTTGGGGGGGATGGGCATACTACAGGCTTGTGATCGCCATCAAGTCAAGCCTGAGCAGGAGCTTCAGGCAGAATCAGGACAGGAGGGGGTGAAAATTTCCGCTGCGAATGCACAGCCTGATGTCGTGCCGGTGAGTGCAAAATCTTTAACTCAGGTAGCAGGGCAAGCTACCCTTCGGGCAGAAACCGAGTCAAATCTGGCCGTCGTACCAGATTATGCCAAAGATTTTATCGGCCGCTATTATACCGAGATCGACTGTGATGGTAACTTTGCGCCCTGCAATGAGGGTAAGGCAGAATTTATTTTGACCTTAATGCCGGATGGTACGGTGCATCGCAGCATTTTGCAGTATGGCAAAGTGTTTATTGATAATGCCAAAAGTAGCACTGCCAGCAATATCACCTATCGCAAAGACCGTTGGTTTATCAATCCGGAGCGTACCGAGGTGGTGGTGAGTCGTAAAGAAGGGGCGAGCTTTTATTATACGATTAAGGATTCGAACCATCTGGTGATGAATCTGGACAAAATCTATAGTGAAAAGGAAAGAATCAATCGTGAATTATTTGATCGCGGCTATCCTGCACCCTCTAAAGCTTATGAGCTGGTAAAAGACACCACATTTGATATTAGAAAATAATGCGATAAGAAACGGCGCTGCTCTTTTTTTTAGAATTAGATTAAAGAAAACTATTTATAACTGTTTAAAAATCAAAACAAGTTTTGAAGACAAATCAGCCTAAAATCCAAGCGTGAAAATATAATAGCAGCTGATAGAAAGCAAATGAAAATAGTGTAGGGGATGTTTCAGAAGACATTCTAAGTAAAGAATGGTGGGCCGTCCGCGACTCGAACGCGGGACCAATGGATTAAAAGTCCACTGCTCTACCAACTGAGCTAACGGCCCATTCTGGGTAATCAAAATGAATTTGATTGAGATTTCTAAAACTGATGTTTTAGAATGATGGTGGGCCGTCCGCGACTCGAACGCGGGACCAATGGATTAAAAGTCCACTGCTCTACCAACTGAGCTAACGGCCCATCAAGGGATATCAAAGAAATGGTGGGCCGTCCGCGACTCGAACGCGGGACCAATGGATTAAAAGTCCACTGCTCTACCAACTGAGCTAACGGCCCTGAACCGGCATTCAAACTAGGTTTGAATGTATAGTGCAAGTCAAGCTAAATAGCTTAAAGCACCACTTTGTTTGATGGAGCGTATTGTAGCAAGATCTCATTTCAGCGCAAGCAAAAAATAACAAAGTTGCCCATGTTTGATTATAAATAGAACAATTGTGCTTTATCTAAACAAAAAATAGGCAACTTCAGTACTTAGAAGCGATATTGGTAGGCCTGAATGTTGGCAAAAATCTCTGCTGTGAGCTCAGAATAGGCCGTTGCACCTGGTAAGAGAACCAACAGGCGTTCATCGGTTTTATTCGGATCAAATGCTTGCTCTTTCAACCTGTTTTTCTGGTATTTAAAGGTGCCTGTCGTTTCGACTTGCTGCTGGATACGTAAAAACACCGGAACGGCATAAGCAGGCAAGCACTGTTTAAAGGTGCTGACCATCTGTTGCAGGTCTTCTTGATCCAGTTGCATGTCTGGTTTTAAGGTCAGCGCTGCCATCCCGGCACGACCATTGGTATTTGGAATTTCAACGCCATACACCACCGCTTCAACGATTTTGTCATACTCGGTCAGCATGTTTTCAACTTCAGTCGTGGAAACATTTTCACCTTTCCAGCGGAAAGTATCACCTAAGCGGTCGACAAACTGGGCATGACGAAAGCCGATATTACGTACCAGATCGCCCGTATTGAAATAAGCATCACCTTTGCCAAATACATCCTGCATGATCACGGACTTGTTTTTTTCCGGGTCGGTATAACCATCAAAGGGTGAGCGACGGGTAATTTTACCAATCAGTAAACCTGTTTCACCTTTTTTCACCCGTTTGCAGTGACCCTTGTTATCCCGAACCGGTTCATTTTTATCTTTATCAAAGGCAATAATGGCATAGGGTGTCGGGGAGAAACCGACGGTATTGTCAAAATTGAAAATATTGCTAAAACCGACATTGCCTTCACTGGACGCATACAATTCCAGCACTTCCTGAATCCCAAAACGGGATTTGAACTTGTCCCAGATATTCGGGCGCATGCCATTTCCAATCATTCGGGTGACCCGATGGTCTTTTTCCAGTTCAGAGGGAGGGGCATCCATCAGATAGCGGCACAACTCACCGACATAGCCAATTGCAGATGCATCAAATTTCTTTACATCTTTCCAGAAGGAGGAGGTCGAGAATTTACGTCGAATCGCAAGCGTTCCTGCACCTGCAATCACGCCACACCAGCACACCACCATGCCTGTGGCATGATAAAGCGGCAGGGTGCAGTACATCACATCATCTTTCTTCAGGTTTAGCACATGGCCATAGGTGCCATAAGCCAGCGTCCAGCGCCCGTTGGTAAAGATGACTGCCTTAGGCAGGCCGGTGGTGCCCGACGTATAAATGTAGAACAGCCCATCTTTGCCTTGCACCGAATGGGTGGTCGGTGGATTGAATTTCGGGGAGAGATCGATTTTTTCAGCCAGATTGATAAAGCCCGCAGGCGCCTGACCCGGATCGGCTTGAGTATTTTGATCGGCAAACCAATGCAGGCGATCACTGCTAATATTGAGGTCATCACGAATCTCGTTGACCGCGTTCCGGCACTCTTCACCGACAATCACCGCAATTGGTTTGACCAGGTTGATACTGTGGGTCAGCACCTTACCCACTTGTGAGGTATTGACCAGTGCCATGGTGACACCGAGTTTGGCCAGACCGAGCACGCTGGCAATGAGTTCAGGGCGGTTCTCGACCATCAGCGCCACGACATCACCTTTTTTGGCACCCAAGGAAAGATAGAAATGTGCAATCTGGTTGGCCCAGGCATTAAGAGTGGTATAACTATAGCTTTGATCTTCAAAACGCAAAGCGATACCTTCCGGATTACGCTGTGAAGCTTTTTCAAAAGCCAGACCCAGACCGGCCGGTGTATTCGGAGTACGTAAATAGGCCTGTCTTAGCCCAGTCAGCAAATTAGGCACTTTGATTAAGAAGGCCGGGATTTTGGCAGCGACATCTGCAATACCAATAAGATCGTGCGGTTTCATTTGGGTCATGAGAATCCTATTTGTTTTTCGTATCCGATAGGTTTAATTTATATACAGTAGACAAGCTATCCATCTTTTAACGTTAAAAAGCTAGTGCAATCTACCTATTTTGACCAAATCTAGCAAAAAAAACCTAGTCATCGAAATGACTAGGTTTTTTTATGTGACTGCAATTGGGCAAATTATGACTCAGTTGCAGTATTGGCTTTTTTCGGTGGACGGCCACGTGGACGACGCGGGCGAGCAGCTTGCTTCTCGGCTTTTTCCGCTTCGCTGGCTTCAGCTTCCTCTACGGTCGCTTCTGCCACATCTTTGCTTTTTGCCACAGGCGCTTCTGTTTCAGCACTTGCTTCAGCTGGAGCAGCTTCTTCGACCTGAACTTCAGCTGGTGCAACTTCAGTGGTCACTTCTACTGGTGCTGCGGTTTCAGTTGCTGGTTCCGTCGGCTGAGTATTTTCCGTCGTTTCAACCACTGCTTCCGATGCTACAGGTGCTTCAGTTACAGCTGCTTCAACAGGTTCAGCTGGTGCTTCTACTGCTACAGGTTCTGGCACAGTTTCAACCGCCGGCGCGGCTTCTACTTTTGCCTGCTGTTTGGCTTGTTGCAAAGCCTGTTCCGCAGCCTGTTTGGCCAAACGGCGACGCTCACGTGGATCGTTGGCAACACGCTTGTCTGAGACCGGTTTTGGTGGGTTCAGGTCCAGGACTGGAGCAGGCTCTGCTTCAACCTTGGCTACCGTTACTTCAACATCACGGGTGACCGGTTTTTTCTCTGCAGCAGCAGGTGCTGCGGCAGCCACCAGACTCGCGTTGTACTCTTTCGTGAACTTTTCTAAAGCACGGTTGAAGGTTGGTAATAAACCAAACTGTTCAATCAGCACTGAGCAGTCTTCACCATAGACATGACGAATCAGGCTACCAATGGTGAACTGGCCCAAAGTTGGCACTTGTGACGGTGTTAACTGCTGAGCTGCAGGTTGTTGCGACTGTGCTGCACGCTGCTGGCGACGACGCTGACGCGGATCGTTGCTGGCCCGTGTTTTTTCAGACGTTGCTTCAGTCGCTACAATTTCTTCCACAGGAGCTGTCAAGGTGGCTTCAACCACATTTTCAGCTGCAGCCGCTTCAACTGGCGCATCTGCCGGTGCAGTGACTTCAACTGCTGGCGTTGCAACTGTAGCATTGTCATTCAATGCCACGATTTCGCTTTTTGCCTGGTCAATATTTACGACCATTGCTGTTGGCATCACATCCGTACGGGGTGCATCGACCAATTCAACACGAAGCTGCTTGTCATTGACGGCCGGCGCTTCAACAACTGCAGGAGCTGCCTGAGGCGCTTGTTCGTTCAGAACACTTGGATCGCGGTGGCGATTTGGGCGTTCCGGACGTTGCTGGTTGCGGCGGTCACGGCGCGGCATTGCCTGTTGTGGCTGTTGTTCATTGTTCTGAACATCATTTTGCTGCGCTGGCTCGTTGTGATGCTGACGGCGAGAATGACGCTTGTTTTCACGTGCTTCATGGCGTTGTTCTTGACGAGACACCTGAACCACTTCTTCATGCACTTGATGTTGCTGAGGTGCAGGAGCTTCAGACTGAACCTGCTCGCGCGGTTCTTTGTGCTTCGGGTTCGGGTTGCGCGGTTTCTTGTTGTGACGTGGTGCCCTTTCTTCACGCTCTGCCGGTTTTTCTGCCGCATCACGTTCCTGTTTTTGTGCAACAGTCGATGGTGCCAGGTAAGCATTATTGTTGCTTGATACAGCAGCAGGTTGTGCTACGTGCTGTGGTGCTGGCTGTGCAACCGGTGCAGCCACCTGACCGAACTGGCCACGACTTACCGCACCGCCATTGATCATTTGTTCAATCGCTGCTGCAGCATTATTGGCAGTACGTGATGGATCAACAGTTGCTGCCTGTTTTTGTACAAACAGGTTTTCTAACCATGCACATGGGCTGCTTGAAGCCACTGGAGCTGCTGCCTGTACAGGTGCTTGCTGTGCCACTTGCGGTTGAGCCGGCTGGTTTTGTGGATTGCGGCGTTTATTGTTATTACGGCCATTGTTTTGTTGCGGCTGTGAAGGCGCTGGTGCTGCGTGTTGCGCATGCTGCTCTTCTTCTAGATGCCATTCCGAAGACTCATAGCCCAATTCTTTTTCACTTGAACGGGTCGCTTCGGTACGTTCATAGCTGGTTGGGGCAAAGCCTTCGGCATTATAGGTAATTTCATAGTGCGGTGTTTCTAGATGCGGATGCGGCAATACTGTCACACGTACATTCGAGGTTTGTTCCAGATATACTAGGGTATGACGCTTTTCATTCAACATGAATGCAGCAATTTCGACCGGAACTTCGACCTGAACTTCACCTTGACGTTCACGCAGTGCAATCTCTTCCACTTTACGCATGATTGAAAGTGAAAGTGAGCGCAAGTCACGTACCATGCCGGTACCATGACAGCGTGGGCAGACATAGCCAGTCGCTTCTTCAAGAGAAGGACGTAGACGCTGACGGCTCATTTCCATCAGGCCAAAACGTGACAATTGACCGAATTGAATACGGGCACGGTCACTCTGGGTCGCTTCACGAAGTTTCGCTTCCACCATACGCTGGTTGCGATCTTTGGTCATGTCGATAAAGTCGATCACCACCAGGCCGCCGATATCGCGTAAACGCAATTGACGCGCAATTTCTTCTGCAGCTTCAATATTGGTGTTCAGCGCAGTATCTTCAACATCGCTACCGCGGGTCGATTTTGCTGAGTTGATATCGATCGACACCAAAGCTTCAGTTTGATCGATGACGATCGAACCGCCAGAAGGCAGTTTTACTTCACGTTCATAGGCAGTCTGAATCTGGCTTTCAATCGCGAAATGAGCAAATAAAGGCTCATTTAAGGTATAGGTTTTTAGTTTGTCGAGTTGACGTGGCATCACTGCTTTTACGAAGTTATAAGCTTCGTTATAGGCTTGCTCAGAGTCAATCAGAATTTCCGCAACATCATCACGCAGGTAGTCACGAATGGCACGTGTCACCACACCCGCTTCCTGATGCACCAACATTGGAGATGGGCCAGAACTTGCTGTTTTCTGGATTTGTGCCCAAAGGTCAAGCAGATGTTGCAGATCAAGTTGCAGCTCTTCTTGTGAACGGCCGATGCCGGCAGTACGCACAATCACGCTCATGCCACGTGGTACGTTAAGCGTCGCCAGCATTTCTTTCAGTTCTTCACGCACAGCACCAGAAATTTGACGGCTGATACCACCACCTTTCGGGTTGTTTGGCATTAAAACCAGGTAACGGCCAGCAAGTGAAATAAACGTAGACAGGGCAGCGCCTTTATTGCCACGCTCTTCTTTTTCCACCTGAACCAAAAGCTCGGTGCCTTCCGTGATCAGTTCACGGATATTTGAGGTCTGGCGTGGATCGGCTTTGTAATATGAGTTTGCGATTTCACGCATCGACAGGAAGCCTTGACGACCTGCACCATATTCGACGAATACAGCTTCTAAAGAAGGCTCAACGCGAGTCACGTGACCTTTATAGATATTGGATTTTTTTTGTTCACGGGTACGATTCTCTAAATCAAAATCGTAAAGACGCTGACCAGTGACAAGTGCAACGCGAATTTCTTCGGCATGTGTTGCATTAATCAACATACGTTTCATGGGTGTAACACCTTATAGTGATACACAGCAAAAAATCGCTATACACGTAGCGAACATCACACATCACGGATCAATGGCTCAAATCTGCAATGAATTTCATTGTGGTCTGAGTCTTTTCTTACCGGCTTCTACTTGTATAGATAGGCTTCGGTTTTGATTCACGTATTGATGATGGCAATACGGCTTCAATCTTTAAACGGATTAAAGTCACCTGAACGCTTCACTGGCGGACGAGCGGTGCATTGGATGTATGTAACTTTCACTGTCACATTGCTCGAAGATCATCCCTTCTTTATAGAAAGTGTCTTGATACGGAATTGTCGTCGTATCTTTACAAACTGTGCAGATCCAATGCATCGACGCTGTAGCCTGAAGTCGTCTTCAGGGTGCGACTAATCTGATGTGTATCAGTTTACGTTTAAAAACCAACGAAAGTTGGCGACATATTTTTTAAGACAAACTGATTTATGTACCTGAGGTACAATTAAACGCAACAGTTTGCTTTGTTTGCCGATATAATAAGCCTTCGGCGTCGGCATAATTCTTTGGGGACCTTCCCGTATCATGTGAGTCTTTAATTGAACAATCAAGTTCAGAAAAATCTGAAATGATTCAACTTTTACCCACAAACGATGGTTTCCGTGCGCTGACTATATCAAACCTTGCATCATCTGCCTATGGGCTAAGCTTATGTTTCTTGTGTAAAGCATAACCTAAGTGATCAGTTTTTAATCAATTTTAGTATTTTTTGGGTCATAGTAACTGTATGAATTCTACGCAACAATGGCAAAACGTCACTTGGTTTGAAGTGGATGAACATCAAGATGGACAACGCATCGATAATTTCCTGTTTAGTCGTTTGAAAGGTGTGCCAAAAAGCCGTATCTATCGCCTGATTCGTGAAGGCCAGGTGCGCGTCAATAAAAAACGTATCAAGGCAGAAACCAAACTGGCGATTGCTGATCAGATTCGTGTTGCACCGATCCGTTATGAGCAAAAAGATGAATCTGCTGCGCCCATTTCTGACAAGGTTGCCAATGGTTTGTTGGCCCGCGTGATCTATGAAGATGAAGGTCTGATGGTGGTGAATAAACCTTCGGGCATCGCGGTACATGGCGGTAGTGGTGTCGCATATGGTCTGATCGAAGGCTTACGTGCAGCGACTGGGAAAAAATATCTGGAACTGATTCATCGTATTGACCGTGACACGTCTGGTCTGGTGATGATCTCGAAAAAACGTAGCGTACTGAAAAGCTTACAGGACATGCTGCGTGAACATAAAATTAAAAAAACCTATGCTGCTGTGGTCAAAGGTAACGTAGCACTTGACCGTCAGTTGATTGATGCGCCTTTACATCGCTATGAGCTGGCCAATGGCGAGCGTCGTGTCTGTGTATCGCCGAAAGAAGGTAAAGAGTCGAAGACGCAGTGGAATGTGCAGGAACGCTTTATGCATGCCACACTGGTCTATGCCTCTCCACTTTCGGGTCGTACCCATCAGATTCGTGTACATGGTCTCAGTATTGGTCATCCGCTGGTGGGCGATGAAAAATATGGTCATGAAACTGGTTATAACGGGCCGAAACCGCGCCGCTTGTGTCTGCATGCCATGCGTCTGGAGATTCCGGGTTATGCCATGATTGAAGCACCTTTGCCGGAAGATATGCAGAGTCTGGTGGCGCAGTTAAGAGCACAGAAAGCGGATAAGCCGACGGCTCAGTAAAGACTTATTTTTTTCTTTTAATAAATTCAATCCACCCTAACCCTCCTTTGAAAAAGGAGGGAATTCCCCTCTTTCTTAAAGAGGGGCTAGAGAGAGGTGGTAAAGCTACCTAACCTTGAATCAAATTTAGGAAACCTTATGAACACACCTGTAAAACTGGTCATTTTTGATTGGGATGGCACGTTATTTGATTCGGTCAGTCAAATCGTGGCGAGTTTGCAGTTTGCAGCACAGCAGTTTCAGCAGCCCTTAAGCGATGAAGACGCGAAAAGCATTATTGGCTTAGGTTTGCCTGAAGTGGCACAGCGTTTATTTCCGAATGTGCCTGAATTGCATGCCAATATTTTACAAAGTTATTCCGAACACTATGTGGCAAACTCTTCCGGAGATTCCTGGTTTGAAGGGGTGGCACATATGCTTGCAGATTTGCAGCAACACGGTGTGAAGCTGGCAGTGGCGACGGGTAAAAGCCGTAAAGGTCTGGATCGTGTCTTGAAGCAGACTAACAGTGAGCAGCTGTTTGTGACCACGCGTGCTGCCAGTGAAACCCGTTCCAAACCAGATCCACTCATGTTAGAAGAAATACTGGCAGAAACGGGTGTACAGGCCGAACATGCGCTTATGGTCGGTGACACTTCTTATGATCTGGAAATGGCACAAAATATGGCCATGCCAAGTATCGGTGTCAGCTATGGCGTGCATGAACCTGAACTTTTGGCGCAATTCAATCCGGTCTGTATCGTGGATGATGTGACCGCTTTACATGCGGCATTGTTGGCTAAAGTCCAATGGAAACAAGCAATTTAATCTATTATCTTGGTTACAGTAAAAAATGGTATTTCCCCGGTTTAAAACTGCCGGGGAGCGCCACAGATTTAAGCGTTTGCTCTTATCTTTTAGTCTAAAGTCGCAATTATGTTGATTTTATTCGGTCGGATTAGCAGAGTTTTTCTGCTAAATGATGATGTATTTTAAATACTAAGATTTTGTTTTGTCTTGGTTTTTATGGATTTTCTTTATAGATAATAGCTATAGCAAAAAATAAAATAACTATTGGCATAAAAGCCGTATTTTTCCCATTCTAAAACTGTTTATTCCTATGCTCGCTCTGAGAAAGGTAATCCTGACGGATTATCGGCCTGATCATGTCCATATTTTCTGTCCATCTTAGATCTCAGCATAAGCCTAATTTTTGCAGTTTAAGGAAACATTGATGTCGAATTCTGCTGTTGTTGAATCAGTTGCACAAGCCCTTCGTAGCGCTGAATTATCACAAACTGCGATCGCGCCGATTCGCCCAGAACTGGGTGGTGAAAGTGCTGACGTAGATATTGCCTATGCCGTTCAAGAAGTGAATACCGAGCGCGCTTTGTCTGAAGGTCGCCGTCTGGTAGGCCGTAAAATTGGTTTAACCTCTAAAGTGGTTCAAGCGCAACTCGGCGTAGATCAGCCTGACTTCGGCATGTTGTTTGCTGACATGGCCTATGGCGATGGTGAAGTAATTCCTGCAGGTCTGCTGATTCAACCTAAGGTTGAAGCGGAAATCGCATTGGTAATTAACCAGGATTTGACCAAAGAAAAACATACCTATGCAGACATTATCAGCGCGACTGAGTATGCCCTGCCTGCAGTTGAAGTGGTCGATAGCCGGATCGAAAACTGGAAAATCAGTTTAATTGATACAGTTGCAGATAACGCATCTTCCGCAGCATTCGTTTTAGGTTCTCAACCTGTAAAACTTGAAAACCTTGATCTGGTGAACTGCAAAATGGTCATGACGCGTGGTGACGAAGTTGTGTCTCAAGGTGTGGGTAAAGCATGTCTGGCCAATCCACTCAATGCTGCAGTTTGGCTGGCAGATGAAATGGTACGCCGTGGTCGTCCATTACTTGCAGGCGACATTATCTTAACAGGTGCCTTAGGGCCTATGGTTGTGGCTCAACCAGGCGATGAATTCAAAGTTGAAATTGAAGGCTTCGGTTCTGTTACAGCTGCATTTGCTGCTGAATAATCGAGATTCCAAGAGAGTACATTCATGAAAAAGATTAAATGTGCAATGATCGGTCCAGGTAATATCGGTACTGATTTGCTTTACAAGTTACAACGCAGCGAATGGTTAGAGCCAGTGTGGATGGTGGGGATTGACCCAACTTCTGAAGGTCTGGCACGTGCTGCAAAAATGGGTTTAAAAACCACCGCTGAAGGTGTGGATGGTCTTCTGCCTCACGTGATTGCAGATGATATTAAAATTGCATTCGATGCAACGTCTGCTTATGTACATGCTGAAAACAGCCGCAAGCTCAATGAACTTGGTGTACTGATGATTGACTTGACGCCTGCTGCGATCGGTCCATTCTGCGTACCACCGGTCAACCTGGAAGCATTGCTTGCGGGTGGCGAAGTGCCAAACGTAAACATGGTCACCTGTGGCGGTCAGGCAACGATTCCAATGGTAGCTGCAGTTTCTCGCGTTCAGCCGGTTGAATATGGTGAGATCATCGCAACGGTATCGACTAAATCAGTAGGTCCAGGTACACGTAAAAACATTGATGAATTTACCCGTACCACTGCCGGTGCCATTGAGAAAGTGGGCGGCACGAAACAGGGTAAAGCGATTATCATCATCAACCCGGCTGAGCCACCACTGATGATGCGTGACACGGTTCACTGTCTGGTAGAAGGTGAACCGGATCAAGCAGCGATCACTGAATCTGTACACGCAATGATTAAAGAAGTTCAAAAATATGTACCGGGTTACAAGCTTGTCAATGGTCCAGTTTTTGATGGCAACCGCGTGTCAATTTACTTAGAAGTTGAAGGGCTTGGTGATTTCCTGCCGAAATATGCGGGTAACCTTGACATCATGACTGCTGCTGCAGCACGTACTGCAGAGATGTTTGCAGAACACGTATTCAATAAAGACGCTTAAGGAGCAACCACATGTCTAAGATTATTGTTCATGATATGACTTTGCGTGATGGTATGCACCCACAGCGCCATCAAACCACTGTTGAGCAAATGATTGCGATTTCAACAGCACTTGATGATGCAGGCGTACCTTTAATTGAAGTCACGCACGGTGACGGCCTTGGCGGTTCATCCGTCAACTACGGTTTTGCTGCTGCGACTGACGAAGAATATTTAACAGCTGTTGTACCACGTATGAAGAATGCAAAAATTTCTGCATTACTTCTACCTGGTATCGGTACGGTTGACCATTTAAAAATGGCGCATGAAATTGGTGTTTCTACTATTCGTGTTGCAACGCACTGTACAGAAGCGGATTGCTCAGAACAGCACATCACTGCTGCGCGTAAGTTAGACATGGACACAGTGGGCTTCCTAATGCTTGCTCACATGGCGACTCCTGAAAAACTGCTTGAAGAAGCAAACAAGATGGTGTCTTACGGTGCAAACTGTATCTATGTCACTGACTCAGCAGGCTATATGCTTCCTCAAGATGTCATCGATCGTGTTGGTCATTTACGTCAACACTTGGACCCAAGCATTGAGCTCGGTTTCCACGGTCACCATAACTTGGGTATGGGTGTATCGAATACGGTTGCTGCGGTACAAGCCGGTGCAGTACGTGTTGACTTGGCATCTGCAGGTTTGGGTGCGGGTGCGGGTAATACACCACTTGAGTTGTTCATTGCGGTTGCAAACCGTATGGGCATGGACACTGGCGTTGACTTGTTCAAAGTACAAGACGTTGCTGAAGATCTGGTCATTCCAATGATGCACAACCCGATCCGTGCCGATCGTGATGCAGCAACTTTGGGTTATGCGGGTGTGTATTCTTCATTCCTGCTGTTTGCTAAACGCGCTGAAGCAAAATATGGCGTTTCTGCACGTGAAATCCTGATGGAGCTTGGTCGTCGTGGTACGGTCGGTGGTCAGGAAGACATGATTGA
Organism: Acinetobacter sp. YH12208; assembly: GCF_013418055.1. Lineage (NCBI taxonomy): Bacteria > Pseudomonadati > Pseudomonadota > Gammaproteobacteria > Moraxellales > Moraxellaceae > Acinetobacter > Acinetobacter sp. YH12208. The sequence goes on from NZ_VPCT01000006.1 coordinate 52,908, forward strand.
AGATTTAGCATTAACCATGTCTAAAGCACGTGAGTTACAAGCTTAACTTTTAATCGCTCAGTATTAAAATAAGTTTGATAAAAAAGCATCCAAATTGGGTGCTTTTTTATTTTAAATGAGACTGATTAATATATTAAAACTCTGGGGTGAGATGTTTTAGTGATAATATTGTAGGGCGATTATTTTGGCTTTATATTTTCCTTAAACATAAAAACGATAAATAAAAAATGGCTGCTGAAAGATTTTAAAAAATTTACTCTTATTAATAGAAGAAACAAAAGTTTGAATTAAATATCTGGTCAATTTTTTATTTTAATTAATCGTTTTAAAATCTAAGCGATTGGTTGCTTGAGGAGAGGTCTGAAATATCGGCCGATGAAAGCAGAAAATCTTAATACTGTGGTCGGATTTTTTATTTAAATCGACTTGCGCATGATGGCGACATAGATTTTATCTGTTGAATGGGGAACTCATGATGCGTCGTCAAAACTTATGGATAGCAATGTTTGCTGCGATAGCAACTTTAGGAACAACTGCAGCGAATGCAGATTTTATTGACGACAGTAATGTGCAATTAAAATTTAAAAATTTCTATTTAGATCGCCAGTATCAAGATGATGCTTCATCACGTAACTGGGGTTCTTGGTCACAAGGGGTGACTCTGGATGCCAAGTCGGGTTATCACGATATCGGTGCTGGGATAAAGGTCGGTGCTGATGTGCTAGTTCAACATGCAGTTAAACTCAAAGGTCGTGATAAGAATCCGGACTGGGTTTTACCGCATGATGGCAAGCAATCAAAAGATCATTTCGGTAAAGTCGGCGCAACCTTAAAAGCCAAGGTTTCAGAAACCGAATTAAAAGTTGGTGAATTACGCCCAGTGTCGCCAGTTTTAGTGTTTGATCCATCGCGTCAGTTGTTAACAACTTATAGCGGTGCATGGTTAGAGTCGAAAGAGCTTAAAGATACTAAGCTTACACTGGCTTATATTGACAGGATTAACAACCGTTATGACAACCAGTTCCGTGATTTAACCAAATTTAATCCACCACAATTTGATAATGGTGCAGAAGCGGATGGGATGTGGATTGCCGGTATAGATCACCAGCTGACAAAAGAGTTGGGTGCAAGTTATTGGTATGCCGATGTTCAAGACATTTACCAGCAGCATTATCTGGGTGTGAATTACAAAATCGGGTTAGGTGAAAAAACCAAATTAGATAGTCATGTGCGTTATTTCAATAACTCCGAATCTGGCGATAAATTGTATGGTGAGATCGACAACCAGGCATTATCGGTAGCTGCAAAAATCAATCATGGTACGCATACGGTCGGTGTGGGTTATCAGCAAATGTTTGGTGACAGTGCATTCCCGACATTGGGAGGCTGGGTGCCACAGCCTTATTTGGCAAACTGGGGAGTCGCAACTTTCACAGCGCCGGAAGAAAAGTCATGGCATGTGTCTTATGGTTATGACTTTTCTGAAGTCGGCTTGAAGGGACTAAATGCAACAGCGATTTATTTCAAAGGCTATGATCAGCAAGGTACCGGAGCATATCAAGGTCAGAACTTCAATACGGATGAAGTGAATGCCATCGTCAATTACACTGTGCCAGAAGGTAAATTAAAAGGTTTAGGCGTACAGGGCATGTATATTGATGTGAATTTTGCAAATCCAGCAAAACCAGACCTTCAGGAATACCGTGTAGCAACCACTTATACCTATAAGTTCTAATTCTGCTGCCTTGATCAAGAGCGCTATCCGGTGTAGCGCTGTTTTTCTATCTGCACATAAACTAAATCCTGAAAATAAATAAGGATTTTGATATTAAAATAACCATATAAAACATAAACTTAAATTATATTTATTTTGTAGTGTGCAATCGTAATTTTGTATCAGTTGACCCGTCTTGAGCGGTTAAGATAAGGATGTAAAAAAGTCATTTTAATGAGTCAACTTGACGTCGAATTCTTGAAAAGAGAGGGACACGCAAGCGAAAGACTGTAAGAGGAAGTAATATGAGCACTGTTCAAATCCCTGACTATCAAACAGATCCGTTCTTTGGCTTGGAAGACAAATGGATTGAAACTGCTGAAGGTGAGTTGACCCATTACCACGAAATTGGTGAAGGTACGCCTATTCTATTTTTACACGGTTCAGGCACAGGTGTATCTGCTGCGGCAAACTGGTGGTTAAACCTGCCACAAATTGGTGAGCAAGCACGTTGCATCGCGATTGATACCATTGGTTATGGCCAAACTGTGGTTGCGCCAAACACTGAATATGGTATTCGTGCCTGGGTGGACCATGCGATCCGTACGCTAGATGCTTTGGGTATCGAAAAAACCTGGTTAGTGGGTAACTCTTTAGGTGGCTGGTTGGCATTCCAGTTGGCACTGGATTATCCAGAGCGTGTTTTGGGTATCGTGTCTATGGGGACAGGCGGTGCGAAACAAACTGCTGCACTCAAAGCGCATGCAAACCCGGTGTTGACTGAAGAAGGCATCAAGAAAACCTTGTCAATGTTTGTGGTAAATAAAGACTTGATCACGGATGAACTGGTTAAAGTTCGCTTTGCTTCTGCTGCAAATGACTATGCATCAAATCGTTTGATGGATGTAGTTGGCGCACGTGACCGTGACCGTTTCGAATTCCCGCTTGATTTCGAAAAAATGAAAGATATTACTGTGCCAGTGTTATTGATTCATGGTACGCAAGACGTGGTCATTCCAGTATCACGTACTTGGGACATCCTGAATGTGGTTCCAAATGCTGATGCGCACATCTTCAGCCAATGTGGTCACTGGTCTCAAGTTGAGAAAGCAGACGAATTCAATACTGTGATCAAAAACTATCTTGCTGTTCACGGCGTAAAATAATTTTACCGTGTTTTAAAAAGGGATGGCTTCGGTCATCCTTTTTTTGTGGGCAAAATATTGAACAGAATGTATTTAAGTGCATATGATTCTCATTTGTATAGGTTGATGTAAAAATCTAATTATTTTTAGCAAGTTATTAAATTTAAGCCGAGAAAAAACTGACTTAACTTTTATTAGACTTAAGTTGTAAATGAAGGGAGTTTAGGGTGAAAAACAGGCAGTATTAGCCTAGATCAGGCGACCAATTAAGGAGCTACAGATTGATCCTTTATCAAAAAATAGAATTTAAAATAAATTTTTTAGCAAAAAATGATAAAACAAAAAAGCACATGCTACTCAAAAGTTGAATGGCATATGCTTGATCGGGGATGGAGCGGGATTAGTCCTATTCGTCGCGGTTAATGTCCAGATAAAACACCCGAGTTAATAGCTCAAGGAATTTGGTTACCGCATAGGATTTGTTGTTTTTGTGGTAACTGACATACAGATCCAGATATGGCAGTTCCACGTCCAGAGGGCGAATTACGGTATTGTCCATGGTCAGCGGTACAATATAGCCCGGTAATATGGTGCAGCCCAAGCCAATACCAATCGAGTTGATATTGAACAGGATATTATCCGCTTTCTGTACGATGTTGAGCTCAACGTTATTGGCTTTGGCAAAGTCCAGAATGGCATGATGCAAAGTATGTGACTGCTCTGCTGATGGAATAATAAAATCAATACCATTCAATGCTTTAACTGGAATTCTCTCGTATTTTGCCAATGGGTGATCTTTAGGTAATATAAAAATCAAAGGCTCACGAATCACAAACTGGCTTTCAATTTCATCACTATTGAAGTTATGACGGGTAAAAGTCAGATCCAGATCGCCTTTTTTCAACAGACGCATTTGTTCATTATTGTTCAGGCTGAGCAATTCAATTTTTAAATCCGGATTTTGCACACGCAGATTTGGCAAGATATACGGGAAGATTTTCATCTCGGCCACCGGAACAAAACCAATCCGTAGCATTTGCTGCTTGGCTTGTGACACCTGACGTGCCATGGCAACGGCCTTGTCTGCTTGTGCCAGGGTCAGGCGAGCCTGCTCCAGGAATACGGCACCTTCTTCGGTCAGCTCCACTTTACGTTTGGTTCGGTTGAGTAGCTTGACGCCGACATCTTCTTCCAGGTCTTTGATTTGCTGGCTAAGTGAGGGTTGAGCCGTATAAAGTTTAAGTGCTGCCTTACTAAAGTTCAGTTCTTCAGCAACGGTGATAAAGTAGCGAAGGTGTCGTAATTCCATGTCATCAGCCCGAAGAGTAATCCAAAAAATGTCTTACTATAATTTCATAGAAGTATAATCTATAAACAACTATGTCGTGAAGGTTATTTTGATATTTAGAAAGTAAATACTCTTGAGATATTTATTAATGTTTTAATATCAGAACAAGCACGTGGAATAATTGCTTAAAGCTATTAATTGAAACAAAAAAAATATTTCCCCAAAATCAATCCAAAATCCATTATCCATTCGAATTGAGTCTATTTACTTTGTGCCTTGATGGGTCACAGGAGAGCTTTTCATGAGTGGAAAAATTGATGTGCGTGAAATCGACGCTTTAGTCGATGCACAAAATGGGCGTATCACTCCATCTATCTATACAGATCCAGATATTTACGAATTAGAACTTGAACGCGTTTTTGGCCGTACTTGGTTGTTCCTTTGTCATGAAAGCCAGATTCCAAAGGCGGGTGACTTCTTCAATACCTATATGGGTGAAGATCCGATCATCGTGGCACGTCAAAAAGATGGCTCAATCAAAGCATTCTTAAACCAGTGCCGTCACCGCTCTATGCGTGTGAGTTTCGCAGACTGTGGTAATACCCGTGCATTCACTTGCCCATACCACGGCTGGTCTTATGGCATTGACGGTTCTTTAAAAGACATTCCGCTTGAAGAACGTGCTTACCCACAAGGTGCATGTAAAGAGCAATGGGGCTTGGTCGAAGTGAATCGTGTCAAGTCTTACAAAGGCCTGGTATTCGCTTGTTGGGATGAAACCACACCTGATCTTGAAGAATACATGGGCGATATCGCTTGGTATCTAGATGGTGTACTTGACCGTCGTCCAGGTGGTACAGAAATCATCGGTGGTGTACACAAATGGGAAATCGAGTGTAACTGGAAATTTGCAGCGGAACAGTTTGCATCTGACCAGTATCATGCCTTGTTCTCTCATGCATCTGCGATCCAAGTCCTTGGCGCAAAACCAGATGATGAAGCATCGAAAAAACTTGGTGCTGCACAAACGGCTCGTCCAGTCTGGGAAACGGCTAAAGATGCACTTCAGTACGGTTCACGTGGTCACGGTTCAGGCTTTTTCTTCACAGAAAAACCAGATGCAAACGTATGGGTCGACGGTGAAGTAGCCAACTACTTCCGCGAAACTTATGAAGAAGTGAAAGAGCGTTTAGGTGAAGTCCGTGCCCTGCGTCTTGCAGGTCATAACACCATGTTCCCGACCTTGTCTTGGTTGAACGGTACGGCAACGCTTCGTGTATGGCACCCACGTGGTCCAAACAAAACTGAAGTATGGGCATTCTGTATTGCGGATGCTGAAGCATCGCAAGAAGTCAAAGAAGCATTTGAACGTTCTGCAACGCGTGCTTTCGGTCCTGCTGGTTTCCTAGAGCAAGATGACTCTGAAAACTGGATCGAAATCCAAAAAGTTTTACGTGGTTATAAAGCCCGTCAAAACAAACTCATTATGGAAATGGGTAAAGGCAACGAGAAAATCCGTGAAGACGGTATTCCGGGGATCACCAACTATATTTTCTCTGAAACTGCAGCACGTGGCATGTACCGCCGCTGGGCAGATTTATTGATCCATGAAAAATGGGAAGACGTTGAAGCAGCAGCTGACGCATACGAGAAGGAGCTTATGAAATGAGTCAAGTGAGTTTAGAACTTCATCATCAAATCAGTCAGTTCCTGTATCGCGAAGCAAAATTGCTGGACGACTGGAAATTCCGCGATTGGTTGGATACCTTGGCTGAAGATATTTCTTATACGCTACGTACCACACCAAACGCGCAAACCCGTGACCGTCGCCGTTCAGTTGAGCCACCGACGACTTGGGTATTCAACGATACCAAAGACCTTTTAGAGCGTCGTGTCGCACGTCTTGAAACCGGTATGGCTTGGGCTGAAGAGCCTCCATCACGTACCACTCACATGGTGAGCAACGTGATCGTAGAGCCAGCTGAAGTTGAAGGCGAATACGACGTATATGTAACCTATTTGCTATATCGTACGCAAAAAGAGAAAGACATTGTCATTTACTGCGGTAAACGCCATGACAAGATCCGTAAAGTTGAAGGCGGCCTCGGCTTCCAGATCTTCAACCGTAAGATCATGCTGGATCAAGCGACCTATAGCTCACATAACCTGAGTGTATTCTTCTAATGAATAAGATTTTTGTTTGCCAAGTTGACGAATTAGACGAAGGCGAAGCGCTAAAAGTAGATTGCGGCGTGAATGGTATTGATGCATTGGCAGTATTCAATAACGGTGGTGAGTTCTTCGCAATGAACGACCGCTGTTCACATGGCAATGCTTCTATGTCTGAAGGTTATCTGGAAGACGACGGTACAGTGGAATGTCCACTTCATGCTGCACGTTTTTGTTTGAAAACAGGTGAGGCACTTTGCTTGCCGGCAACTGATCCAATTCAAACATTCCCGGTAGTGGTTGAAGACGGCGCATTATATGTAGAGATGGCAGGAGAGTAATCATGGGTTGGCTACAAGGCGAAGTTGCACTTATTACCGGTGGTGGTTCAGGCTTAGGCTGGGCGCTAGTGGAACGTTTCCTGGAAGAGGGTGCACAAGTTGCCGTTCTTCAACGTTCAAAAGCAAAAGTGGAGGCATTAAACGAACACTTTGGCGGTAAAGTTCTTGCGATTGAAGGCGATGTAGCCAGCTATGCAGACAACGTTCGTGCAGTGAATGCCACTGTAGAGCGTTTCGGCAAACTCGACTGTTTCGTTGGTAATGCCGGGATCTGGGATCATTATGCCGATATCGTCAACACCTCTGGTGAGCAGCTGGAAAAAGCCTTTGACGAGATTATGGGGATTAATACCAAGTCACTCATTCTCGGCGCGAAGGCTGCACTGGAGGCATTGATCGCTTCTGAAGGTTCTATCATATTTACTTTGTCTAATTCGGCACTGTACTCCGCTGGCGGAGGCCCTGTATATACTGCATCTAAGCATGCAGGGGTGGGTATTATGAAAGAATTGGCCTATGAGCTTGCGCCTAAAGTACGAGTGAATGCGGTTGCACCGTCAGGTATGAATGTGAATATCAAAGGCGCAGCGTCGCTCGGTCAGGAAAATGTTGGCCTGCTCGATGCACGTGATCCTGAGAAAATTGCACGTGGTATGCCATTGAATTTCTTGCCTGAACCGGAAGATATGACAGGTTCATACGTACTCTTGGCATCTCGTCAAAATAACCGTCCTTTGACTGGCGTTCTGATCAATGCAGAATGCGGTCTGGGAATTCGTGGCTTACGTCAGCCCCGTGCCGGTTTCTTTGACGAATAAAAATCTGCTTTTAAAAATCTCCCCTTACCCCTCTTTATAAAAGAGGGGGAAAGAATCTCCCTCCTTTTAAAGGAAGGATGGGGAGGATTTAAGTCTTCCTTTTTGGAGTCTCTCATGGCCGTTAAACTTATTTGTGCATCGCACAGTCCTTTAATGGAATTTGCTTCACCACAGGAAAAGCGTAAAGAACAAGCCGTTCGTGATGCTTTTGAAAAACTCTCTGCTGAAGTAAAAGCTTACGACCCAACCCTGATTATCACCTTTGGTCCTGACCATTTTAATGGTTTCTTCTATGACCTGATGCCAAGTTTCTGTGTCGGTATTCGTGCCAAAGCTGCGGGTGACTGGGATTATGGTAAAGACAATGATCACATTGATGTACCTGAAGACAAAGCATTAGGTTTGGTTCGACGTGTACTCGATGAAGGTGTCGACGTTGCATATTCTTACCGTATGCAGGCGGATCATGGGGTGACTCAGCCATTGCACTTCCTGTGTGACGGCAAACTCGATCGTTATCCAACGATTCCAATTTTTATTAATGGCGCTGCAGCACCGATGCCAACCCCCAAGCGTACCATTGCTTTGGGCCGTGCTGTAGGTCAGTTTATTAAATCTTTAAACCTTGAAAATGAGCGTGTCCTTGTTTTAGGTACAGGTGGTCTGTCGCATGATCCACCCACACCGCAAATGGGTTCGGTTCCACCACAAGTAGAAGAATTCCTGATTGCAGGTCGTAATCCAACGCCTGAAGCACGTGAAGCACGTCAGGGCAAAGTCATTGCAGTCGGTCAGAAACTGGCAGCAGGCGATACTTCGGTTGCAGTTCCTTTAAATGCTGAATGGGATCGTGCACTGCTTGAAACCTTCAAGAACGCTGATTTTGCGACCTTAGAAGCCATGACAGAAGATGAAATTCGTCGTGACGGCGGTCGTGGTGGTCAGGAAGTCCGTTCCTGGATGGCCGCATTTGCAGCCTTAAGCGAAATGGGCGAATACGACATGACAACACACTGCTATGAAGATATCAGTGAATGGATTGCGGGCTTCGGCATCGTATCTGCAGAGTTAAAAGGTTAATTGACATGAGCAACATCGAAACCATCGTAATTGTAGGGGCTGGCCAGGCAGGTGCAAGCGCGATTTTAGAACTTCGTGGCAACAAGTACGCAGGTAAAATCATTCTGATTGGTGATGAAACGCATCTTCCTTATGAGCGTCCGCCACTGTCGAAAGATGTGATTCTAAAACCTGAGGACACCAAGATTGAAATTCTGTCAGCAGAAAAACTGGCTGATCTTGGCGTGACCACCATTCGTGGCAATGGCGTGACTCAAATCAACGCGACCGCGAAAACGGTTGAACTTCAAAATGGTGATGTTGTTGCTTATGACAAATTGCTTCTCGCAACAGGCGGTGCCGCGCGCCGTCTGCCAAACTTCGATGCGTTAGGCAAACATGTTTATAAGCTTCGTAACCTTGAAGATTCACAAGCCTTGGTTCCTGTATTGCAAGCAGGTCAACGTATTCTGCTGATCGGTGGCGGTGTGATCGGTCTTGAACTGGCATCCTCTGCGCGTTACAAAGACTGTCAGGTGACTGTGCTTGAGCAGGGACCAATGGTAATGGGGCGTTGTTCACCGCGTATTTTAAGTGAATTTCTGCTTGAACAACACCGTCTGGCAGGCGTAGATGTTCGCTTAAATACTCAAGTTGCAGCTTGCCGTTTAGACGGAGAAGAAGTCGTGGTAACGCTGGAAGGCGGTGAAGAGCTTCGTGCTGATGCGGTAGTTTACGGAATCGGGATCGTGCCAAATGCACAGCTTGCCGTAGATGCCGGTCTGGACGTTGATGTTGCGATTAAAGTCAATGAACATTGCCAAACCTCGAATGCTGACATTTATGCAGCAGGCGATGTTGCGACTCAGTTGCGTGACTGTGGCAATCACCGCCGCGTGGAAACCTGGGAAAATGCCAACCTTCAGGCAGGTATCTTTGCGCGTCACGTGATGGGGGTGGAACATCCGAAAGCCAATCCGGCCTGGTTCTGGACGGATCAGCTGAATATCAATTTCCAGTTTGTCGGCGATATGGCCGCAGCTGAATGGCATATCCGTGGTGAAATGGATGCAGCCAAAGGTGCAGACAATTCATTCGTGATGTATGGTGTGACTGATGGTCAGATCGTTGGCGGGATTACCGTGAATGCAGCCAAAGAAATGCGTCATTTGAAAAAAATGATCAGCAAAAGTACGGCGTTTGATGTTGAAAAACATTTGGATATCGCGCAAGACTTACGCAAAATTGCTTAAGTTGTATTGAGATATTTTTGGACAGACCTATGTTTTGCATAGGTCTGTTTTTTATGCACGAAACTTGATGAATTTATCAAAAATTAAAACTTCATCTCAGCATGAATTCGCTATACGCTATTTTTGAAGTTGCTGATCCAGAACTTCTTGGCCTCGTTTAGGAGACTTATGAGCTCTTCATCTTCATTGCCAGTCACGGCAAGTATTTACGCTTTATTGGTGCTGATCTGGGCGGCAACGCCACTGGCGATTGTCTGGAGCGTGGCCGAGATTCACCCGATGTGGGTGCTAATCATTCGCTATTTCGGTGCTTCGATTATTGCATTGTTCCTGCTCAAGATCATGCGCGACCCGCTACCTTTTGACCGTACTTCAATAAAAAGTTATCTGGCAGGCAGTTTGAATTTAATCGGCGCGCAACTGTTTATTTATCTGGCAGCGAATTATCTGACCTCAGGGTTGATGGCGCTGATTTTTGGTTTCTCACCGCTGATCGCCGGTTTAATCGGACATGTGATTTTAAAAACCCATAAACTGATCTGGCTGCAATGGCTCGGCATGGCAGTGGCCGTCGCCGGTTTGTGTTTTGTTTTTGCCGACTCGGCAGACAGCAAAATTAATCCTTGGGGTGTGGTGTTAATGCTGATCAGTATGGTGTCTTACATCAGCTCGATCTTCTGGGTTAAACAGATCAACGCACCTTTAAGCCCAATGTCACAAGCGACAGGTTCATTGCTGCTATCAGCAGCCGGTTCACTGCTCTTGATTCCATTTATCTGGCAGCATATGCCGACCCAGTTGCCTGGCACACAGGCGCTGATCGGGTTTGTATTTACCATGATCATGTCCTCGATTGTGGCGATGCTGTGTTATTTCTGGCTGATTCGGCGTTTAAATGCTTCAACAGTATCTTTGAGTAATGTCATGACGCCAGTCATCGCACTGGTACTTGGTGCGACTCTGAATCATGAAATCATCAGCAGTCATGCCTTTGCAGGAATTGCCGTGGTGATGTTCGGCATCATTATGTACTTTTGGAAAGAGTGGCGTGAGCAATACTTTTCCAAGCGCTAAATCTGTAGCAAATCAAAAGGGCGAAAGCCCTTTTTTATGCTTTAAATTTTTTAGATGAAAGAAGTCTATGGCTACATCCGTTCACAAGAGTTTAAGCAAGTTTATTTAGCAGATTGGCCAAATGTTAAAAATAGTAGATTTCATCGTCCGCACTCTCAATCGTTGCATAACTCAGGCATGCACGATCAAATCAGCACATTATGAGGATAAAATTTTGGCTGAAATCAGCAGAGTAGGGCTTGGTATGATTTTGTATTTTTTAAAAAACTGCATGCATCATGTCTTTCTCGATAGTACCCCTAGTCCGGCCAGCCAGCAGGCTATCAGAGCGCTATTTTTTTGCTAAAATAACAAAAACATACATGATTGTCTGTGATGGATTTCATACTATACTCAAGTGCGCCTGTTTTTAGTTTGTATGCTCATTAAAAGATGCGTCGCCTGACCATTTCAAGCGGTTGCTGTCTTGCATATAGCGAATAATAAATAGTGGATGTTTATGCAAGATCTTCTCAAAACTAAAAAATTTCAGTTAACCACGGAGTCCAGCTGGAAACATCTCTGGTCTAAGCCGGTATTTGAGTATCTGCATTCAGATCATTTCAATGGACAACAGTTTCGTAATCTCGAGCATCCTGCTCGGGCGCACAGTCGTTTTGACTTATATAAATGGCTCATTACCCGAAAATCCAAAAACTGGAATATCAATCTCGATGCAGAACGTGCCGAGTTTTTTGCGCGACCGCGTGCATTGCCACAGCAGCGTCCCGATGCGCCTTTAGATGACTGGCAAATCTGGTTTATTGGTCACGCCACTGTGCTCATTCAAATCGGGCCTTATAATTTCCTGACCGATCCGGTCTGGGCTGAATATGCCAGTCCTTCTGCATCCACTGGCCCGCAGCGGGTCATTCCTGCCGGTATTGCGCTAGATGAACTGCCACATATTGATGCTGTGTTGCTCAGCCATAACCACTATGATCATATGGATCTGGCCACACTGGAATGGTTGCATAGCACATTTGAAATGCCAATTTATACCGGACTGGGCAATGCCTGGTATTTGCCAAAGCACTATACCGTGCATGAGATGGACTGGTGGGAAAATGCATTTTTTGAAGAAATCCGCATTGTCTATACGCCGGCACAGCATGCCTCGGGGCGCGGTATGCGTGATCAGAATTGTGCTTTGTGGGGTGGCTTTTCCTTATTGCATGGTCAGGAACATTGTTTCTTTGCCGGAGATAGTGGTTATGCCTCGCATTTTAAAGAGGTTCGCAAGCGTCTGGGTGCGCCCCGAATTGCCTTGCTGCCCATCGGTGCCTATGAGCCGCGTGCACTGATGCGTGCGATTCATATGAATCCGGAAGATGCATTTCATGCACATCAGGACTTGCAGGCCAAATGCTCACTGGCGATTCATTACCGTACTTTCCAGCTCACTGATGAAGATCGGGATGCACCAGAGCATGAATTGCATGAAATTATCAAACATTCTTCCAAGCTGATTAATCCGTTTTACTGCGTACATGAAGGCAAACGGATTATTGTCTAATGGCTTCACGCTGTTCTTGCTTGATGAGTTGAATGGCAAGCACAGAAAGCATCAGCCAAACAGCATTTCACCTATGCCAGAAAATCCAACCAAGACTTTGGCCAGTACCCGCTCAAAGCCCAGGTTTTGCCAGATTGTGATTTCAGCAGGGGACTGAAACAGTATTTTTGGAATCAGTCCTTGATAGAATCAGCGCATTGCCAAGCTTAGCTGAATGTTGCGAAGTGTTTGGGTGAAAACAGGCTCAGAATTCACGAATAGCATTTTCCAGAAAATGGTGTTTATTTTCGCTAGATGGAATCAGGCAATAATCAGTTTTACCAAATAGCTGATAGCGCTTTAAAGCAATCCCACGATACAGAAAGTCGCGGATAAAACGCGGTACTAAATAGCCTGTACTCATTACATTAAACGGAAAACCGAGATGCTGCATGACTTTTAACAGGGCAGTGGATTCGGTATAAAGTGTGCCAGCTTGGATGACGAGCATCGTGCTGTAATGTTCAGTGGACATCTGGTAATGCTCGAGCAGGGCAACACCTAAAGGGGATTGGGCAGAGACCAGTTTAAACTGTATCTTGTTATCGTATTGAATCAAAAATCGTGCCCAGCCATTACAGATCACACAAACAGCATCAAATAAAATGATGTCGTGTTGTTGAATGATGTCTTCAATATCTTTGCTCATCGTTATATTTTTTCTAGTGACGTATTATTTGTATACTGCTTGATATCACACTAAAAAACCACCCGAGGGTGGTTTTTTATATATCGCTAAGGCAGCTTAAAGCAAGCTGGCTAAGCCTTTGGCTGGATCGGTTTCACGAGCAGCCTGTGCATCTGCCACTGTCATGCCGAGTGCTTGTGCCACGCCTTCGCCATAGGCCGGATCGCAACTATAACAATTGCGGATGTGACGGTATTTAATGAAATCTAGTGCATCACCCATCGCGCCAGCCGTGTTATTAAACAAGGCCTGCTTTTGTTCATCATTCATCAGGTTGAACAGGGCACGTGGCTGGCTGAAGTAATCGTTATCATCTTCACGAAAATCCCAGAAATCGGCAGCACCGGTGATTTTTAGTGGTGGCTCTCTGAATTCCGGTTGCTCCTGCCATTGGCTGAAACTGTTCGGCTCATAATGTGGCAAGGAACCGTAGTTGCCATCCATACGACCCTGACCATCACGACGGTTAGAATTGACCGGACAGCGTGCAGCATTGACCGGAACCTGTGAGTGATTCACGCCGACACGGTAACGCGCGGCATCGGCATAGTTAAATAAACGTGCTTGTAACATCCGGTCCGGCGAGTAGCTGATGCCCGGTACCAGATTGCTTGGTGCAAAAGCCGCCTGTTCCACATCCTGGAAATAGTTTTCCGGATTGCGGTTCAGTTCGAACTCACCGACTTCAATCAGTGGATAATCACCTTTCGGCCAGACTTTGGTCAGGTCAAATGGATGATAAGGAACGCTTTCAGCTTCCAGTTCCGGCATCACCTGGACATACATTTTCCATTTTGGATAATCACCACGTTCGATGGCATCAAACAGGTCAGTCTGGCTGCTTTCACGGTCTTTAGCGATTAATGCTTCAGCTTCAGCATCGGTGAGGTTCTGGATGCCTTGCTGGGTACGCATATGGAATTTCACCCAGAAGCGTTCATTATTGGCATTGATAAAGCTAAAGGTATGGCTGCCAAAACCATGCATATGACGATAACCGTCTGGAATACCACGATCCGACATGACAATGGTCACCTGATGCAAGGCTTCAGGCAGCAGCGTCCAGAAATCCCAGTTATTGGTGGCACTGCGCTTGTTGGTTTTCGGGTCGCGTTTAACGGCTTTGTTCAGATCTGGAAACTTGCGCGCATCCCGCAGGAAAAATACCGGGGTGTTATTGCCGACCAGATCCCAGTTGCCTTCTTCAGTATAGAATTTCAGGGCAAAACCACGGATATCACGTTCTGCATCGGCCGCACCACGTTCACCTGCGACGGTCGAGAAACGCGCAAACATGTCGGTTTTCTTGCCCACTTCCGAGAAAATTTTTGCGCGGGTATATTGGGTAATATCGTTGGTCACGGTAAAGGTTCCAAAAGCACCTGAACCTTTGGCGTGCATACGACGCTCTGGAATCACTTCACGGACAAAGTTGGCCAGTTTTTCATTCAGCCATAAATCCTGAGCGAGTAAAGGTCCACGCGCACCTGCCGTCATACTGTTCTGGTTGTCGACCACAGGCGCACCCGCTTCAGTGGTCAGGTGGGTAACAGGGCATTTTTTAAAATCTTGGCTCATTTTTCCTCTCCAAGTTTTGAATATCTTGTAGCGTTTATCCAGTATTTATAAAATATTGAGTTATCTGCGAAGGGCATCAGGTTTTACTCTATTTTCAATATCTTGATATAAATACTGTTAGCGCACAAAGTGGAATTCACAGGATATAATTGAGTGATGTCACTCAAAAAATATTTTTAAAGTTAATAAAGTCTAAAATATTGAAAATTAAATGGTTACTTTTTAAAAGTAGCCGGTTTTCTACTCTTTGACAATATCAAATTCTCTATATTTTAGATAACTCAAATAATGAATCGGATTAAACGAAAATAACAATCTTCAAGTCCCTCATATGTTTTTATCCAAGGATCAAACTAATAGATGAATCGTGCTGTTTAAAATAAATATTATAACTGATTTATTTTAAATGCTTTTTTTGATCAGGTTTTGTCTGTGTGAAAAACATCATGAAATGCTGAATGTAATCAGCATGTTTTCCGGCCATAGCGCTCATTTTTGTAATACAGAATATCCTGCTTAAATGGTCTTTATTTTTAAAAAAAGCATTGGCAAATATGCTTGAAAATTGTCCAAAATGGCGTATCATTATTTTCCCACTCGCGTGGAAACTCACTAAAATCTAGTTAAAAGGCGAAAGTACAACATGGCCAAGAAGAAAACAGTCGAGCATGTGGTGATCCATAATTTTGTGGCAAAACACATGCATGAAGTCAACAAAAGTCAGGTTTTTGTAGACCGAAAGAAAAATGCAAAACGTGGCTACAACAAGCACAGACAAGGGCGATATTCCATGGAAGATCGCCCTTTTTTAATGGCAGCTTAAGATCTGTAAGGTGGTTGAGGATGACGCGTTGGCTGTTTGGGGTTGGTTCCAAGTGGAGAGAGCGGGGCAACGGGGCAGTTGCTACGATTTTGTGTATTTTGAGTGGAGCGCCGTGATGAATTTGTTGGCTCATCTCGTATAAAATCATTAAATAATTTATTCAGTCTTCCCTGATTTGGCTGTCCATAATGTGCAGGGTGAGGTTCAGTTCTGGCCTGCTGAAAACTGGCAAATTGATCTTTTTGCTGACGATAGAGTTTGGCCGCTATCACAGAGGGATCATTTCGGCCTAAACGCCGTCGCTGGGATGCTGAAATTTCGATGCCCAATAGAGGGGACATTTTAGGCCGATCGGCATAGCCGCTGGCAGGACGTGTATAAGATGAACCGGAATAATCCGCATTTTTCCGGGCCCGCAAGGCAGGTGCAATAATAACAATATAGAACACCGCAATGAGCATGAACAGGATAACCAGAAATTCCATAACCACCTCTACACTCGTCGAGGGACTGGAAAAGTCCCGGATTAGGCACTCACCATACGCGTGGCTGATTTCACCATATCACCCAAACCATGGGTTCTGAAATAATATTCCAGCCAGCTTTTTACCATCAGTGGATTGTCCATTTTTAACACATGCTGTAGCAATTCCTGTGCATCACTCATCGGCACGTGACAAATGGTTTTACGTACCTTCAGGATATTACTCGAACTCATTGACAGGGTATTAAAGCCCATGGCCATGAGCAAAACCGCAGACAGCGGATCACCTGCCATTTCACCGCAGATACTGACCGGTTTTTCATTACGATGACAGTCCTGCACCAGACGGGTCAGGGCACGCAGTACGGCAGGATGTAAATGTGAATAGACATTGGCAACCCGCGGATTATTGCGATCGACTGCCAAAAGATATTGAGTCAAATCGTTAGAGCCAACCGAGAAGAAATCGACCAGTTCGGAAAACTCATCAATCTGATGCAGCACACTCGGCACTTCCACCATGATGCCGAGTTTTGGCTTGTTCACTTTGACCTGTTCTTCTTCCTGAATCGCCGCATGATCACGTTCCAGTAAATAGAGGGCTTCTTCAACCTCACTGACACTGGTCACCATCGGCAACAGAATATGCAGGTTATTCAGTCCGATACTGGCTTTAAGCATGGCGCGAATTTGTGAAGAAAAAATTTCTGGATGGTCCAGGGTAAAACGAATGCCACGCCAGCCCAGTGCCGAATTTTCTTCTTCAATCGAGAAATACGGCAGGTCTTTGTCTGCCCCAATGTCCAGGGTACGCATCACTACCGGTTTATTGGCAAAGTGAGTGAGTTGCTGGCGATAAATCGCGCGCTGTTCTTCTTCGCCCGGGAAGCGGTCGCGTAGCATAAATGGAATTTCAGAACGGTATAAACCAACGCCTTTGGCACCACGTTGCACGCCACGGACCACATCGATCATCAGGCCGGTGTTGACGTATAGTTTTACCGCTACCCCATCTGGGGTAATCGCATCTTTGGTTTCGTACTGACGCAGATCTTTGGCGATCTGTTCTTCTTCTTTTTGAATTTCTTTATAGCGACTGCGCAAACGCCGTGGCGGATTGATGAAGACCCGGCCTTGATGCGCATCAACGATCATTTCTACATCATCCAGGGTATTAATTGGCAGTTCAGTCACACCGACCACAGTCGGAATGCCGAGGGCACGTGCCACAATTACCATATGCGAGTTCATGGCACCTTCAGTGGTGACAATCGCAGCAATTTTATCCACTGGCAGTTCAACCAGAGCTGCAGTGGAAATCTCTTCCCCTATCAGAATACTCTCATCGGTCAGCTCACGATGACTGGCATCAGCTTCCTGTAAACGCGCCAGAATACGGCGGCCCAAGTCTTTTAAGTCTGCCACCCGTTCACGTAAATAATCATCCTGCATCTGGGCAAACTGTGCCACATGACTATCAATCACGATGCGCACTGCACCCTGTGCCCAATGGCCTTCGCGAATGAGCGCCTTGATTTCTGCCGGCAGGGCATTTTCATCCAGCATCCGCAAGAATACGCTAAAGAGGGCGCGTTCTTCGGCCATCAGCGCATCCTGCATCTTGTCATCGAGCGACTGGATTTCTTCACGGACGGAGTTGAGGGCGCTGTCTAATAATTGTAGTTCTTCGCTGATGTCATCGGCTTCACGATCGGGAACGGCGGCCAGATCTGCTGGCGGGTAGAGAATCACGGCACGACCCAGAGCAATCCCGCCTGAACCGGACACACCCTGAAAGGTTTTATAGGCAGGCAGGTTATTTGGCTTGCGGAAGACATCAATATTGCCCACCGCATGGGCATGGGCAATCACGCCAGAGAGCTGCGCGCACAGTGTGACCAGAAATGATTCGGCGGCTTCAGAGAAATCCTGAGATTCTTTATTCTGAACCACCAGCACACCCATTACCTTACGGCGGTACATCACCGGGACGCCCAGAAAAGAGTTATACAGCTCTTCACCGGTTTCAGGCAGGAACAGGAAGCGTTCATGTTTGGGTGCATTGTCCAGATTGACAATTTCTTCACGCTGGCCGACCAGACCCACCAAACCTTCGCCAGTCTGTAACGATACGTGACCTACAGACTCAGCCTTCAGGCCCTTGGAAGCCATCAGCAGATAACGCTGGTTACGTTCATCCAGAAGGTAAATAGAGCAGACATCGACATGCATGGCGTCCGCGACATGCTTGACCATGATATCGAGGGATTCATGCAAACTGGCAGATGCATTGATCTCTTGAACAATACGTCTCAACGTGTCCAGTTGCATATTCGACATAAGGTCTGCTCCGTCTATTCAGAATTTCAGTGATACGTTTATTTATAACAATAGCCGACCAAAAAATCTGCATGATTTATGCGATTTTTTAAGGTTTTTGCTGGGGTAGCTGCTGACACAACTCCACCAGGGCTTTGCGATAAACATCACGTTTGAAATTCACGACTTGACCTAATGGATACCAGTAACTGACCCATTGCCATTGATCAAATTCCGGCGGATCAGACAGATTCAACTGAATATGCTGAACGGGGGCCGTGAGTTTGAGTAAAAACCACTTTTGTTTTTGACCGATGCACACCGGATCGGAGTCCGGTCGTATGTATCGATGCGGCAAACGATAGCGCAACCAGCCTTTGGTTTGCGCGATGATCTGGACGTGTTCGGGCAATAAGCCAACTTCTTCTCTCAGCTCACGATAGAGTGCCTGCTCAGGGGTTTCTCCATATTGGATACCTCCTTGTGGAAATTGCCATGCATTATGACCAATGCGTTTTGCCCATAAAACTTGTCCAGCATCGTTTGCCAAAATGATCCCGACATTTGGTCGGAAACCCTCAGAGTCGATCATTTGGCTACCTAAAAATTGTTTAATTTATACCTTTGCCATCGGGGAGCGTTATTTCTTTATCCAACTCGAAAAAAGCAAAGTTTAAAAATGTTAAAATTGCTATGATCTTAACGAATTTCTATCGACTAGCGGAGATAGATTTACAATTTTTTTCTTAAATTTCAGTTTTTACGAGTATTTTCATGAAATTGGCGCTATTTGATCTCGATCACACCTTGTTAAACACGGATTCGGATCATTCTTGGGGAGAGTTTCTGGTCAGCGAGGGCCTGGTCGATCCGGTGCAGCATCGTGCCATGAATGACAAGTTCTATGACGACTATAAAAAAGGTCAGTTAGACCCCTATGCCTATAATGAATTTGTGTTCCAGTTTCTGACCCAACATGAGCATGCTTATTTAACCGAGTTGCACCAGCTGTTTATGCAAAAGGTGATTCGCCCGCAAATGCGTCCAGAAGGTTTTAAGGCCATTCAACGGCATAAAGACGCCGGTCATGCTCTGGTCGGAATTACCGCGACTTCGGATTTTATTACTGCACCAATTTTTCGTGAATTCGGCATTACTGAAATTATTGCCACCAATGCTGAAGTACTCGATGGCAAATATACCGGAAAAGTGATCAATACCGCGTGTTATCAACAAGGCAAGCTGGTGCGTCTGGAACAGTGGCTGCAAGGTCGCGATGTGACCGAGTCTTGGGCCTATTCAGATTCGATTAATGACCGTTTCTTGCTGGAATATGCCGATCATGCCATTGCGGTGAATCCGGATGACCGCCTTGAAGTTTTAGCCAAAGCGCAGGGCTGGAACATACAGGACTGGTCGATTTAACTGATTGCCTTTTATCCATCTGATTGATCCAGCACAACTTCGGTTGTGCTTTTTTATCTGCCCGAATTCAATGTAAGTGTTAATGTTTTTTCACAGTCCGCTTGCCTCGGACATGTTATGCTCAAAAAACAGGACATGAAAATAATGGAAAAGTTTGAGGTGTAATGCTATGACTCACGTTCGACCGCGTATGACACATCTGTTTCAGCAGCTTGGCTTGGATGCCACTCAGGAAGGCATTGAAAAGTTTATTCACGAACATCAACTGCATAAAGATCTGACTTTACTCGATGCACCGTACTGGTCAGAAGCACAACGTCAGTTTCTAACCGAAAAAATTGCATCTGATGGTTCATGGGCCATTGTGGTGGATCAACTCAATGAATCCCTGCATGAAAACTCAACCAGTGAAGGATGAAATAAAAGCCAATCGAATGATTGGCTTTTTTAGCTTGAAGGCTTTAGTGAGTGCGTCGCCAGATGCTGACTTGCGACAAGCTATGTTGATATTTTCTGGCGGTTTCACGAATAACAAAAGGCACATCCTGAGGCTGGGTCACCAGCTCAAAATGAGCCTTTAATATTTCCGAGATACCCTCTAGCGTAGTGACCTCTCTGTCTGCCTGCTTGAACCCGCCCAGCCATTCATCACGTGCAGTATGTTCTTCCAGCCAGGTATAAGGCGAACTGAGCAGTAGAATTCCACCCATATTTATCCGTTGATGGATCTGCATCAAAAAGTCTTTGGGATGATGCAGCCGGTCAATTAGATTGGCCGCCAGAATAAAATCATAGCCAATAAAATGTGCTTTCAGATTACAGGCATCGGCCTGAAAAAATTCCACTTTAGAGGCAAGCCGATCCAAAGCGAAATCCTTAAGCGAGCAGATTTTCTCTTCGCTTAATTCACCTTCTACGGGGAGCTGATAACGGATTCGGTGACCTTGGGCCAGAAAGACGGCTTGCTGAATAAAGCGTGCAGAAAAATCCAGACCGGTGACCTGATCAAAATAGTGTGTCAGTTCAAAGCTGGCGCGGCCAGTAGCACAGCCAATATCCAGAGCACTTTTACATGCAGTTTCCCGGAAATACGGCTGTGCCAGCTGCACCAATGTTTTGGCAAAATTGGCGATGCCAAAGTATTCGGCGCCGTACTGAAACTCCAGATATTGAGACACCAACTGGTCACTTTCATACTGTGAAGGAAACTGTTGCAAGGCTTGATCAGAGGCGACATAGCGGAAGCCAGCGTGTTGAAAGAAATGCCGTCTAAAAGCATAACGTGAACTGTGCAGGGCTTCATTGCCTGCTGAAATCCAGGAGCCACCTTTAATAATATTATGCCGTCCATCAAAGGTCGGGGTGCTAAAATCATCATAAAGAGGATGCACCTGAAAGCCATGAAACGGATAGATTGGCGTTTCAGTCCATTGCCAGACATTGCCCTGAATATCATAGAAATCGCCCTGCTGAAAATGATCGACCGGGCAGGAACTGGTGCCATATTTCAATTCGATATTGGCCTGTTCAGGACTGGGTAAATCTGGATCCAGGTCTGAAACCGCATACAGGCGATACCATTCATCCTCAGTCGGTAAACGAATGGTTTTTTCAAGCTGTTGCGATTTCCACTGACAAAAGGCTTTGGCTTCATGATAATTTACGTCTACCGGCCAATCCCAGGGCATGGGGACTTCTTCCAGCATCAGGCGCAATGACCAGCCGAGTTCAGTCTTGCGCCAAAAACACGGATGAGTCGCTTGTGAAAATTGTAGCCAGCCTAAGCCTTCTTCACTCCAGTAGTGTCCGGTCTGGTAGCCATCTGCTTCGACAAAGGCCAGAAACTCCTGATTCGACACCAGATATTTTGCAGCTTCAAAGGCTGCAACTTCGGCTTCATGCTGGCCGTATTCATTGTCCCAGCCATAAAAAGGATGGTTAAAATCTTTCTGTAGATGTACCTGGCCTTCAGGCACAGCAATCAAACTATTTTCCGGGGCAATGCCGGTAATGATATTGGCACGCCACTGCGGATGCTGGTGTACATGTTCTAAAGCATGCTGACGAATCAGCACCGATGACGTTTCCAGATGAATCCGTTCATGTTCGATGCCCATAATCAGCGTCCACCACGGATTGTGCCAGTTTAAGGGCAGATTCAGCGGGGCATGCTCAACAATGTTCAGAATCAGCGCGCGTACCTGATGTCGATAATCCCGGACTGCCTGCACAGTCGGCCAGTCATAATGCACTTCATCCAGATCATCCCAACTCATTTCATCAACCCCGATCGCAAAAATACTTTCAAAATGCGGATTCAGACGTTCAGTAATGAGTTTGCTCAGCAGCAGTTTATTGACAAAAAAAGTCGCGGTATGACCAAAATAAAAAATCAGCGGATGACGCAAATTAATTGGCTTGATAAAAAAAGCATCTTCATGCTTGAGGCATTCAAATAACTGCTCATAGGTATCAAAGGTATTCAGGAAGTAATCACGTAGGCTGTGTCGCGCTGTCTGTTCGTCGGCAAAATCAAGCGCAGGTGTAGGCAACAGCATCGGTTTGGCCGAAAGCCATAGGCTGCTAGCATTTGTTTTATCTTGAGAGAGGGGTTTTAGGGGAGAATCGAGCTGCATCCGTCAGGCTCCATCGAATAATTTTAAGTATTCCTCTGCATCGCAAAAGAATAGATTTATCTTAAAAATACGCGAAAGAAATCCCCAGATGGGTGTATTTAGGTAACAAAATGCTGCACTGTTTTGAATGCAGCATTTTTAGAAATGAATTAAAGAGGCAGGGAACTACTTTGCATAAGTTGAACCAGAGCTTGCGCCGCTTTGGACTGAGTACGACCCGGATGCCAGACCATGCCTAGCCGGCGGTTCATTTCCAGATTGATATCCAGCTGATGCAGATCGTGATTGACCAGAGTTTTTGGCAGCACAGACCAGCCGAGACCAATGGATACCAGCATGCGGATTGATTCCAGCGGATTATTGCTCATGCTGACTTTTGGTTTAATGCCCTGTTTTTCAAACTCGGCCAAAGTAATCTGTGAGGTATAGGTTTGTGAAGACGGTAGCAGGCTCGGGTAATTCAGCAAATCTTCCAGGCACAGATTTTTTTGCTGGGCCAGTGGATGAAAGGGTGCAACTACAAAGACCAGAGGATCATTCCAGATGGTGACATAATTCAGACGTGCATCGCCCCGTGGCGGCAAGGTTAAAAATGCCAGTTCCAGATCGCCGGCAATGACTTGTTCGTGCGCCTGCTCGGAATCGACAAAATGTACATCCAGCCTTACATCCGGATATTCCTGTACATAACGGCGCAAATGACTCGGAAGATGATGCAGGCCAATATGATGGCTGGTGCCGATTTTCAATTTTCCCTGTACCTGACCCTGTTCATGGCTCAAGGTATAATGAATATCACCGAGTTCATTCAGCCAGTTTTTCACTTTAGGCAATAGCGAATGCGCGGCATGGGTGGCTTGTACACCACGTCCGGCGGATTCAAACAGTTTGACCCCAAAATATTCTTCCAGACTGTGAATACGTTTGGTGACGGCAGGCTGGGTAATAAAAAGCTGATCTGCGGCCAGAGAAATCGAACCAGTTTCCATGACTTTTACGAAGGCTTCAAAAGCTGCGAGATTCATCTTAATCACCTATAAAGAATTTTTATGTGTAATTATATTATTGTTATTTTTTAAGAATAAATCAAAGCATAATTCGCTTGTTTGTATTGCATTGCTGCATTACTAAACATTTTCAAAGCCTTAGGATTTAAATAGCGTCAAAAAAAGACCCTCTTGGATGAGATGGTCTTTGGTCAGGAACATCGACAGAAAAGATCAGGCGGTGATGTCCTCATTCTGCTGTTCGATATTGCGCTCCCAAATTTTTTCGTGGAAGAAGAACGCAACTGCCTGTACTGTGGGTTCCAATAAACTTAAGGCAATTGCCATGGCCAAACTGCCAGTCACCAAATAACCGACAATCATCGCCACCGTGATGTGCATAATGTAATAGCTGAAGGTCTTTTTAAACATACGCTGATTATTGTCTACAAAACGTTGGATATGTGCCATGTCGAAGTTCCTCAAAATATAAATCTCTGTCTATGCAGGAATAATAATAATTCTCATTTAATTTGTAAAAACGAATATTTTTAATAAATTGATCGGAAAAGTAGATTTATGGGAATGCAGCGAAATCATGATTTTATTCAGCTTTTGAAAGATTCCAAAAAGTTTTTTAACTAATAAAAATGATAAATTAGATTTATGTGACAGCAGCGATATAATCAAAATCAGAGCAAGAATTTACCCAGTCCAGTGGAGTACATCGACATGGCAGGCGCAACCCAAACAGCAAAAACATTATATGATAAATTGTGGGATGACCATTTAGTAACACAACGTGATGATGGTTCTGCCTTACTGTACATCGACCGTCACTTATTACATGAAGTAACGTCGCCACAGGCATTTGAAGGTTTACAACTCGCCGGGCGCAAGCCATGGCGTTTAAGCGCAAACATTGCTACACCAGATCATAACGTACCCACCTCGAAAAAAGAGCGTGAACAGGGTGTTGCCGGCATTGAAGATGAAACTTCGCGCATTCAGGTACAAACCTTGGACGACAACTGCAAGACCTTTAATATTGTTGAATTTGATATTAATGATATCCGTCAGGGGATTGCGCATGTGGTTGGGCCTGAGCAAGGTTTAACCTTGCCGGGCATGACCGTGGTCTGTGGTGACTCACATACTGCGACCCATGGTGCTTTCGGTTGTTTGGCGCATGGTATCGGTACTTCAGAAGTTGAACATGTATTGGCGACCCAATGCCTGGTTCAAAAGAAGATGAAAAACATGTTGGTACGCGTTGACGGCAAATTAGGTCAGGGCGTGACACCGAAAGATGTGGTCTTGGCGATTATCGGCAAGATTGGTACAGCAGGGGGTACTGGTCATGCGATTGAATTTGGCGGTCAGGTGTTCCGTGACATGTCGATTGAAGGTCGTATGACCGTGTGTAATATGGCAATCGAAGCCGGTGCACGCGTAGGTATGGTCGCTGTCGATGACAAAACCATCGAATATGTTAAAGGCCGTCCTTATGCACCGACTGCAGAACAGTGGGATCAGGCCGTAGTGTATTGGAATACCTTACATTCGGATGAAGATGCACACTTTGATACAGTTGTGGTCTTGCAAGGCGAAGAGATCGAGCCGCAAGTGTCTTGGGGAACCTCTCCTGAAATGGTGATTCCAGTGTCTCAGACAGTACCAACTTTGCAACAAGCCAAAGACGAAGTACAACGCAATGACTGGAACCGTGCTTATCAATATATGGGTTTAAATGCCGGGCAGGCCTTGGCTGAAATTCAATTAGACCGTGTCTTTATTGGCTCATGCACCAACTCGCGTATTGAAGATATCCGTGCTGCGGCTGAAGTGATCAAAGGTCGTAAAGTTGCGGCAAGCATCAAGCAGGCGATGGTGGTTCCGGGTTCGGGTCTGGTCAAGGCCCAGGCAGAAGCTGAAGGCCTGGATAAAGTGTTTGTAGAAGCCGGCTTTGAATGGCGTGAACCAGGTTGTTCAATGTGTCTGGCAATGAATGCTGACAAGTTACAACCGGGCGAGCATTGTGCATCGACGTCTAACCGTAACTTTGAAGGTCGTCAGGGCAATGGCGGTCGTACGCATCTGGTCAGTCCTGCAATGGCAGCCGCCGCGGCAATTGCCGGTCACTTTGTTGACGTGCGTAGTTTCTAAAAATCCCCCTCAGTCCCCCTTTTAGAAAAGGGGGAAGTTCCCCTCTTTAATAAAGAGGGGGTTAGGGGAGATTTAAAGTGATGACATTCTTTAGGAATAAAGACAATGAAAAAATATACCGTTGAACAAGGTATCGTTGCACCATTAGACCGGGCCAATGTCGATACCGATTTAATTATTCCAAAACAGTTTTTGAAATCGATCAAACGTAGTGGTTTCGGTGCGAATTTATTTGATGAATTGCGTTATCTGGATGAAGGCTATTTGGGTCAAGACAACTCAAAACGACCTTTAAACAAGGATTTTGCATTAAACCAACCTCGTTATCAAGGCGCGAGCATTTTGATTTCACGTGCCAACTTTGGTTGTGGTTCTAGCCGTGAACATGCGCCATGGGCATTGGAGGAATATGGTTTCCGTACCGTGATAGCACCAAGCTATGCTGACATTTTCTATAACAACAGCTTTAAGAATGGCATGTTGCCTGTGATTTTGTCTGAAGAGATTGTTGATCAGTTATTCAAAGAATGCCTTGCAACTGAAGGTTATCAACTCACCATCGATTTGGACGCACAAGAAGTACGCACACCAAATGGTGAAAGCTTTCAATTTGAAGTCGATCCATTTCGTAAGCATTGCCTGTTAAATGGTCTGGATGATATTGGTTTAACTTTACAAGCTGCGGATGACATTCGTGCTTATGAGGAAAAAACCAAACAATCACGTCCATGGGTATTTGCCGAAATTCAGGGCTAAATCAGCGAAAATTGTCATAGCATGACTGCGATGCCCTTGCTAATATCGGAAGATTATTGGGTTTTTTGATTGGGTAAGACAGACATTATGGCGAATTATTGGAAACAGTGGCTTGCTTTAAGTACGGTGTCGGTGCTGATGACTGCATGTCAAAGCATCGATACCATGAAGCTCAAACATGCCAAAGAAAATGCCGAAAGCAAAAACAATGCGTTGATTTACTGTAAAGGAACATCGGATTGCCAGTTCGAGCGCTTAAACCAGACCATCATTGTCAATAACGACAATGGCCGCCTCAGTAATGAGGCGCGAAAGCAAAAACTGGTACGTTTGCAGGCTAAGAATTTGAATCAGGCCAATCCGATTTACTTGTCAGTACCCGCAGGACAGCATGAATTAGTCGTCCGTTTTTATCCAATCAGTAAGGATAAAGCGGAAATTTTACATGTGTTTCATCGCTTTCAGGTCAACAAAACTTATACCTTGAAAATGTTCCGCGACCGTAGTGCGCGTAGCAGCAGTTTATTAAATGCCTCTGCACCTGATCCGCTTTGCGTGGATTTATTGCAAGAGCAAAAAACCATTCGTCGTTTTTGCAAACCTTATAATGTGGTCAACGGCATTGCAGAGTTTGTAGAAAAGAAAATTTAACCTTTGTCAGGTCTGAATCTGACGCTTTAAACGGAAAATCTCATGTCTAAACAAATTTTGATTTTAGCTGGTGATGGCATCGGTCCTGAAATTGTCAAAGCGGCAGAGCAGGTACTGGATCGTGTAAATGAAAAGTTTAATCTCGATTTGACATGGGAACAGGGTTTACTCGGTGGTGCGGCAATTGATGCCCACGGTTCACCATATCCTGAAGTGACCTCGGAACAGGCCAAAAAAGCCGATGCAATTTTATTGGGCGCCGTCGGCGGGCCAAAATGGGATACGATCGAGCGCTCAATCCGTCCGGAACGCGGTTTATTAAAATTACGTAGCGAACTGAACCTGTTTGCCAACTTGCGCCCAGCGATTCTCTATCCACAATTGGCTGATGCTTCAAGCCTGAAACCTGAAATCGTGGCAGGTCTGGATATCCTGATCGTGCGTGAATTGACGGGTGGTATTTATTTCGGTCAGCCACGTGGGATCCGTGAATTGGAAAATGGCGAGAAGCAAGGTTATAACACGGATGTGTATTCAGAATCTGAAATCAAACGCATTGCCAAAGTTGCCTTTGAAATGGCGAAGCTGCGCGGTGCCAAGGTCTGTTCAGTGGATAAAGCCAACGTACTTGAAGTCACTGAGTTGTGGAAACAAACCGTTACTGCGTTGAAAGAAGAACAGTATCCAGAAATTAACTTGTCACATATGTATGTCGACAATGCTGCGATGCAACTGGTGCGCGCGCCAAAACAATTTGATGTGATTGTCACCTCTAACCTCTTCGGTGATATCTTGTCTGACGAAGCAGCGATGCTTACCGGTTCAATCGGCATGTTGCCATCAGCCTCGCTAGATGAAAATGCTAAAGGCATGTATGAGCCTTGTCATGGTTCAGCCCCTGATATTGCGGGTCAAAACCTGGCGAACCCATTGGCCACAATTTTGTCTGTTGCGATGATGCTACGCTACACTTTCCGTGAAGAAGCTGCAGCCAAAGCGATTGAAGATGCCGTAGGCAATGTTTTGGATCAAGGCTTGCGTACAGCAGATATTATGTCTGAAGGCATGCAGAAAGTCGGTACAGTTGAAATGGGTCAGGCAGTGGTTGCTGCATTGAACTAAGTCTGTTTTGATTAAAAAAATGATTAAAAAACGCAGCTTTGGGCTGCGTTTTTTTATGTCAGATTTCTCGTATCTAGCTCAGGTTAACAGGTTCGACCTGTAGTACGAACTGCGGTTGCAATATTATCTTTGAGTAAGAAGGTGATCTTACATTGCAGATTGACGTCATAGCCACCTGAAGGACTCACAGGAACCGGAATAGGTACAGCACCGCCTGCTGCCGGAAACTGTGCTACAGGCAAAGGAATTGCAACAGGGCGCTGTACCACATAGCTTAATTGCTGGGCACTGAGTTCAGGCCCACTGAACTGCTGATAACCTAAACGTTTTAGATCTAGAGTTTGATCGATCAGCTGGCTACTTTGTCCAATAAACTGCTGCAAATAGGCTTCGCGGTCAGATTGGCCCATATTGGGGGAATGTGCACAGCCCGCTATTAAAACACTGGCCAAAATACCGAGCGATAGTTGGAGATAGGAAAATCGCATCATTTCACTCCTGCACAGGAACGACTCATCAATAGTGTAGGCAGGAAGTGTGATTAGTATTGTTGTAATTTGACACGCGGTACAGATGGGAGCGAGAGCTAGCTCAACATCAATCCATCAAAGAAATTGGACTACAGGATGACAGCTTAACAAGCCCTGCCGGTATAGCGAACGGATTGGACAATTTCATCTTTCAACTCAAACCGGATTTGGCATTTCATCTCGATGCTATAACCGCCATTTGAGGGCGTAGGCATTGATGCACCGATCGAAATACTCTGACTAATATTCGGTGTGCCCATCGGAATATTCATGTCCCGGAAAATAGTATAGCTGAGAAACTCTGCTGTCTGAATCGGTTGCTGGGCGGTTTTAAATCCCATTGCACTCAGATCAAGCTGGCTGCGAACCTGTGCGGCAGTTTGACCGACATAGTGTTGTAGCGACTGATTTAGGTGATGTTTGCCGCCTGTGGCACAGGCGACGAGGATTAAGCTGCACAGCAGGACTAAGCACTTCATATTCATGGTTTTTAGACATGTTATTTTAATTAAATGAATAGTCGTGAGTTTATAGTTCAGTGTCAAATTATTTTATTTTTCAATAAAAAATTAAAGCAATAAAAAAGCCACTAAAAGTGGCTTTTGCTTGCGCTAAAACTTAGCGTGCACGATAGGTGATACGACCTTTGGTCAAATCATAAGGTGTCATTTCAACCTTCACACTGTCGCCAGTTAAAATACGGATATAGTGTTTACGCATTTTACCAGAGATGTGGGCAATCACTTCGTGACCGTTCTCTAAACGTACACGGAACATAGTATTAGGAAGCGTCTCGGTGACAACGCCTTCGAACTCGATGAGTTCCTCTTTATTGGCCATAGCCTACCTGAATGAATAAATTGGAAAGGCGCAAATTATAGTCAATTTTTTTGCAAAATACAAGGTGAAACGGGCGTTAGACTGATCATCTGTCAGTAAAATAAGCGAACGATCAGGATAAACTTTTTAACTAAAAAAATGTCGGTTTCTGTTGTCAGTTTGGTCAATCGCAGTTAATCTAAAATTAATCTTTTTAAGTATAAATGAAGTACATACAAGGAAGGCTTTTGAGTGAGTCAGCTAACGGATGCATCAGTCGTATTGCGTTTGGGCTATCAGGCGATTCGTCGTGCGGGTTTGCCGACAGAAGAACTTTTGACCAAAGCAGGAGTTGCTTTAAATCAGGTCGAGGCCAATGACCGTACGCCGCTGAGTGCCCAGTATGCCTTTTGGGTGGCAGCTGAAGAAGTCAGTAAGGACCCGGATATTGGTTTGCATCTGGGCGAACATTTACCACTGTATCGTGGTCAGGTGATTGAACACCTGTTTGTTTCATCTGAAAATTTTGGTGAGGGACTGAAACGTGCCTTGGCCTATCAACGACTGATCAGCGATGCCTTTGCTGCCAAGTTGGTGATCGAAGATGATCGCTGCTATTTAACCAATGGCGAGCAGCCTTTTGCTGAAAGTCTGGTCAATCGTCATTTTACCGAGTGTGCCATGTCGGGTGTACTGCGTTTCTTTAAATTTATTACCGAAGGACGTTTTGAACCGATTTATATCGATTTTAATTTTTCCAAAGGTGCTCCTGACGAGGAATATTTCCGGGTTTATGAGTGTCCGGTCAGCTTAGGTCAAAAAGAAACCCGACTTTATTTCGACCCAAGTATTCTAGAGTTTCCACTGTGGCAGGCTGAACCAGAGCTTTTACAATTACATGAGCAGCTGGCAATTGAAAAACTGCAGGAACTGGCGCGTTATGATCTGGTCGGTGAAGTTCGTCGAGCGATTGGCTCTACTTTGGAAAGTGGCGAAACCACACTGGAAACTGTAGCTGCACAGCTAAACATCACGCCACGTCGCTTAAGAACACAACTGAGTGAAGCACATACCAGCTTTCAACAGATTCTGTCGGATTATCGTTGTCGTCTGGCCAAGCGTTTGCTGGCGAGTACCACTGAAAGTGTTGAAAGAATTGTCTATCTGACCGGATTCTCGGAACCAAGTACGTTTTATCGTGCCTTTAAACGCTGGACCAATGAAACGCCAGTGGAATATCGGAAACGCAAGCAGCGTTAAAAATCCCTCCTAACCTCCCTTTAAAAAGGGAGGAATTCCCCTCCTTTCAGAAGGAGTTAGGGGAGGTAAATATTCTAAAAAATTTAAAAATTATTCCGGCAGATTCAGCCAATGCGGCCCCAACGGTAATTTAGGCAATTCAAACTGCTCCGGATAGTCGGCATGAATAAAATATAAACCATCGGCAGGCGCAGTCACGCCAGCAGCTTTGCGGTCTTCGGCCGCGAAAATACTATCAATATGATCGGCAGCATACATGCCCTGACCAATTTCCAGTAGGCAGCCCATGATATTACGCACCATATGATGCAGAAAGCCATCGGCCTGAATATCCAGTACCAGATACTGACCATGCTGAATCAGACGGCAGTGGCTGACATGGCGCACCGGTTGATTGGATTGGCAGGCTGCAGCACGGAAGCTTTCAAAATTATGTGTACCTTCAAACTTTTTCGCAGACAGCATCATCTGTTCAATATCGAGTGGAGCATAGACATGGGTGACCTGTTTATGCAGCAAGGCAGGTCGCACAGGATGATTATAGACCACATAGCGGTAACGGCGTGCCTGAGCCTTAAAGCGGGCATGGAAGCTGTGATCCATCTCTTTGATCCACTGAATCGAGATATCTTTGGGCAACTGGCTATTGCAACCCATCAGCCAGCCACGTTCAGAACGAATGGCATCGCTATCAAAATGTGCCACCATATTGGTCGCATGTACCCCCGCATCGGTACGTCCGGCACCATGTAGGCTAATCGGTTGATCGGCAACCCGGCTCAGTACCTTTTCAATGGTTTCCTGCACACTTGCAACACCCGGCTGTTGAGTCTGCCATCCCCGATAATGCATCCCACAAAACTCAATTCCCACCGCAAAACGCTGCATAATGACCTCAAAACCTTATTGATCGTACCAATGACGATGCCATTGCTCTATAGTGTCGTATTGTAAATACATTTTCAGTGCTTTTGCATACAGATCCGCATGGCCATAACTTTCATTCAGCAGAATTTTGCAGTGATTGACCCATTCTGCAATGGCATAGCGCTGATCTGTCGCGCCAAAAGGCACTTGGGTGGTCAGTACAGAGAGACAGCCTTGATCATACAGTTGATCAATGAGTGCGATCAGGGCCTCATTGACAGCGAGATTACCCGTGCCAAAACCTTGCAGAAATAAAAAATGCGGTGGTCTGGCTAATAAGCTGTGCAGGTTGTTCAGTTGCTGGGCCAGATCAATCGGTTGCATCATGATACTCATGCAGTTAAATCCAGCGGCTTTCCTAATATCTTCAGCTTTGACTTGATAACACTGCTGACTGGCCTGGATTGTAATATTGGCCTCAAGACCTGAGAAGGCATTTAACTCGGTGGTATGCTGTTTGAGTGCCGTCTGGGCATGTATCAGTTGATGATGAAAAGCCAGATAGACCCCTGCGGTACACATGCTGACAGAATCTAGGGCGAATCTCAGATTATCCAGCGCATCACTAAATTCGCGCTGCTTATTGCCCTGAGCATTCAGCAGCGGATATTGACTACCAGTCAGTACCACATGTGCCGAGTTGCCGAGAAAATGTGCCAGGACTGCACTGGCATAACTCAGCGTATCTGTACCGTGAATAATCACAAAATATTGGATCTTTCGAGATTGTAGTTCTTGAATAAACTGCACCAATTGCAGCCAGTCCGCGGCTGTACAGGCACTACTGTCTTTAATGGCTGGTGCGCGGTGGCATTCAACGAAATATTGGTCTGCGAGTATCTGTTCGAGCTTGGGAATAAATAAATCCGCAGACATCGGGGCAAGTGGATCGCCGACACAGCCGAATGTGCCACCCATATAAATTAATGCAATATTTTTCATCATAAAAAAAGCAGCCAACCCTTGACTGCTTTAGTGTAAATCGAAATGCATCAAGATGCGATTTGATTCAGTAATTGCTCTGCGCGTTGCTGTTGCTCGGCCATATATTCAGCTTCTCGCTCTGCAATGATCTCACGTGCGGCAACATAGGCACCGAGCTGAATATATTGCTGCGCAAGATCCAGATTCAGACTGGCCTCATTGACGTCCAGTAATTCCGGGAAAGATTGTACCAGTGGATCATGTTGGTCTGTTGCTGTTTGAACTGATGTAGCAGGAATGTCGAAAGTAACACCTGTTGCAGCAGGTTTAGTTTCTGCATGATCTAATTTAAAGTCTAGGCCTGATGAAAGGTCTGTCTGTGTCGCAGATTCACTCACAGGTGCAGCAGCAGAAAGACTAGACAGATCAAACTCAATTGCTGGTTCTGAGGTTTTTTCGGCGACAGGCGCTGGAGTTCCTATAGAAAATGAGAAATCCAGAGGCTTGATCTCTTCAGATACAGCAGCCGCTGTTTCTACTGGAGCAGCCTGCTGCAATTCCAGTTTAAAATCTAAAACAGGTGCAGTTTCTGTTGCTGCCGTAGGTGTAGTTTGCACAACAGCAGATGAAGTATCTTGAAATTCAAAATCTACAGCAGGTACCGGAGTTTCTTCGGATTTTGGCGCTATGACCGGCGTAGTTGTCGGTTCAAAATTAAATTCAAGTGGCTGAATATCCGCAACAGGCTCAATTGCTGGAGCTGGCTTGCTTGGTTGAAACTCTTGTTGCAACTGTTCAAATGCCTGCTCATTTGAAGGAGCGGGAGCGACCAGATCAGCAAAGGCATCGGAAGATGCCGAGGTTTCCTGTACAGATGAAGTTTTAAGCTGTGCACTTGAGAAATCAATCGTATCTTGAACAGCAGATAAAGATTGATCAAATTCACGCTGTTTGGCTTCAGCTTGCGCCAGAATCTCATCTAAATTTAAAGAACGGATATGGTTGAGCAGTTGTGAAATCGCAAACTCATCTTTCTGTAAGATATGAATATCTAACAACAGCAGATAGAGCTCATGCTGGGAATTGTCGCGATTCAATGCCTGATTAATCTGTGCTTCGGCCGCAAAAAAATTACGTTCCTGAATCAGGCCTTCAATTTTCTTGCGTGTTTCTGCTGATAATGGCGTTGCTGATTTTTTTGTGACCCCGACTGGCTCCACTACTTTGGTTCTTTGTGGAGCAGCTTTTGAAGCAGAGCCAGGTTTTTTCGCTTTTACCGTTTTAGTTTTTGCTTTATCTGATTCTTGAGCATCTTGTCGTTTTTTAAAGACAATTAATACGATGATCAATATCACTAATGGAATCACATAAATCAGCATGTTTTACCCCTTGAGGATAGAGTGTATTCAATGTTCACTCATCCCAATAAATCGTCATGTGTAACTTTTAATTAACTGGCTTCTTATCTGCTTGTTGGGCTTTAAGCTGTTGTTGCAGCTGGGCCAGACGCGCATTTAATAATTGAATTCTGTGATCCTTCTGATTGAGTGCCAATTCTAATTCGGTTACGTTTCTCTGTAATTTAACGGTTTTTTCTCGGGCTGTCATAACTTTTAATGACGATTCCTTCGATGTTTGATTGTGTTCTGTGTTCTGGTTTGCAGAAAGCTGTCCGGAATCGTGCTGGTTCTCAGCAACCAGACTCATTTCAGCCTGATTCAGACGGTATTTAGTTTTGGTAGCAGGCTGAGAAGGTGTCTGTGCCTGCTTGGCGGCGGTGACTTTGATCGGAGCAGTTACACTACTCATCATAGCTAAATTCAGTGCTGCACCTTTGCGTAAACGATTGGCATTTCCTCCGATAAAGGCATGTTCATTGTTTTGCTTGATTTGCTGCATCACTTCATTAACCGGACGTTGCTGTTCTGCTGCAATTCGTGATGCGATTCCCCACAGCGACTCATTGGACTGAACCATATAAGTGGGTTGAGCTTGGGCTGAGGCACTCTTGGCTGGTGTAACTTTTGTTGTAATTGGAGCTGGGGTCTGTACAGGAGGAGTTGAGCCAGCCGATTTTCTGGCCTGTTCCTCGGCAAATTTCTTGACCAATGGATCGCTGGAAGCGCTTTGATGTTCAGAACCAGTCTCAGCCGGTTTTTGCATAGATACTTTATTTTGCTCTGGAGAAACATGATCTGCTGATAACTTGCTCGCTGGCGTATTTGCAGATACAGACTGTGCCGGCGTTGGTTTTACTGTAACAACAGGCGAGGATGGAATCGGCTGCGAAGTATGATGCGTTGAATCTGAAGTGGCCGATGCTGGAGTTTTAACCGTAGTTTGAGTATTGGCAGCAGTTACAGACTCGCTTTTAATTGTAGGAGCGATAGATTGCGCCGGAATCGATGGTGCTGCTGGCGCGAGTGTAGCTTGAGGAATTGAACTGCTAGACAATGTCGGCGGACTAACATGTTGCACAGCCAGCGGCTTTTCTAAAACCGGTTGCTTATTTGAAGTGGCTGGAGAGCTGTTGTAATGGGTAGTCACTGGCAGGTTTAAAGCAATATCTTTTTCACTGACCATGACAACTGGCGCAAGTGGGCGTTCATTCTGTTTTAGACTGGCTTTTAATAAATCGGTTTTCGCTTGCAAAGGCGTGCGGATATGTTGCAAACGTGCAGCATTGCCTTCCTTAATTTTGACAATGATATTCAGTTCCCGATCGGTTATTGGTCGAGACGATGTAATGGTAATGACTCCGGTGCCATTACTACTACGCCGGGTGAAAAAGTTCAGATGACCAGGCGGTTGATGTGATGCACCCATCGAGATTAAATCTTCAGGCGAAGCCAGACTCACCTCAATCGGTAAATTCATATCAGATTGTCGAAAGGTCATTTCAGCATAGAGTAACTCTCCAGGCGCAGACTGGATCTGAACCGGATCTACGTTAATCGCATAAATATTCTGTGAAGCAACAATGGCTAAAATGGCAAGCTTTAATTTGTTATATACAGTCATCTTAATTGTGAGCTCAGTCATTATCGCATAGCGAAAATTATAGATTAACGGGATGTTTCTTTTTTGTAAAATACTTACGCAATAGTTACATAAAAAAGCCGATCAATAAAGATCGGCTTTTTGTTTTATATCCATCTCGGGATATTAAACGTTTTTATAATCAATCAGGATGCGCAGCATACGGCGTAATGGTTCAGCAGCGCCCCAAAGCAATTGGTCACCGACAGTGAATGCACCCAAGTATTCTTTACCCATGTTGAGCTTGCGTAGACGGCCGACTGGAACGCTTAAAGTACCTGTTACAGCAACAGGCGTCAGATCAGTCATGGATGCTTCACGAGTATTTGGAACCACTTTAGACCAGTCATTGGCACGTGCAATGATGTCTTCGATTTCATCCAAAGGTACATCTTTTTTCAATTTCAGGGTTAATGCCTGAGAGTGACAACGCATGGCACCAATACGCACGCAGTGACCATCAATTGGCACGATCTGCTGATTGCCCAGAATCTTGTTGGTCTCGACCTGACCTTTCCATTCTTCTTTCGACTGGCCGCTTTCCAGTTGCTTATCGATATAAGGAATGAGTGAACCAGCCAAAGGCACACCAAAGTTTGCAGACGGGAAGCCTTCACCACGTTGTAATTCAGCAATTCTAGAGTCGATATCCAGAATTGGAGAACGCGGATCATCAAGCAACTCTTTGGTATTGTTATATAAATATCCCATACCATTGATCAGTTCACGCATGTTTTGCGCGCCTGCACCTGAAGCGGCCTGATACGTCATTGAAGTTGCCCATTCCACCAGATTGTTCTGGAATAGACCGCCCAAGCCCATCAGCATCAAGGAAACTGTACAGTTACCGCCGACAAAAGTCTTGGTGCCTTTGACCAGACCATCTTTGATCACATGCATGTTGACCGGATCAAGTACGATGATGGCTTCATCATCCATACGTAAGGTCGATGCTGCATCAATCCAGTAACCATTCCAGCCTTCAGCTTTCAGTTTTGGGAAAACCTCAGAGGTATAGTCGCCACCTTGACAGGTAATAATGACATCCATCTGCTTCAGACTGTTAATATCTGATGCATCCATAAGTGCTGGGGCAGTCTTACCACCAAATGCTGGCGCTTCACCGCCTGCATTACTGGTAGAGAAATAAAATGGCTCAAAATGAGCAAAATCATTCTCTTCAACCATACGTTGCATTAGGACGGAACCGACCATCCCGCGCCAACCGACCAGACCTACTCTCATGTCACTTTGCCTCGGTGCGTTAAAAATTCTAAAGGGATTCGAGTGTATCAAAAAGGGACTCAACTGCAAGTGCTACATAATCAAAACATCAATATTCTTGAGCGAAATATCTGCTTTATGATACATACAAAATTGATAACGTCATTTTTCTTTCAGAAAAAATAATAACTTAATTAAGAGCACGCTTTATGATATGGGTTATCCAAATTGTGGCAATCATTGTCATTTGGTTAAGTTTCTGGTCACTGATCCCACGCGATGAATGGTGGATTCGAGGTGCGGATTTTCCACGCTTACAAATTCTGGTCTTGGGCTTTATTGCCTTTGTGCTGTTTTTGGTGGTGGAACATCCCTGGACTGTCTTGAATCAGCTGATTTTTGTGGCCCTGATTGCGGCTTTGGCTTATCAGCTAAAAATGGTATTGCCCTATACCTTTATCTGGAAAAAACAGGTCAAGCAGGTCAAACAGGATCAACTGGATCCGCAGCGGCAAATCTCCCTGATTGTTTCGAACGTACTGACCACCAATACTCAATATCATCGACTGATTGAACAGATCCAGACCCATCAGCCAGACTTGGTGTTAACGCTGGAAACGGATCAAACCTGGCAAAATGAACTGTCGGTGATTGAAGCAGATTATCCTTATCGTGTGCCTGTGCCTTTGGATAACCTGTATGGCATGCACCTGTATAGTAAACTGGAACTTCGCAATACCCAGGTCAAGTTTATTTTAAGCGACGAGATTCCGTCCATTCATACCACAGTGATTTTAGGCTCAGGACAGCCGGTGCAGCTGTACTGCCTGCACCCGAAACCACCGAGCCCAACTGAAGCCAAGGATTCTACTTTACGTGATGCGGAATTGTTAATTGTCGGGGATCAGATCAAAGATTTAGATGAAAGTTGCATCGTCATGGGGGATCTGAATGATGTGGCCTGGTCTCGTACTACGCGGCTGTTTCAGCGCATTAGCGGACTGCTGGATCCACGCGTCGGACGTCATTATGTAAACACCTTTCATGCAGATTATCCTTTTTTTCGCTGGTCGCTCGATCACGTATTTCACAGTACCGATTTTGCTCTGGTCCATATGGAGCGTCTGCCCCATATCGGTTCTGATCATTTTCCGGTTTTTCTGGTTTTACAAACCGGTCGGGTCTTTGAGCATATTCAGGAAGAATTGGAGCAAACCGATGAAGATGAGCAGGAAGCACAAGAGGCCATAGAAGAGGGGATTCAGAAAGCAGAGAAAGAGGAAAAAATAGTGACCGATGAAATTGCCATGGCTTATAAAGATGGCGGCAAAATCTCTTAACTTTTTAAGAGAAAAGTGTAAGAGATTGCTTACATCAGTTTGCGCTTCTTGCGGATGGGCAATCATGAGCAATCCAGGTATTCTAGGTTTATCAGCACAGGGAGTCGAGAAAGGATATTCTCATAAGGAAGACGAAGCTGAATGAAAACATCATGGATATGATGCTGAAAGGGAAATCACAAAAAATAGAACCAATTATAATAGATGAAAGCACAACCTCATTAACCCGGGTTTTACAGGATGTAGAACCCGGGTTAAATTATTTTCAGAGTGAATTTTTTTAAATATTTAATTGATTATTAAAGATAATTTTAGGTTTAAAGCTATATTTTTACAGTGCAGAATGGAAAATGTTATTGCCAGTGATGACTCAGTGAATAGATCAGAAATACTTCAGCTCTATCGTGCCAATCCATGGTCTGGTCACTGCACGTATAAATGGTCAGCTGGTCGGACTGGCGAATGCGATTTCAGATGGCTCTCTGGGGGTGTATTTCCCACACTTATTGATTGATCCGGACTGGCAACGACAAGGCATTGGTCGGCGGATCATGTAAAATATGTGGTAATGTTATTCAGGATTTCATCAGCAGATTTTAGTGGCCGATCAGCAGACAATAGGATTTTATCAGGTCTTAGGCTTCATGCGTGCGGGACTAACGAAAGCTATGTAGATCTATCAAGGTACAGATCATCAACAGGATTTTAAACTATAGGAGCTGTAGCGATTTAAAGTCTAGGATCAAACAGATTTAGTAAATTTCCTTATAACCTTCAGGGCGAGTTTTAAAACGGCGGTGGAACCACATATATTGGGTCGGTGCGATGCGTAGCTGCTGTTCAATTATCAGATTCACGCGAGTAGCATCCTCGACTTCATTCTCACTAGGGAAATTCTCCAGTGCCGGTTCAATCAGTACATGGTAGCGTGGATTTTTGATATCGCCATGACGATAGAAATATAAAGGAATCGCAGCAGCTTTGGTCATTTTCAGTAAACGACGGTGCGCGGTGACGGTTGCCGCCGGTACACCAAAGAAAGGTGCCATCACCCCTTGTTTTAAACCATAATCCTGATCCGGACTGTACCAGATTGCATGGCCTTTTTTCAGATTACGTACCAGACCGCGCATATCATCATGATCAATTTGATGGGCATAAATCGTGGCGCGACAACGGTAAATCAGCATGTCCAAAAGTGGATTATTCTGTGGGCGATACACCACATCCGGTTCAAAATATTGTGCACACAGATATCCACCAGCATCCAGTAAGGTCGAATGCGTGCCTAGTAACAGCATACCCCGGCCTTCGGCTTGAGCATTCTGAATATGTTCCAGTCCTTCAATACTGACGCGATCCTGAAACCATTTCGGACTGTACCAGGCATTTAAGGTTTCAAAAACCCCCAGCATTTGATCGATAAAAACCTGACGCGCATTGTCCTGTATT
Source organism: Acinetobacter sp. YH12208 (assembly GCF_013418055.1). Classification (NCBI taxonomy): domain Bacteria; kingdom Pseudomonadati; phylum Pseudomonadota; class Gammaproteobacteria; order Moraxellales; family Moraxellaceae; genus Acinetobacter; species Acinetobacter sp. YH12208. The sequence goes on from NZ_VPCT01000006.1 coordinate 92,512, forward strand.
TGCTCGGCAGACCATTCAGGAAAACAGACTTCCAGATTGCGCAGTGTGGTGTCGCGACGTGAGGGCAGATACTTAAAAGACAGATGGCCCAGCAGATAGGCCAGACGATACTGAATGGCCCATGGTAAAATCGCCAAAATCATCAGGAAAATAATACCCAGCCAATTGCCCCAGTATCGAGGTAACAGGAATGACCATTGAAATTCGCCGGGTTGATATGCAGGCTGGGTACTCATAGAACAATATAGGGCTAAAAGATTAAGTGCAGTCTAACAGAGAAGATTCTTGAAATAAAAAAAAGCATCTGTACGAATACAGATGCTTGAGCAAATACTCGTGGAATATTTAGCCGTTGCTAAGGTTATCCAGCTCTTCCCAACGTTCTAATTTTTCCAGTAACAGTTCATCAATTTCTGATAAACGCTGAGACAGTTGCATGGCTTTATCGGAATCACTGACAAATAAAGAGCCATCAGCCAGTTGTGTATTGATCTCGGCTTGCTCTTTTTCCAGCGCTTCCATTTCAGCCGGAAGTTGCTCGAGCGCGCGTTGATCTTTGTAGCTGAGTTTGACTTTTTTGGCAGCAACGGGTGCGGCTTCAGCTTTGGCCATGGCTTTTTTCACGGCACTTTTTTGATCGACCACGGTTTGATCCGGACGCTGTTCAAGATAATCCTGATAACCACCGACATATTCGTCGATATTGCCTTTACCATCAAAGACCCAAGTTGAGGTCACCACGTTGTCCATAAAGGCACGGTCATGCGAGATCAATAACAAGGTGCCTTTGTAGCCACCGAGCATTTCTTCCAGTAACTCTAGGGTCACCATATCCAGATCGTTGGTTGGTTCATCCATCACAATCAGATTCGATGGTTTCAGCAACAGTTTCGCCAGCAAGATACGGTTGCGTTCACCACCAGACAACGCTTTGACTGGGGTACGTGCACGTTCTGGCGAGAACAGGAAGTCTTGTAAATAGCTATAGATATGACGACGGTTGCCATTCACATCCACGTGGTCAGAGCCTTCAGAAACGTTATCTTTGACCGACTTTTCCAGATCCAGTGCATTACGCAGTTGGTCGAAATAGGCTACTTCCAGCTGTGTACCGGTTTTCACCGTGCCGCCATGCTCAAGCTCGCCCAGAATGGCTTTAATCAGTGTGGTTTTACCGACACCGTTATCACCGACCAGACCGATACGGTCACCGCGTAAAACCAGTGCCGAGAAGTTGTTAATGATCGGTGCATTGTCACCGAATTTCACACTCAGGTTCTCAATCTCAAAGACCAGTTTGCCGGAACGGTTGGCATCCTGAGTCGCCATCGCCACTTTACCTTGTTGCGAACGGCGCGCTTTGGATTCTTCACGCAGTGCTTTTAGAGCGCGAACACGACCTTCGTTACGGGTACGGCGTGCTTTGATGCCCTGACGGATCCAGACTTCTTCTTCAGCCAGCTTTTTATCAAACAGCGCATTCTGCTTTTCTTCAGCTTCCATTTGCATGGCTTTGAGTTCTAAGTAACGTGAATAGTTACCTTCATAACTGCGCAATTGACCACGATCCAGTTCCACAATACGGGTGGCGATGCTATCGACAAAGGCACGGTCATGCGAAATGAATAACAGAGTTAAATTGTTTTGATCGAGCAGGAATTTTTCCAGCCACTCGATACTTTCAACATCTAAATGGTTGGTCGGTTCATCCAGTAATAAGACATCTGGCTGAGTCAGCAAGGCACGTGCCAATAGGACACGACGCTTACGACCACCCGACAAATCGGCAAGATCTGCATCTGGGTCCAGCCCCATTTTGCTTAAAATCGAATTGACCTTGGTTTCCAGCGCCCAGCCATCGAGCTGGTCCATTTTGTGTTGCAGATTGCCCATGCGGTCACAAGCGTCCATATCGCCCAGCACACAGGCTTCACTGGCTGCATGGTAGGCACGCAAAACTTCCGACGCTTCACCGGCACCGTCAGCCACGATATCCGCCACTCGGCCTGAGTCCATCGGTACATCTTGCGCCAGCATCGAAATCGTGATGCCATTTTGTAATGAAACTTCGCCGCTATCCGGCAGTAAACTTCCTTCAATCAGCTTAAGTAAGGTAGACTTACCCTCACCATTACGGCCAATCAAACACACTCGTTCGCCGCGCTCCAAGTTAAAATTCGCGCCGTTGAGCAGGGCGGGTCCACCAAACGCAAGTTGGACATCCCTAAGGGTAATATAGGCCATAATGTTTCCTGAAATCCCCAATGAGGACTTTAAATGACTAAACAACAAAATCTAAATGATCAGGCGTCATTTTCCGCACCCATTGAAGATTTGCAAGTGCGAATTGCATTTTTAGACGATTTAGTTGAACAGTTGAATGATCAGGTGGCTAAACAGACTCTGGAAATTGCCGATCTGAAAAAGCAAATGAGCCTGTTATATCAACGTGTTGAGTCCTCAGACCGCTCTGAAGGAATTGCGGATTTTGATCCAGTTGCTGATCGTCCGCCACATTATTAATTTGCAAGCAATCATTTAATAAAACCCTTATATTTGATAAGGGTTTTTTATTGCAGCTGCTATTTCACCGATGATTCGATTCATTTAATCAGCTCTCAGCCTGGAATCTAGCGATTTCTGACCTGCTTGCAGCAAGATCAAATATGTAATCTTCTACTCGATTGGAATCTGGTAAATCCGCTGCAACCCGAATATTCACCATGAAATTATTTGACCTTTCACTCACTTCCTACTCTAATACTGGCTTTCAGGTACATTTCAGAAGCTTGTCCCATGCATCCAAAAGTTGTTCTACTCGACCTCGAAAATAATTTTCCGACGGCCAAGTTACTGCGTGAAATTGTGACGCATTATTCCAGCCTGTATCTGTTTAATTGTGCCGGAACATTTGAATTTTCATTAGAAGATTTAACCGAGCTGGCCGGCTGGATTGCGAGTGGACAGATCATCATTCTGGATACACCTGAATCGCCCCAGAAAGAATATGAATATGCGGTCATTGTCGGTCAGCTGATGGCGTTGTTGGAGCCGGAAACCGAAGTCGAGTTGATCTCGGCGATGGACAGCAGCGAGATGTTGCAGCAGATGCTGCAAGCCTCTGATATTAAATGTAGCCTGATTCAGATTCAGCCCGATGAAGTCTCTATTCCAGCAGAGCATGTTAAAAATTACCTGCCTAGTCTGGAGGCGATCCGCAACAAACCGGCCTTGCAACTGGTGAAAAAGTACTGTGATGCTCTAGGGAAAATGAGTGGTAAGCCAAATACCTTGGAAACCTTAAAAAATTCAGTTGCCAATATTCTGCACGTCATGCCCGTGAAGGCCCAGCATGTGGTCGGCATGCTGATTAACCTGAAAATTGTCAAACGCTATGATGAGCAGATCAGCTTCCGTAAAAAAGTCCTGAAACAGTGGCTACAGCTCAATCTGGATGAACAAGATCCGCTTGAAAATCCAAAACTGGATCAGGTCATGTCCCGGCTCAAAGTTGATGATGCTCCAGTTGAAGCATTGCAAACTCCAATTCAGTCAGCCCAGCAAGACCTGTTTAAAAACTTTAACCGGATTGATCCAGTGCAACTGGAAGTCGCACGTAAACTGCGCGAACTTCAGGGCGACAAACCCAAGGATATTTATGAATTACGTGATTTGCTAGAGCAGCTCTTTCCTCAATCGGATATCCGTCTGCTGCTGAAAGAGCTAATTGAGAAGGGTTATATTTACTGGAATGGTCACGAAGTTTTATATAGTCATGAAATGTTCTTGAATTAATTTTATCGTGCAAACTTGCGTTTTATATTGTGCTTATGCAACTCTAATAATAGAACATAAAGGTTGAACTATGGAAAACACTGGAATTTGGGTAGCGGTGATCATCATCATTTTTGTCATGGGGTCAATTTTTGGCTTACGTGTCAGCCCAAGAGAAAAAGCGCTTGGCATCATGCGTGACAAAGCCCGCAAAATGGGTCTGCATCCACGTTTGGTGGTTGCACCCGACTGGACCAAAATTCCAAAGGCCACTGAAAGTCGTGCCAGTATGGTTGCGTACTACAGCGTACTCATGCCAGATGCGCGTTTACCCTTGATGCGTGCCCGTGTTGTCGATAATAAACTCGAAATTGTGCAGGGTGATGAGAAATTTAAAGATTTTCCCATTGCATTAAAAGGCATTTATGCTATTGATATGCAGGCCAACTGTGTCGGATTGTATTGGGATGAACATGCTGATTTAAGAGCAGCCCAACTCGACGATATCAAAGCACTATTACACGCTTTGGCTGAACTTTAATTTAGAAATAAACAGGATTAACGGTTAATTATGGCGAACGCTCCTCGGTCCACATCAAAAAGCAGCACAGCAAAGTCTCCCGACGCTGGAAGTAAGCGTGCCTTAGTGATTGTGGAGTCGCCTGCAAAAGCGAAAACAATCAATAAGTACCTTGGTCCAAACTACATCGTAAAATCATCAGTCGGTCATGTCCGTGACTTGCCAACAGGCGGCTCTGCCAAATCGACAGAGAAAAAGCCGGCGACACGCACCAAACTGACAGATGAACAGAAAGCTGAAAAATCACAGAATGCGTTGATTAACCGCATGGGTGTCGATCCGGAACATGACTGGAAAGCCAAATACGAAGTGCTTCCTGGCAAAGAACATGTGGTTGCCGAACTGAAAAAACTGGCAGCGCAAGTCGATGAAGTCTATCTGGCAACGGATATGGACAGGGAAGGGGAAGCGATTGCCTGGCATTTAAAAGAAGTGATTGGCGGCGATGAGTCACGTTATCAACGTGTGGTCTTCAACGAAATTACCAAAAATGCCATTCAGGAAGCCTTTAAGCATCCTTCACGTCTGGACACCAATAAAGTCAATGCCCAGCAGGCACGCCGTTTCCTGGACCGCGTGGTCGGCTTCATGATTTCACCACTCTTGTGGGAAAAGATTGCCCGTGGCCTGTCAGCCGGTCGTGTACAGTCGGTTGCGGTGAAACTGGTGGTTGAACGCGAACGTGAAATTCGGGCCTTTATTCCTGAAGAATACTGGCAGGTGTTTGCCGATACCAAATCGAAAAAAGATGACATCCGTCTGGAAGCAGTCAAGCAAAATGGCAAGACTTTAAAGCTTCGTAATAAAGACGAAACGGATGCACTGTTAAACCTGATTAAAGATGCGGATTATACCGTTTCTGCCCGTGAAGATAAGCCAACCAAAGTCAATCCAAGCGCGCCCTATATCACGTCAACGTTGCAACAGGCGGCCAGTACCCGTCTCGGTTTTTCTGTGAAGAAAACCATGATGCTGGCACAGCGCCTGTATGAAGCCGGTTTCATTACCTATATGCGTACCGACTCGACCTTCCTGAGTGATGATGCGGTAAGCATGGTCCGTGGCCATATCGAATCAGAATTTGGTGAGAAGTACCTGCCGGCCAAACCCAACCGCTATGGCAATAAAGCCGGCGCGCAAGAAGCGCATGAGGCAATCCGTCCATCTACTGTGAGTCTCAAAGGTGACAGTCTGGTCGGTGTGGAGCGTGATGCACAGCGTCTCTATGACTTGATCTGGCGCCAGTTTGTGGCCTGTCAGATGACACCGGCTGAATACCTGTCTTCAACCATTTTAGTCAATGCCAATGGCGTAGAACTGAAAGCCAAAGGCCGGACGCTGGTCTTTGATGGTTTTACCCGGGTGCGTGGTGCCAACAAAGCGGATGACGATATTCTATTACCGGCAGTGAAAGTCGGTGAAGTGCTGAAACTTCAGAAGCTTGATCCATCTCAACATTTCACCAAGCCACCAGCTCGTTTTACTGAAGCCTCACTGGTCAAAGAACTCGAGAAAAAAGGCATTGGCCGTCCATCGACCTATGCTGCAATTATCTCGACCATTCAGGATCGTGGTTATGTGAAGCTCGATAACCGTCGTCTCTTTGCCGAGAAGATGGGTGAGATCGTCACCGACCGTCTGGATGAAAACTTCAATAACCTGATGAACTACGCCTTTACCGCAGATCTTGAAGGTCAGCTGGATAAGGTGGCAGATGGTGAACGTAATTGGAAAGAGCTGTTAGACAGCTTCTACGGCGATTTCAAGCAGCGTTTGACTACGGCACAAGGTGAGAACGGTATGCGCCGTAATCAGCCAGTGGAAGTGGATGCGGTACATTGTAAAGAATGTGAGCGTCCAATGCAGATTCGTACCGGAACCACAGGCGTTTTCCTGGGCTGTTCTGGTTATAACCTGCCACCGAAAGAACGTTGCAAGGGAACCTTGAACCTGACCCCAGTCGAGTCTCTGGCTGCACTGTCTGATGATGATGCGGCCGAAACCGCTGACCTGATGTCGAAGAAACGTTGTCCGGTGTGTGAAACGGCAATGGACAGCTATGTGATTGATGGCGGTCGTAAACTGCATGTCTGTGGCAATAATCCGGATTGTGATGGTTATGAACTCGAAGAAGGTGAGTTTAAGATCAAAGGTTATGATGGCCCAACCATTCCATGCGACAAATGTGATGGCGAAATGCAGCTTAAAACGGGTCGTTTTGGTCCATACTTCGCCTGCAACAGTTGTGACAATACCCGTAAAGTATTAAAGAGTGGTCAGCCGGCACCTCCGCGTGTCGATCCGATCAAGATGGAACATTTGCGCTCGACCAAGCACGATGACTTCTTTGTGCTGCGTGATGGTGCAGCCGGCCTGTTTCTGGCGGCCAGCAAATTCCCGAAAGTGCGTGAAACACGGGCACCCAAAGTTGCCGAGATTCGCTCTGTGGCTGAACAGCTGGATCCGAAATATCAGTTTATCTTGCAAGCGCCTGATACAGATCCGGAAGGTAACCCGACTTTGGTGAAATTCAGTCGCAAGAACCAGTCGCAATATATTGGCTCTGAAAATGCAGAAGGCAAGCAAACCAAATGGTCTCTGGTTTACCAGGATGGAAAATGGGTTGAAGCCTAAATAAAGTTTAAACTTGAAAAAAATGCTGACGAAAGTCGGCATTTTTTATGTCAGAATCATGTGTATAAAAATTTAAAATAATAGCTTGGGGAAAATGTGGATATTCAAACAAAAAAGTTTGCTGTACTTATTGATGCCGATAATTCATCAACGCATGCTATTTCATCGGTATTAGAAGAAGTTGCGAAGTACGGGATTGCCAGTGTCAAACGTGTCTATGGGGACTGGAGTAGTGATACGCTGAAAAAGTGGAGAGATGTATTACTTCCGCATGCCATCACCCCGGTACAACAATTTGCTTACACCAAGGGCAAAGATGCCACGGACATGATCCTGATCATTGATGCCATGGATCTGTTATATGCAGGCGCTTTAGATGGTTTTTGTATCGTCTCCAGTGATAGTGATTTCACACCTTTAGCTTCCCGAATCCGGGAAAATGGATTAAGTGTTTATGGTTTTGGTAAGAAAAATACGCCTGAAGCTTTTAAAAAAGCATGTGATAAGTTTGTTTATGTTGAAAACTTGATTGCAGATCTTGAAGTTAAACAGCAAGAAGATGATGAACTCTCTAATGTTGTGCAGAAGAAAATAGTAACGCCTGAGAAATCTGCTGATAATAGAACGGCCTCTCAATCTAAAGATAATTTAAATCTTCCCGAAACTATGGATCGTGGGACACTGAATTTAATTTATAAAGCAGTTAAGGATAATGCGGATGAAAGTGGCTGGGCATATCTTGGTTTAGTCGGAGCATATATAAATACAGTAAAACCAGATTTTGATACTCGAAATTATGGCTATGACAAGCTGTCCGGTTTAGTAAAAGCCTTGGGAGTATTTGAAACAAAAATGCAAGGCAGTCAAATGTATCTAAGAAAAAGTAGTTTTAGCTCATTTATCAGGCTTATTCAAAAAGCTATTTATCATTATTCAGAAACTAATGATTGGGTGAATATAAAAGATGTTGTCCAATATCTAAAACAAACTGATTTAAATATTAGAAATTATGAAGAAGCTATTGATTCTATTCATTCAGGTTGGCTGGAGTTTAAACAAGTCGGTGAATTAAAATTCATCAAAGTTAATAAGGTCATCATTTGAAGTCCAATAGCTCGAGAGGCAGTTCATAATTATGTGGAAAAAGATTCGGATTCTGATTTTATTAAGTATTTTATTGATCGTTGCAGTCAATGCCTATCGTGATCAAAATCAGAACTGGTCAAAGCCGGTCATGGTTCTGTTGCATCCGATTAATGCAGATGGATTACCGACCACACAGCAATACATCCAGCAACTGTCAGTTCAGGATCTAGAAACGGCAAGAGACTTTCTACAAAAATCAGCACAGCAATATCGGAATCAACCCACTTATTTTTATTTTAATTTGGGTCGTGAGCTTAAAGTTTTACCGCCTAAAGTCCCTGAGCAGGCCTCAATTTTCGATACTGTTGTATGGAGTTTAAAGTTTCGATTTTATGCCTGGAAACAGCAACAAAGTTCGGACCCTTCTGCCAGTCTGACCCTGTTTTTAAATTATTATGATCCGGCACAAACCCGGCAATTAAAGCATTCAACTGCCTTGCAAAAAGGCCGGATTGGTTCGGTCAACCTGTTTGCCTCTCAAAAGCAGTCTGAACAAAATAAAATTGTTTTGGTACATGAGTTACTGCATGCCTTTGGTGCCAGTGATAAATATGATCTGGCCACAGGTCAGCCGATTTATCCAATAGGTTATGCATTTCCAGATCAGCAACCTGTGTTCCCACAAGCCAAGGCAGAACTGATGGCAGGACATATCCCGCTGTCCGAAACCACGAGTAAAATGCCGGGATCTCTGGATCAGACCCTGATTAATGAGATCACAGCAATTGAGTTGGGCTGGAAATAAAGACTTGTAGATTCTCTTGGATTTATCCAGAATCTAGACTTTATTGATAGATAAAAATAACCATATGCCGCTTACTTTTGTTCTTGCTCCAGATTCCTTTAAAGAAAGTATGAGTGCTGAACAAGCCTGTCAGGCCATGCAGCGTGGCATTCAAAACGTGTTGCCTGATGCTTTGTGCATTCATGTTCCTATGGCGGATGGAGGGGAAGGCACGGTCGATACACTGATCTCAAGTTCAAAAGGACAGCGCATTCCCTGTGAAGTGACAGGGCCATTGCCTGATCAGCGCATCCAGACGTATTTTGGCGTAATTGATGCAGGAAAAACCGCAATCATTGAAATGGCCAAAGCCAATGGCATAGATCTGCTGGAAGCTGCAAGGCGTAATCCTCTGCTGACCTCAACCTGTGGCACAGGAGAAATGATCAAGTCTGCGCTCGATTTAGAGGCCAGTAAAATCATCATTGGCTTAGGTGGCAGTGTGACGAACGATGCCGGTGCGGGAATGATACAGGCCTTAGGCGCTCGGTTTTTAGATGCCCAAGGATTAGAAATACAGGTTTGCGGTGGAAACCTAGATCAAATCATAGCAATTGATTTATCCGAACTGGATTCACGGCTGGCGGATATTGAAATTATCATTGCATCGGATGTGAATAATCCGCTGTGTGGACCCAATGGTGCTTCAGCGATCTTTGGCCCACAAAAAGGTGCGACACCGGAAATGGTCAAGCAACTGGATCAAAACCTCAGTCATTTCGCCGATCTGGTTGCTCGGCACATTGGACGTGATCATCGTCATGTTGCAGGTGCGGGTGCGGCAGGTGGACTCGGTTTTGGCTTAATGGCATTCACAGCTGCTTCTATTCGATCAGGTGTGGAACTCATCATTCAGCAGACAGATTTAGCCAATAAAATAGCTCAAGCCGATTATGTTCTGACTGGTGAAGGCAAGCTTGATCATCAAACTAAATTAGGCAAAACCCCATTTGGCGTGGCACAAGTAGCACAAAAATTCAATAAACCGGTGCTTGCATTTGCTGGACTGGTGGGTGATGGGATTGAGTCACTATATGAGTCTGGATTTAGTCAGATTATCGGGATTAATCCACCAGATTGTAGCCGGGAAGAAGCCTTAAAAAATGCGGAAGTGAATCTGGAAAAAGCAGTGTCCAAAACAATTAAAAATATTGAGGAACAGCGTATTTAGTTTTCTTTTACAAGATCGTCATTGCTGCACAAGCTTTACGTAATGGCAGATAATAATGCATAAGCAGATCTTGCTTTTCATGAATGAGAAGCACTGCTTCGCAAGGTAACAAAAATCCTTTGCTGGATTGAGGAAATATCCCTATATCTCAATCCAGCAGACGGCATCCATGCTGTCGACCCTCTAGCAAACAAATCAAGAGATAAAATTTGTTGCTGTTTCAGGGCGGATGAAAAGCCATAATTATAAGAGCGATCTGCTAAACTACAGCCATCCACAAAACGATGAGTGAAAATGAGTTTAGCCAACCTGATTGATGAATTAAATCCCCAACAAAAGCAAGCAGCGACCACAGAAACAAAACATAGTCTGGTGCTGGCCGGGGCAGGTTGTGGCAAAACCAAGACCATCGTGGCACGTGCAGCTTACCTGATTGAGCAGGGTGTACCCGCCAACCAGATTCAGATTCTGACCTTTACCCGCCGTGCAGCCAGTGAAATTGTAGCGCGGGTGGAATTAGCCTTGGGGGATCGAGCCAAAGGTCTGCGTGCCTCGACTTTTCATACTTTCTGTATGTATCTGTTGCGCCGTATTCCGAAGGCCTTTGGTCTGGAACAGTTCTCGATTATTGATCGTGATGATCAGTTGATGATGTTCCGTCTGATTCGGGGTCGTGATGACAAAAAAAATCCCAATCATCTGCCCAAGCCACAAGAACTCTGCGATTTATATTCCTTTGCACGTAATACTCGGCAGAAGCTCAGTCTCGCGCTGGAAAAGCAGATGCCGGAATATTTGGCGCTGAAAGATCAAATTGCCGAGATCATGAAGGAATATGAAGCACGCAAACAGGCGCGCAGTTTTCTGGATTATGACGATATTCTGGCGGTGGTGGCGACAGCTTTGGCACAATCAGAAGGCTTGGTCGATTATGTGGCTTTAATCTGTCGACATATGCTGGTCGATGAAATGCAGGATACCAATCCACTGCAATGGGCCTTGCTGGAGCCGCTGAAAGACCGGATCAGCCTGTTTTGTGTCGGCGATGATGCCCAGTCGATTTATGGTTTCCGTGGCGCAGACTTTGAAAATATTCATCATTTCAAAGAACGGGTACCAGATGCGCAGATTTTTAAACTGGAAAAAAACTACCGCTCGACCCAGGAAATTCTGGATCTGTCCAACTGGCTGCTGGATCAGTCTGAAATCAAATATGACAAACGTCTGGAAGCTTATCGTGGCGAGGGCCTAAAGCCGCGCATGCATATATTTCCGAATGAGTTTGATGAAGCCAAATGGATCGCAATTGATATTAAAGAGCGTCATTATCTACAGGGCAGCAAATGGGGCGAACATATGGTACTGGTGCGTTCCAGTTTTGCCGCGCGGCATATTGAAGCAGCCTGTATCGCGGCCAATGTACCGTATCGATTTATTGGCGGTATGAAGCTGCTGGAAACGGCACATGTCAAAGATTTGCTCAGCATGCTGCGTGTGGTCGCCAATCCGCTGGATGATATCGCCTGGATGCGTTTCTTGACCCTGTGGAATGGTGTCGGTGATGTCGGTGCAAGCAAGCTGGCGCAACACATTTTGCTGGAACCTGAAATCGATAAAATCTCCGATAAACTGGAGAAATTTGGCAAGATACCTCTAAATGCGATTCTGATCATGAAGCAGATGAGCGTGCTGAAAGGCGAAGTGCAGGCTTGTGTCAGTCTTGCGATTCAGGCAATTGAAACACAACTGGCAGAGAACTATAAAAAAGACTGGCCACGTCGTCAGGGTGATTTTGAACTGGTGAAACAACTGGCCTCCAAGCATTCACAACTAAGTGAATTTTTAGAGGAATATGTGCTCGATCCAGTGTCGATTTCGGAAATTGAACGCCAGTCCGATCATGATGTGGTGACCCTGATTACCATTCATTCAGCAAAAGGCACCGAACAGAATGTCTGTTATGTGGCCAATGTCACGCCGGGAAATTATCCGCATGCACGCGCCCAAGGCGACTTTGATGATGTTGAAGAAGAACGTCGTGTGCTGTATGTGGCGCTGACCCGAGCCAAAAATGAATTGATTCTAACCAAACAAAATCTGAATCACTGGGCGCGGGAAACGGTCGATGCGCAGGGACGTAAAGTCGCAAGTTATTTCTTGAATGATCTCACCCGGCATTTATGCACCACGGAAACCCATTACAAAACCCGGCAGCAGACCGTGAAAAGTGCCTTAATTGAACGTCAATCGATTAATTTAGATTTTGGCATTGATCTCGATTAAACTATAGCAAAGTTGTTGCATACAAAAAGTAGAGTAGGCGCGTGCTTTTTGATATTTTTTGCCTATCTTCTTAAGGTTATCAGATGAAAATTTTAGTTCGTAATTTAGAACGTACCGTCACCGAAGCCGAGTTGCTGAAGTTGTTCCAGGAATATGGCACAGTGAATACCTGTAGCTTGGTACTTGATGCGGCAACCGGAAAATCAAAAGGCTTTGCCTTTGTGGAAATGCCGCATGCGCGTGAAGCCATCAAAGCCATCAAAGGCCTGAATACTTTACGCTTGCACGGACATGGAATCCGGGTAAAACAAGCAGAAGAAAAGCCTGAGGCTTAAACTGAAAAAGGAGCACTTGATAGGCTCCTTTTTTATGGCTGTCATTTAGGATGTTGCAATTTTCTCCGTGAGATTTATGCTCTGAATCCGGATCCCGATCAATACAGTCTCAGCATCTTTTGATTGCGAAATGCAGACGAACCTTTTACTTTATAACAGCCAGAATTTGTTTTAAACCTTAGGAAATATCGATGACCCGTGTTGCTCGCTATCATGCGGACCGTACCAATCAAAAACTGTATTTTGCCCGTCTTGCCTGTCAGCAGGCAGAGCAAACCCAGCATGTGCAACAGGCCCAGGCACAACGTGAGGCGACTGTATTTCACCTGCATGGCGCTTTGCTAGCATTTTTGCAGGAGCTGGTGCGTTATTATCGTTTGAATGATTCCAATCCGACCTTAAAGTCGATTGAAGAACTGATGGCCGCCAAAGGTCAGGTATCGCCTGAAGTGACTGTACTACAGCATCTCTCTCAAAATGGTTTCATTGCTGAACTGAAACGTGCCTATCGTCTGTGTCAATATGCACCAGAACCGAGTACACCGGAACCCGAAGACGAAACCTCCTCAAATCTCATCATTAAAGTCACACAGTCTCCACAAGCATGGTTACCTGACCCTGCTATATTAAGAGAGTGGCATCGTGACTTGACGCAATTAATTGATGGTTTCCGTAATGAGATGATTGAATTTTAATCGGATCGACCGTACTTGAAATTAGAATTTTTAACCCTATATCAATTACTCTAATGATGCAAAGTGCACCCGGCTCTTTGCCACCATGTTGAACATGGAGGATATATGTCTATAGAACAGTTGAAAGACTTATTTGGTAATCAAGACGCGATTTTAGAACTCGTTCAACTTGAAGGTGGTGCCTTGGCTTTACGCAATGCAGGTTCGCATAAACAGCCTTTGGTCATGATTCAGTTTAATGACGAGGTGAAGGCTCTACTCGGAGAGCAGACGCCTGTGATTGCGCAGCAGATGATTCAGGCGGCCCTGTATGGCTTGCTGGAACAGCAGGTCAATGAATGGCAGGCTGAAGTCGTAGATGAAGAGCCGAAGTATATGAGTTAAGATTACAATGTATTCAAAAGCACACTATCGGTGTGCTTTTTGATTTTAAAGGGTTGGGGAATAAGTTAGATTTTAAGTACGAGCTCAAGGTGAATTTCAAGAAATGAAAACCCCGTTTCTGTGATTTTACTCCTGATGATTTGAATTCAGCTTATACAAAAAATCTTGTGATTATCCGTAAAAAAAGTTGCCACATTGGGCAACTTTTTTTATGCGGAGAGATTAATGAGAAGGGGGATGCTGATGCGCAATTTCGATCTGGTTCAAAATATGGTTACTCATATTCTTCGCCATTTCTTCTTTGGCATAATACACCGCGCCGATATTATCACGACGGATCGCTTCAGCTTCTTCCTTGCTTTCGGCACAGACCAATACCTGAATTTTCGGATTCAAGGTCTTGGCAATATCTACAATTTTATGAATATCGATGATATCCATAGGGGAAATGACCAGTAAGCGCGCATGTTGAATATGCGCCTGGATCAAAACACCAGCTTCAGTCGCAGCGCCTGAAACCGCGGCAATGCCTTTTTCACGCAGATTTTCGACAATATCGCGGTTTTCTTCTGCAATAACCACCTTGATATTTTCTTCCATTAATGAGCGGGTAATACGACGCCCCACTTCACCATGACCAATCAGCACCACCTGATCACGCAAGTAATCCTGTGAAACTTCATCGGGTAACATCGCCAAGGGATCACCACTGCGTTCCAGTAAACGTGCCAGGGTCGAGCGTTCCCGAATCCATTTTTGTACCGGTTCAATCGCGGAGAAGATAAAGGAGTTGAGAGTGATCGAGATCAATGCGCCCGCCAGAATCAGGTTTTGACCTTCTAGTGAAAGCAGATTCAGTGACACCCCAAGTGCTGCCAAAATAAATGAAAATTCACCAATCTGTGCCAGCGAAGCGCCAACAGTCAACGCGGTATTGATTGGATAGCGGAAGAACAATACCAGTGCCATTGCCGCCAGAGTTTTACCAATCAGAATAATGCCGACGACTGTCAGCACATGGAGTGGCTGTTCCAGTAAAATACGCGGATCAAACAGCATGCCGACAGAAACAAAGAATAAGATTGAGAAGATTTCACGCAGCGGCAAGGTTTCTTGTTCCGCGCGATGACTGAAATCTGACTCTTTCACCACCATCCCGGCAAAGAAAGCCCCCAGCGCCATAGATACCCCAAAAACCTTATAGGCCCCAAAGGCAATCGAGATGGCCGCAGCGACCACAGTCAGGGTAAACAGCTCACGAGAACCCAGACGTGCCACGACTTGGATGATCATCGGCACCAGACGTTTACCAATAATCAGCATAAAGGCAATAAAGCCTGCGACTTTCAGCAGGGTAATGCCTAAAGTGGCCCAGATATTGTCATCGCTCGCACCTTCAAGTGCTTGTCCGCCTAGAAGTAAGGCAGTGGCCGGCAATAATACCAAGGCCAAGACCATGACCAGATCTTCGACCAAAAGCCAACCGACGGCAATCCGGCCATTAATTGAATCGAGCAGACCACGATCACCGAGTGCTTTGAGTAGAACCACCGTACTGGCACAGGATAGGCTTAAACCGAATACGAGCGCAGAGCCAAAGCTCCAGCCCCATAACATCGAGACTCCCACTCCGAGCAGAGTGGCGACTGCAATTTGCAAAATTGCACCGGGCAATGCAATCCGCCGCACCTGCATCAGATCACTTAGCGAGAAATGCATCCCGACCCCGAACATCAGGAACATGACACCTAATTCTGCCAGCTGGTTGGCCAGATGAATGTCGCCGACCACACCGGGTGTATTGGGACTAATCAGAATGCCGGCCACCAGATAGCCGATAAGTGGGGGGAGGCGCAGACGTGCAGCGATATAGCCAAAAACCAGGGCTAAGCCAAAACCAACAGCCAATAATATAATGAGTTCTACGTCATGTGGCACTAAATACTCCTTTAGTTAGGTTTGCTGGGAAATAAGCACAAAAAGTGCCAAAACATGTAGAAAGTTTATCAAGTGGGGTAAAAAAAATGCAAAAAAAAACGACCTGAAAGGGTCGTTTTTTTTAAAAAGCCAAAATTATTTGATTTTAGCTTCTTTGAAGATTACGTGTTGACGGATTTTTGGATCAAATTTTTTGATTTCCATTTTTTCCGGCATAGTACGTTTGTTCTTAGTCGTGGTATAGAAATAACCTGTACCAGCTGAAGAAACTAAGCGAATTTTATCACGCATGGTTCAGACTCCTTAGATCTTTTGACCTTGAGCACGTAGGTCAGCAACAACCTTTTCAATGCCCAATTTGTCGATAATACGCATACCTTTAGTGGTTAAACGAAGACGTACAAAACGTTTTTCGCTTTCTAACCAGAAACGGTGGTGGTGCAGGTTCGGCTCGAACCGGCGTTTAGTTTTGTTGTTGGCGTGTGAGACGTTGTTACCAACGACTGGACGCTTGCCGGTAACTTGGCAAACCTTAGACATGGTGTAACTCCATTGATTTAGCCAACAGCAAATCTGTATGGCCAGTCAAAAATAAACGGATTGAAATCATTCAAGGGGCGTTTTATATCAAAAATGCGCTTAAAAGACAAGCGATTTTCGTCAAAACGCAGCACGAGCTATATCGATAGCTCATGCCTTGATCATTTAACGGAGAAGTGTCTTCGAAATCAGCTTGTGAATCGGTTTATTGAACGGCGGCAGAATGTATTTCAAGCTATACAGCTTTGGATTCGACATTACCGAGCGTTCATGCGACAAACTGAAGAAGCCTTCTGGACCGTGATATTTCCCCATACCTGATGCACCGACACCCCCAAATGGTAGATCGTCTTGTGCAACATGGGTTAATACCGTATTTTGCCCGAAATGCCCTGAATGGGTACGCTGTGCGACATAATCAGCACGCGCTTGATCAAAGTCGAAGTAGTATAAAGCAAGTGGGCGTGGACGGCTATTAATAAAGTCGATAACTTCATCAATTTGATCATATTCCATGATTGGCAGCAGTGGACCAAAGATTTCATGCTGCATGATCTGCATGCTTGGTGTGACATTGGTCACAATGGTGGGGGAAATTTTACGCAGATCAGCGGAATTTTCATGGCGCGGATTGATTTCAATAACATGAGCACCCTGTTCACGTGCATCATCCAGATAGCCTTGCAGACGGTTGTACTGTTTGTCATTCACAATCGAGGTGTAATCCTGATTATGAGTGATATCCGGATACATTCTTTCGACACAGGCTTTAAAATGATCAATAAATTCTGCTGTCTTGCCACGAGGCATGAACATATAGTCCGGTGCGACACAGGTTTGACCGGCATTCCAGAGTTTGCCCACCGCAATCCGCTGTGCGACATCACGCAGATCAATTGATGGATGTACCAGGACTGGAGACTTGCCCCCGAGTTCCAGAATCACCGGAACCAGATTTTCTGCTGCGGCTGCCATCACGGTTTTACCCACAGCAGTCGAGCCGGTAAAAATCATTTTGTCGAAGGCTAGACGACAGAAAGCATCTGAGATCACACCGCCACCATTGACCACTGCGACCAGCTCTTTTGGAAAGGCTTCTGCCAAGGCTTTTTCAAGCACTTCACCAAACGCAGCCGATGCACTAGAAATCTTGATCATGGCGTGGTTGCCGGCAGCCAATGCACAAATCAGAGGACCAATGGACAGCAACAATGGATAGTTCCACGGTGCAATAATCCCAATCACGCCCAAAGGCTGATATTGCACCCAAGCTTTGGCCGGTTGATGAATAATGCCGACATGACGCTTGGAGGGTTTCATCCATCGGGTCAAGTTTTTGCTATAATATTTGATATGTTCCAGACAGGTGAGTAGTTCACCAATTTTGGTTTCCCCAATCGAGCGGTTACCATAATCCTGATTAATTGCCTCTGCAAATTGATCTTGATACTTAACTAAGATACGCTTAAGTCGAGCTAAACGATCGATGCGTTCCTTTGCCGTCGGCAAAGGATAGTTTAAGTAAGCATGTTTTTGTTGTGCCAAAAGCTCATTTAAGTATTGGCCATCAAAAAAATGTGGTGTCATTGATATTGTTTTTGTGTGACTGTTCATGCCGCACTACCATTATTCAAAAATCGATTAATTAATTTTTAGAGCAAATACTCTAATTAGTCAAGTGACTTTGTGTGTTAGCCTGCTAATGCACGAACTGAATGGTTATTTTAGGATGTCCCAAACCAAAACCTTAAAAACTAAAGAGCGTATCTTGCAGCTCAGTTTGCAGCTGTTCAATGAACGTGGCGAACGCTCTGTGACCACCAATCATATTGCGGCTGAACTCGGGATGAGCCCTGGTAACCTGTATTATCATTTCCGTAATAAGAATGAAATTATTAAAGAACTGATGGAGGAGTACCAGCAGCAAACTCTGGAAATGCTGGCGCTGCCGGATGATCGTGCTCTGGATGCCAATGACAAGATTCATTATTTTCAGGTACTGAGCAGTCAGCTGTGGGCTTATCGTTTCCTGCATCGCGATGTCTATCATCTGGTCGAAAATAACGAAGATTTCCGCAAGATGTATCCACGCTTTGCCGGCGAGGTGATGCAGCAAGGTCAGAAAATCTATAAGGCTTTTGTGAATGCTGGCTTGATGGACATGACCGATTCAGAAATTGAAGCACTGATCATTAACCTGTGGATTGTACTGACCAACTGGACCAACTTCCTATATATGTCAGGTCATCTGACCGATTCCAATACGCTGGAAGAAAAATGGGTCTGGCAGGCACTCCGTCAAATGGTGTTCCTGGAAGGGGCCTATTTACGCGGTGAAAGCCGTCAAACTTATGAAGGTTTGCTAAATAGCCTGGGTTCTTCGGAACTTTTTGCCAGCCTGTCATCTGCAAAAAACACAGAAGTCGAGTCGCCTATTCAGAATATTTCGGAAACGCGCTAGAATACTCGGCTTATTTTAAATTTAACTGATTAGTGACTTAAACCAACATGAATATGACGACTGCTAACACCGCACGTTTATTGATTACTTGTGAAGACAAGCCGGGCATCGTGCAGGCTGTTTCGAGCTTCTTGTATCATCAAGGTGCCAATATTACTGCGCTTGACCAATATGCGACAGCAGCGCAGGGCGGCCGTTACTTCATGCGCGTTGAATTTGAACTGGATCATCTGCAAAGCCGTAAAGAAAGCATTACCCAGACTTTTGCGGTAAATGTCGCAGAGCGTTATGGCATGCAATGGCGTCTGGCTCTGGTCAGCGATGTGAAGAAAGTCGGTATTTTGGTGTCTAAGGTCGATCATGCCTTGCTTGAGCTGTTATGGCGTCATGCCCGTGGTGGTTTGCCATGTGAAATTACCAAGGTGGTATCGAATCACGAGACTTTACGCGAAGCGGTTGAAAACTTTGGGATTCCATTTGAAGTGGTGCCGGTGACCAAAGACAACAAGCCTGAAGCCTATGCAGAAATTGACCAGTTAATGCAGGGCAATGACCTGTTGGTATTGGCACGTTATATGCAGATTCTAGATGAAGAATTTGTAAGTAAGTGGGAAATGAAAGTGATCAATATTCACCATTCATTCCTGCCCGCATTTGTCGGTGCAAATCCGTATAAGCAGGCGCATGAAAAAGGTGTCAAGCTGATCGGTGCGACTGCACACTATGTTACTGCCGATCTGGATCAGGGTCCGATCATCGAGCAGGACGTAGAACGTGTCAATCATGACTTTACCGTTGAACAGTTGCGTGAACTCGGTCAGGATGTAGAACGTAATGTACTGGCACGTGCAGTGAAATGGCATCTGGAAGACCGTATTATTGTCGATGGCAATAAAACTGTAGTGTTCCAATAAAACTTGCATCCCTATTTAAAAAGGCATACTTTTAGTGTGCCTTTTTTTGTTTTGATGCAAAAAAAATCAGTGAAAGGTATGATTAGTAGTTGCAAATGAAAACACTTCTCATTTATTATTGGCGTACTTTAATTGTGCTAACCGATGAGCTTGATTGTTTGTTTCACATCATCTCCTCAAGGTAATAGATTTAATGAGTCAAGTTGCTGCTCCCATGCCACCTACACCGCCCAACAAGATGAAAAAGAAAGTCATCTCGATTCTGGCTGCCGTGTTCGTTGGACATGTGGGCCTATTGTGGGCAGTGAGCCAGATGGACGCACCAGAGCTTAAGCCTATAGAGAAAGAGCCGCTCAAAGTGCGCTTTGTGAAATTGCAGGAAGCACCAAAACCTTTACCGCCAAAGCCGAAGGCCGAGCCACAAAAAGAGCCGCCTAAGCCCAAAGAAGTCAAAATTGTAGATAAACCGCTGCCACCACCACCGAAAAAAGTTGAAAAAATAGAACAGGTGAAGAAGGCAGAAGCACCTAAAGTCGTGAAAGCACCACCCGTTGAAGCTAAACCAACCCCAAGTCCGGTGGTACCGACAGTGGTCACCGAAACCAAAGTGCAACCGGCACCAGCTCCAGTCGCGCCACCTGCGCCTGTAGCACCGCCAGCACCTGCTGCGCCGCCATCACCAAAAAGTGTCTCGATTGGGGGGGGGGTGAGCTGGCAGCGCGCACCGAAAGTTTCCTTGTCTTCAGGTGAGTTAAGAGCGACTTGTTCGATGGTAGTCGATGTGGCGGCAAATGAGCAGGGTAAAGTGGTTTCTGCGACTGCACGTAATTCGGATTGTAGCTCGGCAGTGAACCGTAAAGTTGAAGCAGCGGTACGCCGCGCGCAACTAACCAAATATGTGGAAAATGGTGTGGCTTATCCAACCCGGGTTGAGCAGCCTTTCGATTTTCAAATTACCAAATAACGGCTAACCCATTAGGAGTTCGAAGATGAACTTTTCAGTTTATTGGCAACACGCTGATGCAGTCAGTAAAACGCTGTACTTCGTGTTATTGGCAATGTCGATTGCGACATGGACCATTTTTGTGCTGCGTTTAATGGGCACTCGCCAGCTTAAACAAGTTGCTTATACCCAGCTGTCTCAAGCATTGGAGCAACTGAAAACCAAATTGGCTCCTTTGGGCTTTGAACAGCGTAAGGCAGTGGCAGAACAGGCATTGTTACGTCAGATTTCAGCCGAAAAAGCCAATGCTGAAAAAGGGGTATCCGTCCTCGGTACGATTGCTTCGATTTCACCATTTGTCGGTTTGTTTGGTACCGTGTGGGGTATTTTCCATGCGCTGGTTGCAGTGGGTAAAAGCGGTCAGGCTGGTCTGGCACAAGTGGCAACCCCAGTCGGTGAAGCCTTGATCATGACGGGTCTAGGCTTGGCCGTCGCGATTCCTGCGGTACTGGCTTATAACATCTGTGTGCGTTTCAATCGTGGTTTGGCGCATGAGTTACAAGATCAGGCACATGGCTTGTTGATTGACACCATGTTGCAACAGGAATCTGCTGCAAAAAAGTCTGATGAAAAAGTAACACAACAGAGTTTAGTGGGAGGTCAAGCTTAATGGCTTTTCAACTGGGTGAAGACAACGATGTAGGTATGAATGAGATGAATCTCATTCCCCTCATCGACATTATGTTGGTATTGATGATCATCTTCTTGGTGACAGCGACCGTTGCGAACCCATCAATTCCATTAACCTTGCCACAAACCACTGCGGAGATTATTGATCTGCCGCCTGAAAATGTCACAATCAGCATCAATGCGGAAGGTGAGATTGCCTGGAATGGCAATGTCCTGACCCTAGACGAATTGCAGACCCGTTTTAATGAAGCAGGTCAGACTGAACGTCAGCCGACGATTGTGCTGAAAGCAGATAAAGAATCCCGTTATGACACGGTAGCTCAAGTCATGTCGCGTGCGAGTGGAGCCGGACTCAGCGATATTGCCTTTGCAACCGATAACTAAGATTCAGCTAACAAAAAAAAGCGACTGATTTCAGTCGCTTTTTTTATCCCCATTTTTTATGCAAATTAATGGGTTTTTAACAAAGTCATAAATTTACTGCGTAATTTATTCAGTTTTGGCGGAATGGCAAAATTGCAGTAACCTTGGTTTGGGTTTTTCGCAAAGAAATTTTGGTGATATTCCTCAGCAGGATAGAAGGTCGGCATCGGGCTGAGTTCAGTCACAATATTCAGGCCTTCATTTTTTAAAGCATCCATGGCTGCTTCTGCCTGAGTTTTTTGTTCAGCATTCAGATAATAAATCACGGAACGATATTGGGTGCCGACGTCATTGCCCTGACGGTTCAAAGTGGTTGGATCATGCGTCGCAAAAAACACCTCAAGGAGCTGGGCATAGCTGATCTGGTTTTCGTCGAAATCAACCAGAATAACTTCAGCATGGCCGGTTTCACCGCCGCACACGGCCTCATAATTTGGCTCAGGGGTATGACCGCCGGCATAGCCACTCAGGACTTGCTGAACGCCCTGAATTTGTAAAAATACCGCTTCGGTACACCAAAAGCATCCACCACCAAAAAGTGCTTGTTGCATGGCTGATTCCTCATTCGATTGAACTGGGCTGATGGTTGAATCCTGGCCCATCAGTATGAAAGATAAAAAAGCCCGCCAATACAGGCTTTTTGTAGGGAAGTCTTAACGTGGCTGAACTGCACTTTCCAGCTGAATTAACACATTACCATGACGATCCAATAGTTTTAGGGTTTTACCAAATACCTGATAATGCGTCACCTTGGCTAAAGCTTCATTAAATTTCTGATCAAGCTGATCATTATGCATACAGGCCATGCGTGTTGTTGCCATCTGGCTTAAATGCAGGCTGTCTTTGCCTGCGGTATAGCTGCCCATAACCCGGTTACAGCCATCTGAACCGGAAACACGCTGGGTACTGGCATCAAATTGCAGACTTGGAAGATGAGGTGCAGTAGCTGCGGTCTTGATTTCAGTATTGCCAATCTGTGTGGCAATCCAGGTACGATTTTGCAAAAGTTGTAAATGATTCGTGGTTTGTGTGGTGGCGGTATTCGGTACGGTTTCGCAGCCCATTACAGCCAATACTGAACCCAATAGGGCGATTGCAGTTAATTTTTTTAGCATGAAAGATACTCTGATTATTGACTAGCTATTTGTATATAAACAAAAAAATGATCCGGGTTCCAGTCGGTTTTGTATCTTTATTTACAGTAATAAAACGCCAGTTAATGCGTCTGAGGTGCAGGCAGGCCTTGACGAAGTCGCTGCGAATATTCCTGGCTGGACAGATCGGCGCTCTGTTTGACTCGTGGATTCACATGCGCCCGTTGGTACCAGGTGTGCATATCCCAGGATTGATCCAGCACTTTCAGATCATAGAGATAATTCGGTAAATAGCCGGACGCTAACAGTCGATAATCTGAAGGCAATTGTTGTTGCGATACTGCCTGAACCATATCAAAGACCAGAGTGGTGCAATTACTGGTCAGGGTGTTATACCACTTGGGTTCTCTGGCCAATTCATCGGCCTGGGCCAGATATTCTTTGAATAAGGCTTTGGCCTGAGCTTGTGGCATATTTACCGGAAAGAAATACACCTGCTCCCCGCGAATATTACTACGTGTATACACAATATCTTTTTCGTCCGATGCCACCAGACTCAATTCATATTTACGGAAAAACCCACCAATTGCAGAAAACTCTTCATGTTTTTCCTTGCGGATTTCAATCGAGAAAGTGAGAGGTTTTTGATTGGCAAAATCGAAGCTGACCAACGTGTGGGCAATTTTCGGACCCATCCAGTAGGAGGTAATGATATTCACCCCGCTAATCTGGTTCAGGTCAAAACTGCGGCTTTCCCAACGTTCGATATAACGACCATCAGCTTGCCAGTCAAAGTTCCGGATATTGTGCAGGGTGACCTGATCGCCTTGTTGTTCATAGTGCAACAACTGAGCCACTTCAGGATTCCACTCCCGATCCTGACGCGCTTGCAGACTAAAATAGCCCAGCAGACAAAACAGAAAGACCAGAAGATATAGAATGCTATCGACTTTACGCGAGATCAGGTGCCGGGTGAAGTAGATCCCGAGTACCAGCAGGGAAAACGTTAACCAAACACCAATCAGGATCAAGCTGCCAATCTTGCCGAGAGGTTGCTGAACCCAGAGCATCAGGCTGAGCCACAGACTCGACAGAATGACAAAGAGGGTAAACAGGCTACCCAGCAGCCACAGACTCCAGTGCTTGGAAATATATTCGCGTCCCTGCATAGTCACTTTTTCATGAGAAATAGGCTTTATTTTCTGTAGGTTGCAAACTCAAAAGCAATCCCGGTTTTGTCGTCAATATGTTGCTCGGTCGCGACTTTTTTGAATTCTGCCGGAATTTCAGGATAATAGGCATCGCCCTGTACATCCAGTTCGACATGGGTCAGTTCCAGACGGTCTGTAATATTCATGGTCTGTTTAAAGATTTCACCGCCACCAATGATGAAAATGGTTTCGGGTTTTTCTGAAGCCTTCACATCTGTCAGGGCCTGACTCAACGCATCTTCAATGCTATAAGCGACTTTGGTGCCTGCAAATGCCCAGTCTGGATCACGGGTAATCACCCAGTTCACCCGTTTAGGCAGAGTACGTCCCATTGATTCTAGTGTCTTGCGACCCATCACCACCACACCACCTTGGGTGATTTCCTTGAAGTGCTTCAGATCGGCAGAGATATGCCAAGGTAGATCATTGCCCTTGCCGATACAACGCTGCTGATCCATGGCGACGACGTGTACAACTTCTAAATCTTGAAATGACATGTATTGATCCTTCTCATCAAACCCAAAGCCCTTCGTGTAATTTTTTACTGGTACGAAGGAGAGGTTAACAATTTATCTTGATTGCCTTCACGCTTTAGGGCCGGGAATATATTTTGAAAGGAGTGGGCGATTCACGCGTGGTAAAAGGCCTCTCCCTAGCCCTCTCCTAGGAGGAGAGGGAACTTTATAATAAAGAAAATTAAACAGCGACAGGGGCTTTAATTCCTGGATGAGATTCATAACCGACAATTTCGATATCTTCAAATTTGAAATCGAACAGGTCTTTGATCTCAGGATTTAGTTTTAATTGACAAAGGCCTAATGGCTCACGGCTGAGCTGTAACTGTGCTTGTTCAAAATGGTTGCTGTACAAATGGGTGTCGCCGCCAGTCCAGACAAAATCACCAACTTCCAGATCACAGACTTGCGCAATCATATGCGTCAACAAAGCATAGCTGGCAATATTAAATGGTACACCCAAAAATACATCGGCACTGCGCTGATACAACTGACAAGATAATTTGCCATTATGTACAAAGAACTGGAACAGGGTATGGCAAGGTGGTAATGCGACCTGACCTGCCTCATTCGGGTTCCAGCCCGATACAATCAGACGGCGCGAATTTGGATTGGTTTTAATTTCATTGATCAACCATTTGATCTGGTCAAAACCGTCCTGATTATAACTATTGTCTGCATTTTTGCTGGCCCCAAAATTACGCCATTGGTGGCCGTAAACTGGACCCAGTTCGCCTTCAGGACGGCCAAAACGCGCAGTCTGTTCTGCGGTTGCCCATTCGTCCCAAATCGAGACTTTATTGTCTTTTAAATATTGAACATTGGTATCGCCTTTCAGGAACCACAACAGTTCGATCACGATAGAGCGGAAATGAACTTTTTTGGTGGTCAGTAAAGGAAAACCTTGCGAAAGATCAAAGCGCATTTGATGACCAAATACCGAACGTGTACCTGTACCGGTACGGTCGCCTTTATCGCCGCCGTTGTCGAGGATATGTTGTAAAAGGTCAAGATATTGGCGCATAGTTCTCTCTATTTGAATCTGTTAAAAATCGCCGTTTTAACAGCAAAATGGATTATTTTGTAATCAATTTTCTGTCGAAAGGGACAATTTAAATTGCGCACATCATAGCATTTTTTGATGAGCTTTCATCGTCCAAATTGAGAATAAAAAAGACCTCCTGATGGAGGTCTTTTGATTGCAATTTAAGCGGTTTTGTGGCCAGTATGCGCTGTATGAATCAGATCAGACAGATCATAACCCAAGGATTCTGCATAACTTAAATATTCGCGTTGAGTCGCTTCGTCCAGACTGGTACCGCGATGCAGTAGCCATAAATATTCTTTATTCGGTTCGCCTACAAGCGCGGTCTGATAATCTGGATCGATTTTTAATACCCAGTAATCACCCTTGGTGAACGGAATCCAACGCAGGCCTTCAGGTAAAAAGCTGACTTCAAGCTTGGCCTGTTCTGCATCGACAATGGTTGCTTCAGCAATGGCTTCATCCAGCTTGCCATCGCCATCCAGACAGCGGTTCTGAACCCGAACTTTACCATTTTCATTCAAGCTATATACCGCAGAAATATCGGTGCTGTCTTCAGGTTGATGCTTCATCGGCAAACGTGCAATTTCATACCAGGTCCCTAAATATTGTTCTAAATTAAAATTTGAAACGGTACTTAAAGTCTGACTCATTTTTCTTCTCCGTTTAGTTCAATATTTAAAAATGCCGCATCAGTATTTAAAAATGCCGCATCAGTGTAATACAGGATGCAGAGCTCAAAATGATGTAATCATGTAGTGAAATGTTGCCTTAAAATGGCCGAGCTACAGATTAAATCCCTAGGGTTTGAGGAGAAGAAAATAACGGCTCATTTTGTGTATTTCCGGCTGAAAACGCTTTGCAAGGCGTTGGAGTTGGCTTTACTTTACATTTTTTTTGCAAAGATGATGGGTTTTGTAACTGTATTAGAAAGAATGGCTTAATTTGAATGCCGGAAAAATAGACAAATTTATTTACATTTTTAATGTGAAAAATAACATTTAAGCGACTAGTATTCTCGGCTTGTTAACAATATGAAAGCCTAAATTATAGGTGAGGAGCGGTTGGTAAGGCATGATCTATGATCATCAAGTAAACATGAGCGAAGTATATGCTCCTGTCCAAGCGAATATCATGGTGCGTTCCCAATCGGAGCAAAGACCTAAAAAGTCATCCCAAAAAGCCACTGTCCGTAACGCTTCAGGCGTAAGCAATGGCCATCGTATCAATATCGAGAAATTTACCAGTTATCTGCAAGGCATTACCCGAAATACCAGTACACAGAAATGTGCGCGCAGTATTCGTGTCGGTCTGCAATCTTCTGGTGCGAAAATTGTGAATCATCCGGTCGCAGCGGCAGATTGGGGAAGTACCCTGATGCAGCTGGGTTATAAGAAAATTAATGCTTCTTTTGATCGGCCGAAAAAAGGTGATATCTATATTATTGACCGTACTCAGGGACATAAATATGGACATATCGCGGCTTATTCAGGTAGTGCCTGGGTATCGGATTTTAAACAGCGAGATCATGCAGTTTATCGCAATAAAAACGTGACTTATAGTTACTATCGTCTGGAAACTTACTTCTAAGAAAATACTGCGAAGTGATCAGTCCTCAAAACGCTTCGCACGGCTTTCATAGATTGAAACGATAAAAAATCCAATCGCGGCAAAGCCAAGACATTGCAGACCCAAGGCAAATTTGCCCCATTGCTGGTGCTGTTCTGGCAAATAGCCAAACAGGGTAATTAAGGCAATGATGGGAACCACCCGGCTCAAGGCGCTAAAGCCATTTGCATAGGGATTGGATTTCGAAATTTTCAGGCGGGAATGGTGCAGTAAATGCACGACAATTCCAATCGCTAAACTCACCCCTACAAATACCGGATCTAACTGGGCCACAGTCGATGCTGCATAAATCAAAATACAGGTCGCAATAATGACCATCAGCTTGATTTGACGGCTACAGCGTTCGGAATACCAAAATTCAAGCATGTGGTGGCTCTGGATCCTGAGAGTTCTGATTGAGCAGCGACAATGGTGAAAACAGGCAAATTGCCAGAGCCATAAAGGCAATGCCTTGTGCGCCTGGAATCAGGATTTCACCCTGTTGCATATTCATAAAAACTAAAGCAATCAATAAGGCAATTGGAATCCAGGTCAGTAATCTATACAGCAAACCGGTCGGGTTTTTGTTGGCAAAGTGGATTTTGCAGTAACGGCAGATCAGAAAAATGATACCGGTACCGACAAACATCAAAATCGAATCTAAGGGCAGTGGTTCCATCCAGTACAAGCCTGCAGCTGTCGCTGCAATCATAATAAAGATCAACAACTTTTTGAGAACAGATACCTGCGGATTAAACCAGAACTCAAGCATAATGATGAAAGAATAGAAGAGATAATCGGCACTTTAGCATATTTTGGATATAAAAAAGCGAGGCCTTTGCCTCGCTAAATTAAGCTTTTTTCTTAGCTATTTTTTTTGTGGACCCCAGTCATAAATTTTCTTCTGGTAGGCATACCACATCATCCACAAGCCAATCAGGATCATTGGCAGGCTCAGGAATTGTCCTTTGCTCATCCAGCCAATAAACAGCTGACCATTGTCCGGCTCACGGAAGAATTCAACCACAAAACGTGCCAGGCCATAACCGATAAGGAACAGCGCAGAAACTGCCATACGTGGACGAGGCTTGGAACTGAACCACCATAAGACAATAAACAGGATCAGGCCTTCACACAGCGCCTGATAGAGTTGAGATGGATGACGCACCAGTTGCAGGGGATCGGTCGGAAAGATCATGCCCCAGGCAAAGTTTGGGTCGGTGACCTGACGGCCATACAGTTCGCCACCAATAAAGTTACCAATTCGGCCAAACATCAAGCCTGTCGGTACGCAAGGTGCGATAAAATCCAGAGTCTGGAACCAGGTCATCTTATATTTCTTACACCACCACAACATGGCCAGAATGACCCCGAGGAAACCTCCGTGGAAACTCATACCGCCGGTCCAGATCTGGAACAGCCATAAAGGATCGGCCAGGAACTGGGAAAAACCGTAGAAGAAGACATAACCGACACGGCCACCAATGATCACACCGAGTGCACCGAAGAAAATCAGGTCAGACACCATATCCGGTGTCCAGCCACGTTGTTTGGCGCGAAACGTCGCCAATCCCCAGGCAAATAAAAATGCCAGTAAGTACATCAGTCCATACCAGTGGACTTGTAAGGGCCCGAGCGAAATCGCGACGGGATCAATATTGGGATAGGTGAGCATTCCTGTTCCTTGTGATTCTGTTTTGCACAGATTTTAGCTTAAAGCAAAGAAAAATGTTGTACATTCAATGTGTAAAGATCGAGAGCGTAAATTATGT
The DNA here is from genome assembly GCF_013418055.1 of Acinetobacter sp. YH12208. Lineage (NCBI taxonomy): Bacteria > Pseudomonadati > Pseudomonadota > Gammaproteobacteria > Moraxellales > Moraxellaceae > Acinetobacter > Acinetobacter sp. YH12208. The sequence continues at coordinate 121,452 of NZ_VPCT01000006.1, forward strand.
GTATCGTGGCATTGGCTTGGAAGGTTCTGGATCAGAGCCCATTATGTCTGATTTCAAATCGGGATGAGTTCTATCAGCGTCCTACGCAGGAGCTACACGAATGGGAGAATAGTCCGATAATTGCCGGGCAGGATCTACAGTCGGGTGGTACCTGGATGGGTATTACAGCTTCCGGTCGTTGGGCGGTGATTACCAATTTTCGTGATGGACAGGACAAAGGGCATTATCCGACTTCACGTGGACATATCATCCAGAACTTTTTAGATTCTGACTTAACACCGATCCGATTTGCCCAAGATCTGGAACAACGCCAGTGTGACTATGCTGGTTTTAACCTGTTTATCGGCGATCAAGAGCAGGCCGTATATATGAGCAATCGCGGTGAAGAACCACAAGTACTTGCGCATGGCGTATATGTGGTTTCGAATGGCCTGATGAGCCAAGACTGGTACAAGACCCGACATTTACGTAAACGCTTTACCCAGGAATTTTTACCGATGCTGCAATACCAGGAGATCGCAGAAGCAGATTTGTGTCATGCAGTCTGGGATATTCTGGAAGATGAACGCAAGGTGATTCCTGAACTTCTGCCAGACACCGGCATCTCCGTGGAAATGGAACAACTGCTGTCTTCGACTTTTATTCAGAGTCCGGCCTATGGCACCCGCTGCTCAAATTTTTTGAGAATGCAGCAGGGACAATGGCACTGGATTGAGAAGTCACAACAAGGTGCGACCGCAGGTCAAACTATTGAGAAAATAATTAGCCTGAAATAATCACCGAATATAAAAAATGCCGACTAGACGTCGGCATTTTTGAATAACAGCTTTTTATACGGTCGCTTGTTCCAAAGCTTCACCCGCAATGGCACCGCCATCTTTACGGGTAATCACCACAGTCGCAGAGCGAGGCACTTTGCCTAAACGGCTATAACGCTCGCTTTGGTTGGCTGGCCATGCACCCCCTGGATGCTGAACGTTGACGAAAATCGCCTTGTAGTCCGGGGTAATGGTCACACCGGTAATTTCACAGCCTGATGGGCCGGTGAGGAAACGGCGAACCCGATCATTCTTCAGCTTGGCACCGACAAAGGTTGCTTGTCCTTCTGCCTTGGTGCTGGCAGCAAGCGCTTTGGTTCCATCACCGACTTTACCTGGCAGCGCTGCCAGCATCATGCAGTTGGTTTCATCGGTGTACTGACCATCATCGGTCTGAATCCACAGAATCCCGCGTGGATCGAACCACATGCCGTCCGGGCTGGAGAAGTCATTTAAATCATCCAGACCTGACAGGTTGATGTTAGAGGCAGCACGTGCTTCTGCACCGAACAGGAAAATATCCCAAGCAAAACTTGTCGCTGTCACTGTATTTTTAGCTTCACTAAAACGAATGATATGACCATTCATATTGCCTGAATTGCTAGCTGAAGAGCCTTTAAAGTCGATGTAGCTACGTGGGTTGGCAGCATCAGTTTCATATGCACGACCACGGTTGCTGTTGTTGGTTAAGGTTACATACACTTCGCCATTTTCCGGATTCACTGCAACCCATTCTGGACGGTCCATTTTGGTCGCACCAACATGGTCAGCAGCAAGACGGGCATTGATGACGATGTCATCTTGGCCTGCAAATGGATAGATTTCATTGGCCGCGGTTAAACCATTTTTGCCATGAGTCAGTTCTAGCCATTCACCTGTACCGTCATCATTGAATTTAGCGACATATAATGTGCCTTTATCCATGTATTTATCACCAGCGGTATAACCCCCATTGACATCTTTCGGATCCCAGACTGCATCAGAAACAAATTTATAGATATATTCGCCTGTTGCATCATCCCCCATATAGAAGGCTAATGGCTGACCCGGAATCGGATTACTACAGCGGCAGTCTTCATGGGCAAAGCGGCCCAATGCAGTACGTTTAACCGGACGTGTGTTCGCGCTAAATGGATCAATCTCGACAATGAATCCGCAGGTATTCATGACATTACGATAATCAGCTAAAGCACTGGCGCCTTTTACTGAAATATCCCAACGATCATACAGTCCTTTATCACCGGTTAATTCAGCAACCGGAGTATTCCAGCGGTATTGAGATGAACGGGCCTCACTACCGCCACGACCATAACGTGACAAGGCAATTTCTTCTTTTGCAATCGCGCGGGTGTCATTGGCTTGACGGGCAAAATAACCACTCCAGTTTTCTTCCGCGGTTAAGTAAGTGCCCCAAGGTGTATACCCATTACCACAGTTGGCAAAGGTGCCGCGCGTCAACGTTCCATCGGGTGAGAAAATCGTTTTCACCAAGTCAGAGCCGCGAGCGGGTCCATGAATTTCCATCTCGGTTGCTGCCGTGATACGACGGTTAAACTTAGAATTTAAGTTAATTTTAACCTCTTGTGTATTGGCATCTTTGCTAATCTCAATTACCGAAACCCCATGCGCATTCACTTCACGAAGGACCTGATCTTCTGGACGTACACCGTCGATCGTAATCGGGCCTTCTGGCGTATGGAGTTGAGCTTGTTGCAGGTATTCGTGATTTAAAACCAGTAAACCTTGGGTGGACTCTTTGGCCGCATAGTTTTTGTTGCTTGGATGCATACCGAAAAAGCTCATGCCGTCATGGTTATCGCCTGCACGGAACTGATAAGAAGCACCTGAAGCTAATGTTACATCTGTCTTTTCTGAATATGCAGGGTTAATTGGATCACCGACCGCATATAGCACTTTCAGTTCATAGCCTTCAGGCACGCTAAAGAAGTTTTGCGTATTTTTGCGAACCGGCTCAAAGGTCAATTTATTCGGGCGCGCTTTCAGGTCACTCCATGCATGTTGATCTGGGTTCGTGGTGTCTGGTGGTGTGGTGGGGTTAGTGTCAGGCGTGCCAGAATCATTATCATCATCTGAACAACCACTTACTGTTGCTGCAAAGGCTAAGGCCATTGCCCCACTGGTGGTTTTTGCAATAAAACTACGGCGACTGGTGTATTGATCCAGAATTGTTTGAAAGTGGCTATTGTTTGAATTATTACTGTCTTCAACCAGATCCTGGCAAGGTATCATGTCTTCGTTTTTCATTTTAAAGTCTCAAGTAAAAATAAGTGCTTGGTGGTGTAGAAGTTTTCAATACCTTAAGTCTGAGATGTGACACTAATCTTAAGGAAATGTGACATTAAGATTAAATAAATCAGTATTTTACTGATATTTTAAAAATAAAAAGACAGCCGGAGCTGCCTGAGTTAAAGCATGATTTTTGTTTTGGCTGATTGTTCTTATTGCGCTTTTAAACGCCGTTTTTCGATCAGTTTTCCGGCCAGCAAACCCAGTTCAAACAGCAACCACATCGGTACAGCCAACATGATCATCGACAGTGCATCTGGTGGTGTCACGAACATCGCGACAAAGAAACAGCCGACAATAATAAAGCGCCGTTTCTCCACCAGGGTTTGTGTTGAAACTGCCCCAATCAGGATTAAAACCAAGGTAATAATCGGGATTTCAAAGGTAAAACCAAAGACCAGAAACAGCTTTAAACAGAAGCTAAGATAACTGTTAATGTCGGTCATCGGTGCCACAGTTTCCGGCGAGACACTGATAAAAAAATGCAGGATCGAAGGTAAGGCCACAAAGTAGGCAAAGCTGATCCCGGTATAAAACAGCACAATACTGCCGATCAAAAGCGGCAGTGCCAGACTCTTTTCTTTGGCATATAACGCCGGTTTAACAAATGTCCAGAGCTGATACAGAATAAACGGCATTGTGATCATCAGCGCCACAAAGAAATTCAGCTTGAACGGAGCCATGAATGTTGCCGTCACATCCGTGGCAATCATGGTCGAGCTGGCAGGCAATTGTGCCCGTAAAGGTTCAGATAACCATTGATAGGTCTGATTGGCAAAGGGCAGCAAACAGAAAAACAGGCCAATCAGGACAGCAACCACTTTAAACAGATGTTTTCTTAACACCACCAAATGCTGGGTAATCGGCATCTCTTCAAGGTTCAGCGCTGCAGCATCATTTGAGGCAGGTGTGGTCGGTAAAGACGTCATACGGCCACCTTCATTTCTGTATAGCGTTGTTGGGAAATCACTGCTTGAGTTTGTGCAGGCTGAGGTAAATACACCGCTGATACGGGCTGTACCACAGGCTGATAGCGAAGCACGGGCTGGGCAGCCTGAGGCTTTATTTTTAATTCATCAGTTGCAATCGGCTGCTGCAAATCTGCCATTTGTGCCTGCATCTTGGCTTCCAGTTGCTGGATCCGCTGCATTTCGGCCTGCATCTGTTCTCGCAGTTCGGACAAGCGTAATTCACGATCCAGATCGTTCTGAACATTGCTGACCATGCGCTTGATCTTGCCATACCATGTTCCGACAAAACGGACTGCCTCAGGCAACTTGTCTGGCCCAAGCACCAGAAGTGCAATAATCCCGAAAATCAGCAGTTCGGTCATTCCGATATTGAGCATAGCGGACTCTTAACTCTTGATCGAGGTTTCAGGGGTTTTGACTTGTGCATCAATCGTTCGCGGTTCTTGCAGCTTGGCCATTTCTGCTTCTTCATCTTTGACTGATTTTTTAAAGTCTTTAATTGCACCGCCGACATCTTTACCCAGGTTTTTCAGCTTCGATGTACCAAACAATAAAATCACCACAATTGCAAAAATCAGCACATGCCAAATTGATAATCCTGCCATTATTTTATCCTCTATATTTCATGCCCCTATCTCAGCAGGCTTGTATGACAATGCAGTGACGCTTTAATGACAGTTTGCCGACACGGCAGCAGGGTAATGAGTAATTCATATGAAAAATCTATCATTAGATGAAAAGGATGCTGTGCTAGCATATAACCTGATATGGAAATCTCAGCAGCACTGTCATGGCCTTGATTCTTCCCCTGCTGTCTTTTTTGATTGGTTATTGGGGCGTGCAATATTTAAAGCCGGTTCGACCTGTCTTGGCGGCTTTATTGGCACGTGTCCTGATTCCTGTGCTGATTATTTACAATATGGTGTTTTATAAAGCGGGCAGTCTGTGGCTGATGGGCTTTAGTATTTTTAGTTCAATTGTGCTGTTTAGCCTGTTTTATTATTTTGCCAAAGATAAATTGCGTGCGCTGTGTTTTAGCTATTTGAATGGCGTATGGCTCGGTCTGCCATTTGCCTTAGCAGTGTTTGGCACTGACGCAATGTCGACCATGATTGCACTTTATATTGGTGGCTCATTATTTGGGAATGTCAGTGCTGTCATTGCCGTGAGCCAAACTCGCCAAGATTGGACATTTATTCTGAAAAATATCCTGCAATCGCCACCGGTGATCGCACTCAGTATTGCAGGGGTTTTATCATTTTGGGACTTTAGTCATTATGAGTTTCATCCCACCCTTCAATGGGCATATGCAGCCAATAAATTTTTAGTCACTTTTGCAGGAATGTGCATTTTGGGCATGTGGCTTCGTCATGTCCGTATTCAGCTGAGGGATTTAAAGCGCAGTCTGGTGCTGATCAGCGGGCGCTTTATTTTTGCATTAGGCTTGGCTGGTATTGCCTATATATTCTTGCCGATTCCACATCAGCTCCTGACTTATAGTGTAATGATGATGTATTTCTTATTGCCACCGGCAGCGAACATCGTGGCTTTAGAAACCCATTATCAGGGCACAGGGCATTCCGCTAAATATATTGCTTCGGGGACGATTGCGAGTGCAATTTTGATTGGGATCTATGGGCTGGTGTTGCATGCGGTGATGCCTACGCTATAAAGTTTCCTTTTTTGGAGAGAAGGCTAGAAAGAGTTATAAAGTCCCCCTTTGAAAAATGGGGATTTAGGGGGATTCATTAATGTTTAAATCTCTCCCAACCTCCCTTTGGAAAAGGGAGGGGTAAAACAAATTATTTCGCCAAACTGGCTTTAAACAGCTGCATGGCCTGACCACGATGACTGATTTTATTCTTTTCTTCTTTGCTCATTTCTGCACTGGAAATACCGAGTTCCGGCAACCAGAACAGCGGGTCATAACCGAAGCCATTTTCACCGCGTGCTGCTTCTAAAATTTCACCCGTCCAGATGCCCTGGAAAATTTGTGGCAGTGGATCTTCAGCATGTTGAACCAGTGCCAGTACACAGACAAACATGCCTTCAATCGCTTCGCTATCTTTACGCAATGGTTTAAGGTCTACTAGAAGTTTCTCATTATTGGCGGCATCATTGCCATGTTCACCGGCATAACGTGCTGAGTAGATCCCAGGAGCTCCGCCAAGAACTGGCACACAAATGCCTGAATCATCGGCAATCGCCGGTTTACCTGAGATTTTAGCCGCGTGGCGTGCCTTGATAATGGCATTTTCAACAAAGCTTAAGCCATCTTCGATGGCATCTTCGATATTCAGTTGACCTTGAGGAATCACATCTACCGGCAGTTGCAGTTCCGCAAACATTTTCTCAAACTCGGCAATTTTACCTTTGTTATTACTTGCCAATACCAGTGTGCCTTGGGATAACCAATCTGTAGAAGCCATGTGTCACTCATTCTCTAAATATCAATCGTGCTATTTTAACTGCCATTGCGGGTTTGTAGGCAATAAAAAAGCACCCGAAGGTGCTATTTATACCATTCAGCTTTATTGTGCCTGAATCCATCTGTCGGCACGGTCACGCGCCTGACGGATCTGTTCCTGGGTCAAGTTTGCCGCCAATGCTGTTTTCTTGCCTTCAGAAAGGGTAATCACTTTATTGTCGAGCATGCCATCACGGGTAGACAGTTCATACCACTGATAAGCACCCATGTAGTTTTTCTTTTTCTCTTCCATCATGGCCAGGTTAAAGCTGGCACGGTTATCACCACGGCTGGCTGCTTTTTCAAAATACTGACGTGCCAGCGCTTCATCTTTTCGGGTGCCCATGCCATCTGCCAGCATACGGCCGACATTTAACTGCGCCACAGCTAAACCTTGATCGGCAGCAGCTTTGTACCAGGCAAAGGCCTGTCGTTCATCTTTTTGAATGTCTTTGCCATACTGGTATTTGGTGGCCAGATAAAACTGTGCACCGGCCTGACCTGCTTTAGCTGCTTTGATCAGACTGTTGATATCCATTATTGAATACTGAGCCGCTTGACTGGCAACAGAAGGACTTGGAGCAACATAGTCTGCATGGGCTTGCATGCCAAAAAGTCCAGCCAGTAGCGTCGTACCTAATAATAATTTTTTCATAGCGCGCTCACTCGATAAATTGCGACTTCACCAAATAGATTAGGGAGATGTTTGCTGAGCAAACTATCTTCTTGATTCCCGTTCACAGCGAGTCGATTAATAATTTTGATGTTATTTTCCGCACAGAGTGCTTCAAAGTCACGGAATGTACATAAGTGGATATTCGGGGTGTTATACCACATATAAGGCAAGGCTTCAGAAACCGGCATTTTTCCTTTGATCGCCAAGAAAGAACGGGTCTTCCAGTGGGCAAAGTTTGGAAACGTAATAATGGCCTGTTTCCCTACACGCACCATATCACGCAATAATACGTCAGGTGCATCTACAGCCTGCAAAGCTTGTGCCATGACCACATTGTCAAAAGACTGGTCGGCAAAGCGGCTTAAACCGAGGTTTAAGTCTTGTTGGATGATATTTAACCCGCGACTGACCGCAATTGCAATCTTTTCCTGATCAATTTCTAATCCGTATGCACGAATATCGTGTTTTTTACTCATTTGTGCCAGCAGTTCACCATCGCCACAACCGAGGTCGAGTACGCTAGAACCGGGCTTAATCCACTTTTCAGCGAGTTGTTGATCGATACGCATTATACGGCCTCCTTCGGTGTGGCTTTCAGGTGTTCTTCACCACCCAGGAATGCACGCAAAGATTTTACATACAGGGGAATCGGGAACAGGAAGGAATCGTGACCCTGTTCGGCATCAATATCCAGATAGCTCACCGGTTTATGGTTGCTAATTAAGGCATCCACAATTTCCTGCGAGCGGGCAGGGGTAAAACGCCAGTCAGTGGTGAAGGACACCACCAAAAATTTGCACTGGGTATGGGCCATGGCTTTTTTCAGTGACTGCTCATATTCACGTGACGGATCAAAATAATCCAGTGCTTTGGTCATGATCAGATAGGTATTGGCATCAAAGTTACGGCTGAACTGTTCACCCTGATAACGCAAATAACTTTCGACCTGGAATTCGACATCAAAACCATACATAAATTTGCCAGATTTCAGATCACGGCCAAATTTCTGCTTCATGGCTTCTTCGGACAGGTAGGTAATATGACCGACCATACGTGCCAGAATTAGACCACGTTTGGGGTAGCTGTCATTTTCCAGATAACGGCCGTTGTGGAAGTCAGGATCAGACAAAATCGACTGACGTGCTACTTCATTAAAGGCAATATTCTGTGCTGAAAGTTTTGGCGCACTGGCAATAATCACACATTTTCTTAAACGGTTCGGGTAATCCACTGACCATTGCAGTGCCTGCATGCCACCGAGTGAACCACCAATGATGGCATCCCAAGTCTGAATGCCTAAACGATCGGACAATAAAGCCTGAGTTTTAACCCAGTCGCGGACCGTGACCAGCGGAAAATCTGGACCATAAGGACGGTTTTCATTTTCAGGATTTGGTGAGGTTGGACCGGTAGAACCGCTACAGCCCCCAATATTATTCAGTGATACCACAAAGAATTTTGCAGTATCAATGGCTTTGCCGGGACCAATACAGGCGTCCCACCAGCCAGCCTTTTTATCATCTTCATGATGATAACCTGCGGCATGATGATGACCAGAAAGGGCATGACAAATCAGAATGGCATTGGACTTGTCAGCATTTAAGGTACCGTAAGTTTCAACCATCAGTTCAAAACGGGGGAGGATGCGACCGCATTCAAGCTCTAACGGCTCTTCAAATTGGAACTTTTGTGGGACAACAATGCCCACTGAGTCAGCTGGAAAAGACACGGGGAGGATTCGCCTTAAAATCTTGAGTATGAATAATAAAAGGATACCACTAGCGGATATCCTTCTAAAGTCATTTTAGTGCTATGAATTATCGCTAATTCTAATACAGCCGGTTAGACCGCAGCAGCGATTACCTGATCAGTGCTTAATACACCTTGATCAATCAGACGGTTGGTCGAGGCAAGAATTGCTTCAATCGAAGAGGTCACGATGTTGTCATGTACACCCGCACCAAAGGCAGACTTGCCAGTGCCTTTGACTTGCAGTTCAATCAAGGCCAAGGCTTTGGCATGCGCACCTGAACTGATGCTGCGCTCTTCATAGTTCACCACATCAATCGGTAACTGAAGTGCATCCAAGATTGCAGAAATTGGACCATTGCCTTCACCGCGAACACGGCGGGACTGACCCTCAACTTCGAGATCCAGCTCAATCACCTGATTGCCATTGTCATCCGATAACTTGTAGTTTTTAGTCGAGTAATGTACATGTTTAACATCGACATAAGTCTCTTTAAACAACTTCCAGATCTCGGTTGCAGAAATTTCAGTGCCTTGTTCATCGGTACGTTTTTGTACAATTTGCGAGAACTCGATTTGTAAACGACGTGGTAAAGTCACGTTGTAATTCGATTCTAACAAGTAGGCGATACCGCCTTTACCTGACTGTGAGTTAACGCGAATCACCGCATCATAGTCACGACCCAAGTCTTTTGGATCGATTGGTAAATATGGCATATCCCACATTTCTTGGTCTTTCTGGAATTCGAAACCTTTTTTGATCGCATCCTGATGTGAACCGGAGAATGCAGTAAAGACCAAATCACCTGCGTATGGATGACGTGGATGTACTGGCAAACCGGTACATTCTTCTACAGTCGCGATAATTTCATTGATATTGGAGAAATCCAGGTTTGGCGCAACACCTTGGGTATACATGTTCAATGCGATTGCTGCCACATCGACGTTACCGGTACGCTCACCGTTCCCAAACACACAACCTTCAACACGATCGGCACCGGCCATCATCGCCAATTCAGAAGCGGCAATGCCGCAACCACGGTCATTATGACAGTGCACAGAAATAATTACGCCGTCACGACGCTGAATGTTGCGGTGCATCCATTCGATTTGATCGGCATAGATGTGTGGACCTGAGACTTCTACCGTTGCAGGCAAGTTCAAAATGACTTTATTGGTCGGTGATGCTTCCCAGATTTCAGTCACAGCATCACAGACATCTTTTGCAACTTCTAATTCAGTCGCAGTGAAACATTCCGGGCTGTACTGGAAGACAAATTCAGTTTCAGGCTGTTTTGCGGCATATTCTTTGACTTTTTGTGCTGCATTGACGGCTAATTGTTTTGCGCCCGCTACATCTACATTTAAGACTTTCTCGCGGAAAGTCGGTGAATTGGAGTTGTAGATATGCACAATGGCACGTTTTGCACCCTGTAAAGATTCAAAGGTACGAGCAATTAAATGATCACGAGCTTGAACCAAAACTTCGATATAAACATCTTCAGGAATATGATCTTCTTCAATCAATTTACGAGTGAAATCAAAGTCAATTTGCGATGCTGAAGGGAAACCAATTTCAATATGCTTGAAACCGATTTTCACCAACATCTGGAACATCTTGAATTTTTGCTCCATGTTCATTGGCTCGAAGATCGCCTGGTTACCATCACGCAGGTCAGTACTCATCCAGATTGGCGCTTTGTTGATTTCATTGTTCGGCCATTGACGGTCTGGTAAGTCCACACGTTGATACATGCGACGGTATTTTTTACTTGGATCAGCCAACATCATGAGAGAGCTCCTTGTGTAACCTGATAGAGTCTGCGCTTGGTTGAAGCACTGGCAAAGGTTACCGAATAGATTGTGTCTATAATCGTCTACATACAGATTGGAACCAGCATTAAAACTAAAAATCTTCTGGAATATTTGGGATTTAGTTTTAATCAAAAAACCTGCATGATCAACTTATAACTTTAAGTTTAATCCAGTTAAACCGAAAAGTTTTTGCTTTTTTAATAGATTTTAGTCGTATCTTAATAAAGATTTTCTTATAAGCTTTAAGTTTTGAAAAATATTCCCATATATTTTAAGTATAGTGTTTTATATTTTCTTGATTTTGAAATAAGCCGTTATTTTTTACACCCAATCATGCCATATCAGCCTATATTTTTAGAAAAGATAGCCCTAGATGGCTAAAGGCATTTAATCCGGGCAAAATTTTAAAGCTCGGCCCATTTGCGCATGAGGTTGTGATACAAATTGGTCAGTTTCATAACTTCTGCATGCTGATCGCCCAATTGCATTCTCAAGTTTTGAATGCTTTGATCCAGATTAAACAGCATATGCCGTTCAGCATCATCACGAATCATGCTTTGTACCCAGAAAAATGAGGCAATTCGGCAACCTGAGGTGATTGGGGTGACTTCATGCAAACTGGTGGATGGATACAGAATCATATCCCCGGCAGGCAGTTTTACTTCGTGATAGCCATAGGTGTCTTCAACCACCAGTTCACCACCGGCATATTCTTCAGGTTCACTCAAAAAAACCGTACAGGATAAGTCGGTTCTGAGACGTTCATTCGTGCCACGAATACGGCGAATGGAGTTGTCGACATGAAAGCCAAAAGCTTCGTTATTTTCATAACGGTTGAACAGTGGGGGAATGATATCGAGTGGAATCGCAGCCGATAGAAATAGCGGATGTTGACCCAATGATTCAAGAATAATATGACTTAAATGATGGGTCAGGGGATGATCTTCAGGCAATTGCTGATTCTGTTTCACCGTTGCAGAGAGCGTACCAGCCGTAACCTTGCCATTCACCCACTCGATTTTATTCATCTCCTCACGGAAATATTGCACTTGTTCTTTGCTCAGTACGTTTGGAATATGATGCAGCACGAAGACTTTTCCTGAATATTTTATATTGAAAATAGCATAGCCCCCATAAGGAGGCTATGCGCTTACATTGAATTAATATTTAAAGTTGATTGCCAATACTGCGCTACGGCCTTCTGCTTCAGTGGCATAGTGAGATGCATAAGCTTTGGTAAAGTAACGTTCATCAGACAGGTTGTTGACGTTCAATTGTAAATCAACATTTTTATTTACGTTATAACGTGCCATCGCGTCGTAACGTACATAGCCCGGAACATATTTTGTATTCGCAGCATCGCCATAGACTTTATCCATTGCCACAGCACCCGCACCTAAAGTTAAAGCTGGAGTTATTGCATAAGTTGTCCACAGGGTTGCAGAGTTTTTAGGCACATTCTGCATTTGTTTACCTTTGGCAGGGTTATCCGGTGTACACACGCCTTGACGGTTACAAGATGGGCCTGGATTCACAGTTTCGCTGTCTAGATAAGTATAGCCAGCTGAAACTGCCCATTTATCGGTAATGTTACCGTTTAAGCCCAATTCGATACCATCAACTTGGGTTTCACCGCCATTAGTATATGTACTAGCATCCAGTTGAATCCGCGTATTTTGTTTTTCTGTTCGGAAAATGGCAGCAGTTAAATTCAGTTTTTCATTTAATAAGTCCCATTTTGTTCCGATTTCAAAAGTACGAGCTTCTTCAGGGTCAAGGTCTTTATTGTTGGCATTGACTGTTGCTTCAGAGCCATCACCTGCATCAATCCCTACTGGGTTTGCAGAAGTCGAATAACTCGCATAGATCGAACCATTTTCTACAGGTTTAAATGTTAAGCCTGCTTGATATGAGAAAAAGTCCGTATTGTTTTCAATTTTTACACCGGTTGCATTGGTTTTAAGTTCCGTATCGAATTTATCCCAACGTGCACCTAGATCGACTATCCATTGAGGATTGATTTCGATGCTGTCTAATAAATAGATAGATGTTGTTTCTGCAGTTGTTGTGGTGACGGCTTTATTTACAGTAATACTGCCTAACCATGGATCTCGTGAATTAGGGTTAAGAGCAGAAGTACACCAGTATTCAGATGCAGCACCTTGTCCATAACCGTAATTTGTAGAACATGCACCAGATGCAGAGTTACCTCCAATTGGGTTGGTCATTACAGGTTTACCATCTTTATCAAAGACTGGGTTGCCAGCAGCATCAACTGTTTGAACAGGTTCAACATTGCCAGAATTGTTAACTGTATAATTGCCTTTATCTGATTCTAGATAACTATATTCAGCACCGATATTAAAGCTATGTTGTAAAGCGCCTGTATTAAATTTGCCGCGTAAGCTTAGCTGATCGCTATAGCCTTCTGTGTCGGTAATACGTGTATTGGCACGGCGCCAAACTTCATCATTGGCAATATTTTTTTGACTATCGTCAGGTTGAGTCCATACATAATCATTTTTTGATCGGGTATAACTTGCAATGTTAGAAAGTGTTAAATTTTCATTTAAATCATGTTCTAACTTAAATGTACCAATTTGATTTTCTTGTTTTTGGAAGTCACGATTAAGCCATCCGTAGTAAATGCCTTGTTTTACATCAATGGGTTTACCAATAGTATCAGCAGTTCCAAGTGTACCGTAAGGTACACCAGCATCAGGCGTATCATCAGACTTTAAGTAGTAATAGCCCAAAGTCGCGCGAGTAGGGGTGTCCAGACCAAAGCTAATACTTGGCGCAATACCGGCACGTTTATATTCCGCACCATCTTTCTGGCCAGCTTTTTCATTATGATGGCCCATTACCGCAACACGTGCTGCGATACCATTTCCGAAATCTTTATTGCCATCTAAAGTAATACGTTGATAGTTATCTGTGCCGCCAGCGACCGAGCCTTCTAAAAAGTCACCTTTCTTCGCAACTTTAGAAATCATGTTGATGCTACCACCGGTCGCTCCTGCGCCGCCCATGGCAGACGCAGAACCTTTAGTCACTTCGACCTGTTCGACAGCAAACATTTCACGGTTTTGTGAAGTGGCATTACGAACGCCGTCTACATACATGGAACTTTCAGAGTTATAACCACGAATAAACGGACGATCGCCGTTTGGATTGCCCCCTTCACCTGCACCTAGGGTAATACCCGGCACAGTACGTAAAGCATCACTTAAAGTCGTCACTTGCGTATCTGCAATCAGCTGTTTTGAAATAACGGATACTGATTTTGGTGTGTCGAGTAAAGGAGCAACAAATTTGCTGTTTGCAGATTGATCTACTTTTAAGCTGGGTGCTTGTTCAGCTTTGACTTCTTGATGAATGGTGTCAAGTCGAACTACATTTTCTTCAGCAATTGCATGTGTTCCGACAATTGATAAAGACGAAACAATTGCAGAGGAAACGATTTTTTTACGTGTTTTAATGAAGGTCATGTTAAACCTAAGAAATGAATATTAAAAATGTATGCGAATAATAATGATTCTTGTTATTGTTTTTATCTTTTAATGATGGGAATTCATGATCTTTAAGAAAATGTTAAATGAGTTTCTAAATGTAATATTATAACAATCAATATATAAACATATGATTTTAGTAAATATTGAAAAATTAATCTAATTGTTAAATTTTTATTGAGAATAATGATGTTTATAGAACAGCATAAATTAGCAATGTTTTGGAAAGTATTGATCGCACGATAAGAAAAAAACCCTGCCAGGGCAGGGTTTTTTTAAGAGATGTATTTCTTAGAATTTAAAAGTTGTACTTAACTGAACGCGACGACCTTCTTGGGTATTGCTATATAAGTTATAGGCAGTACCATCAACGATTTCATACTTATTAAAGTCTTTATCGAAAATGTTGTAGAGTGCAACACCAATATCCCAGTTATCATTCACGGCATAATTTGTGCCTAAGTGCATTAAACCATATGCCTCATAGTCACCCAACGTATTATAAACAGTAAGATCATCTCCAGTTAAGTTTGTGGTTTTGAAGCGAGAGCGTTCGGTACGGTATTCACCACGTAACCAAAGATCAGCATTGTCAGCGACATTCCATTTTACAGTTGCATTAAACATATGCTCAGGGGTGTCTTGTAACTTTTTCCCTTTATCTTTACCTTTGGTAACCTCAGTTTCAGTCCAAGTGTAGTTAAAGTTTAATTTCCAATCTTCAGCAAAGCCCCAATTAATACCTAGCTCTGTACCATAAATTTCAACTTCATCAACGTTGTCAGGTCGAGTGATCATAAAAGCACGATCACTGGATTGATTAAGCCACTGCCATGGAGTGCCGAGACCAGTTAAATAGTCTGCACAAGTTTGGTTTACTAAACATTCACCTGGATTGCCACCTGTATTTACCGAAGTATCTGTGATTGCACCTGAAACAATTTTATCTTCAACGGTACTGATAAAACCTGTCAAGTTAATATTTAAGTCATTATTAGGTGTGAAATAAATGCCAAGCTCATAGTTATCGCTAGTTTCAGGTTTTAAATTTTGATTACCAAAAATAGGTTGAGCACCTTGACGTCCAACGTTTACTACACCATTTGTCAACTGTTCTAAACGAGGAGCTTTATAGCCTTCTGAATAACCGCCTTTTAGTGTCCAAGTATCGTTAACATTCCAAACAGCATAAGCACGAGGAGTAATGAAATCACCAAAAGTATCGTGATCATCATAACGCAGACCTAATGTTAAGGCGAAGTTTGGTAAGATATTCCATGTATCTTCTGCAAACAAACCAACTTGAGTAAAGTTAACCTCAGGTTTAGATGAACGTAGGCCATCTGAAATGCTGGCATCCCACCATTGGCCACCTAAGATCAAGTTATGATTTGCTATTGAATTTACAGACAGTTTAGTATCAAAAATAGTATCTTCACTTTCAATTAGTCGCGGGGTTTTAGTAACTAAATCGCCACCTTGCATACGTGATGGAATAAGACGACCAACAGTTTCACTTTCATTACGGGTAATGCTGCTGTCTAAAGTACCAATGTCATTACGCCATTGATGAGCTAGCACATATTTATCACGATTAAATTCCATCTCATTATCATAGCCACCTGCTGGGCCTACAGTACCTAATTGGAAACCGCTGGTATTTTTCGGATTTTCATATGATTGGCGCTGAGACTCTGCATCAATAGATATGTCATGCTTGTCTGTGGGTGTTAATGTTAAACGTGCACCTAGGGTATCAATTTTACCTTCAGATGGATTATTACCTGTACCTAATGTTGTTTGGTCAATATCTCTAGTTACATTCGATTCGTCACGTTCCCAATGTTTTGCGCGAATTTGTAAGCCCAAAAGGTTTTGTACTAAGGGACCAGTTGCATACAAATCGATACTACGTTGGTTACCAAAATCAGAGCTTTTCGGCAAGATTGATCCTTCTAAACCAATCGAACCGGTCCATTCGCTGCTTACTTTTTTAGTAATAATATTTACGACACCTCCCATTGCATCCGAACCATATAAGGTAGATGCCGGGCCACGAATAATTTCGATGCGTTCAATTGCAGACAATGGAGGAATAAAATTATTTTTTGTTTCACCAAAACCATTCGGTGTAATATCGCCGGTACTGTTTTGACGGCGACCATCAATGAGTACAAGTGTGTACTCAGATGGTAAGCCACGAATGCTAATATCTAGACCGCCTGTTTTACCAGCCGTAGGACTAATATCAATACCTTCTACATCGCTTAAAGCATCTGCTAAAGAAGTAATACGTTTTGTTTTAAAATCTTCTTCGGTGAGTACAGTAATTGAAGCGGGTGCGTCCTTAATCTTTTGTTCATAACCCGCCGCTGAAACCACAATCGTAGACAATTGTGTTACTGGTACAGTGGTATTATTTGTTTCAGCATGTGCAGAAGCAGCTGTAACCCCAAGAATAGCCACAGCTAAAGGTCGAAGATTAAAATCACGCATAACCAAAATTCCAATATGGAGAGAGTTCAGAGTTTTGTATCAAATTTGAAAGTGAATACTAGTGATAATATTTATCATTTGCAATAAAAATATACAATTCCTTCATTTCAATTTAATCGCCTGAATATTTGAAAAGATGCCAATTCAAGTAAAAAAAGGGTTTAAAAACTGGAACTCGCGCGTATTTTTTGTATATCCTTAAATGTTGTCATATAATGTGGCACATTTTTATAAACCTGTTATAACCTAATATATAGAGGAAGCCATGCAAGTAACTTCTGAAGCGGTTTCGGGCGTTGCCCGTCGTTTAAATGTTTCTGTACCGACGAGCCGTATTAATGAGCAATTTGAAGCTCGTTTAAAACGCACTGCTAAAACTGCGAAGATCAACGGCTTCCGTCCAGGTAAAGTGCCTGTAAACGTAGTTCGTCGTGAATACGGCGCGGGTATCTACCAAGAAGTGGTAAACGATATTATTCGTGACACAGTTTTCGAAGCAATCCAGCAAGAGAAAATCAATGCTGTGGGCATGCCAAACATCGAAAAAACTGAAATGAAAGACGACGCGCTGGTATATACAGCGACTGTTGAAGTTTATCCAGAAGTTGAAGTGAAATTCGAAGGTCTAGAAGTTGAACGTAAAGCAACTGAAGTCAACGATAAAGACGTTGAGAAGATGATCGAAAATCTTCAAAAACAACGTGCTGCTTGGGCTGAAACCAAAGGCATGGCTAAAAAAGACATGCAAGTGACTTTTGATTTCGAAGGTACGGTTGATGGCGAGAAATTTGAAGGCGGCGCTGCTGAAGACTTCAAACTTGTACTCGGTTCTGGCCGTATGATTCCTGGCTTCGAAGACGGCATCGTTGGTATGAAGAAAGGCGAAGAGAAAGTGATTGATGTAACTTTCCCTGAAGATTACCAAGCTGAAAACCTTGCTGGTAAACAAGCTCAATTCAAAATCACTGTGAAGCTTGTTGAAAAACAAAAACTTCCAGAAATTGATGCTGAATTCCTGGAAATCTTCGGTGTGTCTGAAGAAGAAGGCGTTGAGAAGTTGAAAGCTGACGTTCGTAAAAACATGGAACGTGAAGTGAAAAACGGCCTGCGTAACCAGGTAAAAGGTGCGACTTTTGATGCGCTTGTTGCTGCAAACGAAGTTGAACTTCCAGCGGCTATGCTTGCTCAAGAAATTGACCGTCAACGTCAACAAATGATTCAGCAGTTCACTCAACAGTTCGGTGCTCAAGGTGCGCAAGCATTTGATTCAAGCATGCTTCCAGATGAATTGTTCAAAGAACAAGCTGAAAAATCTGTAAAACTTGGTGTATTGGTTAGCCGTGTTTTAGCTGATGCGAAAATCGAAGTAGATGCTGCACGTGTTGAAGCGTATATCCAAGACATGGCGTCTTCTTATGAAGATCCAAACGAAGTGATCGAATACTTCAAAAACGATGCGCAACAACGTCAACAAATCGAAGCTGTTGTACTAGAAGACCAAGTTGTTGATTACATTTTGGCTTCTGCTAAAGTAACTGATGCGACTGTAAGCTATGAAGACTTATTGAAAGAGCAACAAGCTCGTCAACAAGGCTAATTTAGCTTTCGATAAAAAAGGCGCTTAATGCGCCTTTTTTTTCATATTGAGCGCTGAAAAAAGCATTTCTGTTTTTCACAAAACTAATGCAAAAAATATAATGGATTTGTTGGCGAATTTTTTGCAATTTCAGTGATTATCCCTCATATTGTGATTATGGGTTAGGTCACAAAAAATTTAGGAATAAATAAACGTATGTATGTTCCAACGATTGAAAACGCTTTAGTGCCAATGGTGGTAGAACAATCCTCTCGTGGTGAGCGTTCTTTTGATATTTATTCACGCCTTTTGCGTGAACGTGTAATTTTTATGACGGGCGAAGTTGAAGACAACATGGCGAACCTGATCGTTGCGCAAATGTTGTTTTTAGAGGCGGAAAATCCAGATAAAGATATTCATCTATATATCAATTCACCAGGCGGTTCGGTAACTGCAGGTATGGCGATTTATGACACCATGCAGTTTATCAAACCAGATGTCGTAACGTACTGCATGGGTCAGGCAGCATCAATGGGTGCGTTCCTGCTGAATGCCGGTACCAAAGGCAAGCGTTATTGCCTTGAAAATGCCCGTGTCATGATTCACCAGCCATTGGGTGGTTTCCGTGGTCAGGCTTCAGATATTGAAATTCATGCCCGTGAAATTCTATTTATTAAAGAACGTTTAAACCGTTTAATGGCTGAACACAGCGGTCAGGATTACGAGAAAGTTGCACGTGATACAGACCGTGACAACTTTATGACTGCTCAGCAAGCGAAAGAATACGGTCTTGTGGACGAAGTTTTAACTAAACGTCCGTAAGTTTTAAAGATTGAGATAGTGGAGTAAATATGTCCGAACATCCTCAAGGACAAAAGCATTGTTCATTTTGCGGTAAAACGCAGTCTGAAGTCGGGAAGCTGATTGCAGGCGAGGACGCATACATTTGTAACGAATGTGTGGACGTATGCTTAGATTTGGTTCAAACCAGTCAGCAGGTGGAAACCAATGACTGGGCCAATCGTCCTTTGCCGAAACCGCATGAAATTCGTGCGGCCTTGGATCAATATGTGATTGGTCAGGACGTCGCGAAAAAAACCTTGTCAGTGGCGGTTTATAACCATTACAAGCGCTTGAAAGTGCAGAATAATGGCAAGAAAGCTGATGATTCAGTCGAGCTTTCAAAAAGTAATATTATGTTGGTTGGTCCGACAGGATCAGGCAAAACCTTGCTTGCACAAACGCTGGCACGTCTTCTTGATGTTCCATTTGCTATGGCAGATGCAACGACACTGACCGAAGCCGGTTATGTGGGTGAAGATGTAGAAAACATCGTACAGAAGCTTTTGCAAAAAGCCGATTACGATGTCGAAAAAGCGCAAAAGGGGATTATCTATATCGATGAGATCGACAAGATTACCCGCAAGTCTGAAAACCCATCCATCACGCGTGATGTATCAGGTGAAGGTGTTCAGCAAGCATTATTGAAAATGATTGAAGGCACGGTTGCATCAATTCCGCCACAAGGTGGACGTAAGCATCCGCAGCAAGAATTTATTCAGATTGATACCTCAAACATCCTGTTTATCTGTGGTGGTGCATTCTCAGGACTTGAGAAAATTGTACAGCAGCGTCAGGAAAAAGGTGGCATCGGCTTTACTGCAGAAGTGCGTAAAAAAGATGAAACCAAGAAGCTGTCTGACTTGTTCCGTCAAGTTGAAGCAACTGACCTGGTAAAATTTGGTTTGATTCCAGAATTTATTGGTCGTTTGCCAGTGATTGCTACTTTGGATGAGTTAGATGAAGAAGCACTGATGCAGATTCTGACTGAGCCGAAGAACGCTTTGACCCGTCAGTACCAACATCTGTTTGATATGGAAGATGTGGATCTGGTCTTTGAAGAATCTGCTCTACGTGCCGTGGCTAAGAAAGCAGTTGAGCGTAATACAGGCGCACGTGGTCTACGTTCGATTCTGGAAAATTCATTGCTGGAAACCATGTATGACTTGCCAAGCCGTAGTGATGTCGGCACTGTGGTCGTCAATGAAGCGGTGATTAAAGGTGAAGCAGAGCCGGAATACCGTGCCGAGCGTCAGCCGCATGATCAGCAAGAGACAGCGACAAAAATAGATTTAAAGGTCGTGAATAGTAAATCTGCTTAATTGCTATTCGTCCGAAACGTGCGAAAACTCCGTGTTTTCGCACGTTTTTTATTTCCAAAAATAAAGCTCGGTGTTAATCTGATTCACTAGGCGTGGATGCCTAAAACTTATAAAAAACAAATCGCAAAGCACTTGCATACAAAAGAATAAAGACGCAGTGAGGGATAAGCATGCGTGGAGTCGCAATTGTACTCATCAGCAGTTTGGCATTGCTGGGGTGTCATGGTAAGAAAGCCGTCGTTGAGCCTACACAGCCACTCAGCACTTTAAAAAATATCGATCTTGAAAAAAAACCGGGCTTCGTCGAGCAGCATCGTATCGGCATGTTCACCATTGGCGGCTGGGTCAATCAAAAGCAGGGCAACCAGTTTCAGACGGTGAAACCGCAGCATGCTGAAGCAGCCATCGTGTATTTATACCGGCCTGATTCCAGATGGAACCGTCAGGAAATTGTTGCTGCCAGCCTGTTTATTAATCAAGAGCATATTCCAAGCTTATTGCATAATCATTATTACTGGATTGAGGTGCCTGCAGGGACCTATCGTTTGAGTACCAGCCGGCCATTAGGCGCGCTACATTTCCAGAAGCCTAAATATCTGGATTTTACTGTCGAAGCGGGACAGTCTTATTTTATTAAATATGATGAAGAAAATATCAGTACACGCCGGAGTATTTCCGGGCCGCTCATGCTGATGCCGGAAAAAGTTGGCCTGAATGAAATTGCTTTTACTCAGCTAAAATCAGACAGTTTTAACTTCGTGGCACAAGATCAGGAAACTGGCCAGATTCGTAAAAAAGCCCAAAAAATTGAACCGACTGCTTATGATCCCTCATTAGATGTGCAGCTGAAAGCACCTTTTAAACTTTGGGATCCACGGACTTGGTAATTTGGACATTTTTTTAAGCAAACACAATAAAAAAGCACCCATTCAGGGTGCTTTTTTATTGCAATAGAAATTAGCCCGCAGCAGCGTCCACGACTGGAATCTTACCAATTTTTGCTTGCCAGATTTTCGGTGCAGTCGCGTGAATAGAAGTACCATTCACATCAACCGCGACAGAAACCGGCATGTCTTTCACGACAAACTTGTAAATTGCTTCCATACCCAGATCAGCAAAAGCCACCACTTCAGCTTCACGGATCGCTTTCGATACCAAGTAAGCAGCACCACCCACAGCCATGAGGTAAGTTGCCTGGTTATCTTTAATGGCTTCAACAGCAGCAGGGCCACGGTCCGCTTTACCGATCATGCCGAACATGCCAGTTGCTTCAAGGACTTGACGTGTGAATTTATCCATACGTGTAGCCGTTGTTGGACCAGCAGGACCAACCACTTCATCACCGACTGGATCGACTGGACCGACGTAGTAGATAAACTTGCCTTTCAAGTCAACAGGAAGTTCTTCACCGTTGTTCAGCATGTCGACCATACGTTTATGTGCAGCATCGCGACCAGTATAAATCGTACCGTTTAGAAGAAGCGTATCGCCTGGTTTCCAGGAGTTCATTTCTTCTTGCGTGATGTTGTCCAGGTCAACACGTTTAGAAGATGAAGAATCCCAAGTGACTTCAGGATAGTCTTCAAGTTTTGGTGCGATGATGTTGGCAACACCCGTACCATCAAGTGTGAAGTGTGCATGACGAGTCGCAGCACAGTTCGGGATCATACCGACTGGCTTACCCGCAGCATGACATGGATAATCTTTGATTTTAATATCAAGAACAGTGGTTAAACCGCCAAGACCTTGTGCGCCAATACCCAAAGCATTCACTTTTTCGAAGATTTCGATACGAAGTTCTTCAAGTTTAGATTGTGGACCACGACGAAGTAATTCGTCCATGTTGATCTCTTCCATCAATGCTTCTTTGGCAAGCATCATGGCTTTTTCAGCAGTACCACCGATCCCAATCCCTAGCATACCTGGTGGACACCAGCCTGCACCCATCGTTGGAACAGTTTTCAGTACCCAATCTACGATTGAATCAGATGGGTTCAACATTGCGAGTTTAGATTTATTTTCTGAACCGCCACCTTTGGCTGCTACAGTGATATCTACTTTATTACCAGGCACAAGCTTGTGGTAAATCACGGCAGGAGTGTTGTCTTTGGTATTCTTACGACCAAAAGCAGGATCGGCCAGAACTGATGCACGAAGCACGTTGGAGTTTTCTAAATAACCCTGACGTACGCCTTCATTGATTGCATCATCCAGGCCCATGGTTAAATCGAATTTAACATCCATGCCCACTTCAACAAATACGTTGACGATACCGGTATCTTGACAGATTGGGCGGTGGCCTTCTGCACACATGCGTGAGTTAATTAAGATTTGCGCGATCGCATCTTTAGCAGCTTTGTTCTCTTCACGATCATACGCACGGCTCATCGCTTGGATAAAGTCTTGTGGGTGATAGTAAGAAATGAACTGAAGCGCATCTTTAACCGATGTGATTAAGTCATCTTGCTTGATAATAGTTGTCATACAAATATCTCTTGAGCGGGCTGATAGCTAGCGGGCTAAATTATAAGACAAAAGAATCGGGTTGTGGGCATTTTGGGCGAGCATTGGCCGAAAGTTTATAGTTTAAGCAATCTGAAGGACGACTTTAGCAGCTCAGCGGGTCAAATATGACAGTAATCGGTCATATTTAGTGTCATATTTCAGATAAAAAATACGCATAATTTTGCTTATTCCGTATTAAGCAATTGAATTTTATTAATTATTTTAAATTTAATAAAAAACCAGATTGTCATATAACTGTCATAAAACTTTTACATAATGCAGCTATTGAAACGGGAGATCTTAACAATGGTTACAGGTATTTTAATGGCAAGTGGTTTTTGTGTATATATCGCTGCAACTTGGATGTACGGTCAGAAAGAAGATCAAGCCTAAGCTTTATCTTCTTTTTTATTTTAAGACATAAAAAATTAACCTATCTTCAAATCTTCAAATCTTCAAATCTTCAAATCTTCAAATCTTCAAATCTTCAAATCTTCAAATCTTCAAATCTTCAAATCTTCAAATCTTCAAATCTTCAAATCTTCACATCCAATTCATCAAGCTATAAAAATATCTGAATACTCAACTTCAAAAAGCATTTTTGTTATGTAGTGGGTTAAACCGTGCTAAGCGTTTACATTCTTAACCCTTCAAAACCCAAAGTCTGAAAAGCCTTACACATGTGGCGTTTTTTATTGCTTAGACTGTTCCTCTCAACTTCTAGAAACAGGCAAATAGAATGAACAATTTTAATGCAAGTGATATTAAAGAACATGCTTCAGTCATTGCTTCATGTGGTACTCAAGTCGGGAAGGTAGACCATTTAGAAGGTCAGGATTCAATTAAATTGACAAGAAGTGATGATGAAAATAATGAGCATCATCTGATTCCCTTGAGTTGGGTAAGCGAAATCAAAGACGATAGCGTAGTGCTCAATAAAACAGCAGAAGATGTGCGTAAAGAGTGGACCACCTTATAAAAAATTAAAGTCAGTGGACTGAAAAGCAGGGCTGTCTCAGCTTAATTTTTTATGTCACAGACTTTATTAGTAATCGTTGAAAATGCCAGTTCGAAAGACTGGCATTTATTATGCGTAGTTGATTCTTTTTTATTTGGTTTTGCATTCTGCCAGAAATGGATTTTGAGCCTGTATAATGATTTTATCTGAAAATTCCCCTTCATATTCAAAACCATTTTGTATGATTTTTAGCGTTTGAAAACCATATTTTTCCTAGGCACGACTTCCACCTCAATTATGTCCAAAGACTTTTGAACTTAAACTTTTGAGTTGTAATGGCTTAAAGAAAAGCTCTTTGACCAACTTGAGCGCTTCACTGCCATAGCCTTGAGCTGTCCAAGTGATCGTTGAGATGGCAATACAAAATTCGGCATGTTGAGCACAAGATTGATTTCTAGAATTCAAAGTTTACCGATCATTTCATCATGATGGTTTAAACAAATCGCAAAGTCATAACGGGTTGGATCAGCCAAACAGCGCTGAATATGTGCCTGCATATCTTCAAGTGTAAAATGCCATTTCAAGCCGGTCATATAACGCATTTCATCGATTTGCGTGAGCGCTAAAAATGTGAGTAGATTTTCAACTTTCAGTAAGTGTAAGTAGATGCGGTTCCATTTAAGATCAGTGTTGATGTGATGCTCTTTGAGAGCATTTTTTATTTTTAGAAAAGTAATCGACAGATTATAGAATGTCCGACTTTAGAACAAAAATGATTAAAAAAACCACCCCATCTTGCGAGAGGGTGGTGAGTGCGGAGCTATTAAATTTATTGAGCCTGCTGTTCTGCCTGAATCGCGGTTAAGGCGATGGTAAATACAATATCATCGACCAAAGCACCACGAGACAGGTCGTTCACCGGTTTGTTCAAACCTTGCAACATTGGCCCGACACTGACTACATTGGCAGCACGTTGCACAGCTTTATAAGTCGTATTACCCGTATTTAAATCCGGGAAAATAAAGACATTGGCACGTCCGGCCACTTGTGAATCTGGTGCTTTTTGACGGCCAACACTTTCAACCGAGGCAGCATCATATTGTAATGGCCCATCAATTAGCAGGTCAGGACGACGTTCTTTGGCAATTCGTGTTGCTTCAGCCACTTTCTCGACATCGGCACCCATACCTGAAGTTCCGGTAGAGTAAGAAATCATTGCAATCCGCGGGTCAATGCCAAAGGCTTTGGCAGAATCTGCCGATTGAATCGCAATCTCGGCCAGCTGCTCTGCATCTGGATCAGGATTAATCGCACAGTCGCCATAAACATAGACTTCATCTGGCAGCAACATAAAGAACACAGAAGAAACCAGTGAATAATCGGGTGCAGTCTTGATCAGCTGAAAGGCAGGACGTACGGTATTGGCCGTGGTATGTACCGCGCCAGAGACCAGACCATCAACCTGATCCAGCGCCAGCATCATGGTGCCGAGCACCACAGTGTCTTGCAACTGTTCACGCGCTTGCAGTTCGTTGAGTTTGCCTTTACGTAGCTCGACCATCTTGTCGATATAGTTGTCACGAATCAGATCCGGATCCAGAATTTCCAGATCTTCAGGCAATTCGATACCACGAGCTTTTGCCACTTCTAAAACAGATTCGGGATTGGCCAATAAAATACATTGTGCAATGCCACGCGACTGACAGATTGCTGCAGCTTGTATCGTACGTGGTTCATCACCTTCAGGTAATACAATACGTTTTTTCGCCGCAATCGATTTTTGTACCAGTTCATGCCGGAAGGCTGAAGGCGATAGACGTGGCTTATAAGAACCATTCAACATCTGACCGAGCCATTCCGGATTGATGTGACTCGAAACAAAGCGCGTGACCTGATCTGCACGTTCCGTATCATCTACTGGAATTTCATTGCTGAGATTTGTCAGTTTTTGTGCGGTTTCAAAGGTGCTAAGCGGTGTATGTAAAATTGGTAAACCTTGTTTGATGGCGGTCTGGCAAAATTCCAATACGTGATCATTTGGCTGATGATGTTCAGTTAGCACCAAGCCAGCCAAAGGAATACCATTGCTGCTGGCCAGACTGCTGGCCAATAACACATCAATCCGGTCAGATGCACTGATGATCAATTCACCCGCTACAAACTTATGCAATTCATGTTCAATATTGGCCGAAATCAGGCTGCTGTGCTGGACACGGCGCTGTTTCGCTTCGCCTTCATTAATCCAGTAGGCCTGAATATGTGCCGCCAGATCAGATATACGCGGCACACTTAAAGTTTTACTGAAAGGCACCAGTCCAATTACAGGTAACTTTTCTGAACCAATATGTGGATGGGTTTGCTGGATGGCACGAATAAATTGTGTGGTTTCTTCTGCAAGACGTAAATCCGGATCAAGCGTTACAGGAATCTGTGCAGATTCTTCAGGCAGACCTTTGGTTCGCATCAACAGGATGCCAGACAGGCGGGTTGAACTGGCGCCACCAAAGTTGCGAATCTGGTTTTCAACTTTATCGGCAGTCTGACCTGGCTGCTGGATATTGGCATTGCTGACCACAATCACTTTGGCATCCAAAGCCTGCGCCAGCGAGGCATTCAGATCATCGGCAAAACTGTCCTGAGCATTTGGCAATAGACCTTCGACAATAATCAGGTCATGCTGTCTGGCAATTTGACGATGCAGACGTACCGCTTCTTCCAGCAGTTCATCCTGTTCACCCAGATTAATCTGCTGCAAGACTTTGCTATAACGGATTGGTTCAACAGTTTCACTTTGAGAAATATGACGATACAAAGCCGTAGTACGGTCTTCGACTTCATTCAATTCCTGAGCAAAAGGTTTGAGAAAGCCAGCTTTAACCCCTTGGCATTCCAGTGCATAAATCAGGCCTAAACATGCAGAAGTTAAGCCTACGCCTTCCCCAGTGGGAACCAATAGAATCGTTTTCATAAGTTACGTCAGTCACACAATAATAAAAATCAGTTAAAAAGTGGCCCTGCTTGCTTATGCAAGCGCTACCTCAGCTTCAGACTTTTTTGCGTTTTTTTGCTCCACTTCAAGTTCTACAACGCTATGTACTTCTTGAGCGATACGACCTTCTTCGTCTGTTGGCACTACCCAGATTTGTGGACCTGTACCTGAATCGATACGGCCTTCAGTGCCACGTTTCAGGTCATTATTGGCACTTTTATCCAGGTTGAAGCCGAAGTGGGGCAGATAAGTCATGGTTTTTTCACGGATATAGGCAGAATTTTCGCCAATACCGCCAGTGAAGAACAAGCCATCAATACGTGGCAGACCACAGCTCAGTGCTGCCAGAGATTTGGCTAGACGGTAGCAGAATACTTCAATCGCTAATGCAGCATCTTCATTACCTTGTTCCGATGCTTCAATCAGGGTACGCATGTCATTCGACAAATCAGACAGACCCAACAGACCGCTCTGGCTATTCAGCATCTTGTCAATTTTATAGATATCCCAACCCAGGTTCTTTGCCAGGAAGCTGTGCAGGCTTGGGTCGACATCGCCACTGCGGGTGCCCATGACAATACCTTCAAGCGGGGTTAAGCCCATTGACGTATCTACACTTTTCCCATTCCACACGGCACAGGTCGAGCTGCCATTACCGAGATGTGCTGTTAACCAGCCGCCTTGTTTCAGGCTACCTGCCAGTTCAGAACCACGGTCTGAAACATAAGCATGGCTGGTGCCGTGGAAACCATAACGACGCACACCATGGGCTGTATATAAGAATTTTGGCAGGGCATAGCGATATGCATGTGCTGGCATGCTTTGATGGAATGCGGTATCAAATACTGCTATTTGCGGTAAGTCTGGGAACAAGCGTTTGGTGGCTTCAATGCCAATCAGATGTGCCGGATTGTGTAAGGGCGCAAGCGGCGTTGCTTCACGAATCTTTTCAATAATTTCATCATTGATCAATTCTGCTTTGGTCAGGCTGCCACCATGTACCACACGGTGACCAATCGCATCTGGGCGATAGTTAGCCAGACGCTCCAAACCAACTTCAAGGGCTTTTTTATGGTCGGCAAAAGGAATATGGATATCGACTGGTTCGTTACCGACAGTCACGC
Source organism: Acinetobacter sp. YH12208 (assembly GCF_013418055.1). Classification (NCBI taxonomy): domain Bacteria; kingdom Pseudomonadati; phylum Pseudomonadota; class Gammaproteobacteria; order Moraxellales; family Moraxellaceae; genus Acinetobacter; species Acinetobacter sp. YH12208. The sequence goes on from NZ_VPCT01000006.1 coordinate 149,577, forward strand.
CTTTGATACGAGCATTCTCTGTGCCTAAGTTCTCAGCTAAACCATGAATACGGAAGTTCTGTTCCTCAAGAAGTAATGCAAACTTGATTGAAGAAGAGCCACAATTAATAACTAATACTGATTTAGACACGATTGATTACCCGATTTTTAATTAAAATTCTCGTCCATTGACTTGATCCAGTGATCAGCAAAAAGGCACTAAGCTGAATCAATATTGATGTTTTAACATTTGTTTTTTTTCTGTCCTAGATAGACTTTAGCAGATTAGACTTAAGCATTATCGACCAGGCTGACAATAATAACTAAAATTTATCAGTTCATAGTTTTCATTTATAAATAAAATGATGCTGAAAAATATAATCAATAAAGCTGCCGAATTCTATTTTTAATGTCGTACTAGAACAGATTGCTTTCAGTTTAGTGCCTAAAACAGCAAATATGACTTATACATACAATTCTATACAGAGATTCATCAATAAAATGACCCAAAGGTTCTGATCCATTTTGGTTTTAATTTTTATATCCATAAAAAATCAGCCTTGCGAACAAAACTGATTTTTAAAGTGATCATCTGAAATAGTTATTGGCGAATCTGACCATCACCAAATACGATCCATTTTTGTGAGGTCAGGCCTTCAAGACCAACCGGACCACGGGCATGAATTTTATCGGTTGAAATTCCGATTTCCGCGCCTAAGCCATATTCAAAACCATCAGCAAAGCGGGTCGAGGCATTGATCATCACCGAACTCGAATCGACACCGGCCAAAAACTCGCGTGCCAGACTGTAATTTTCAGTAATGATCGAATCGGTATGATGTGAGCCATACTGATTAATATGTTCAATCGCTTCTTCTATGCCAGAAACCACTTTGATGGCCAGAATTGGGCCCAGATATTCGGTATACCAGTCTTCTTCAGTGGCCGCAATCACTGCATCAGCAAGAATACGCTGGGTTTCTTTGCAACCACGGAGCTCTACTTTTTTCTCCTGATAAAGTTCTGCGATGCGAGGCAAGAACTCTTCAGCGACTTTTTCATCGACTAGCAAAGTTTCCATGGCATTACACACGCCATAACGATGGGTTTTAGCATTTAAAGCAATGGGTAAGGCTTTTAACAGATCCGCCTGTGCTTCCACATAGATATGGCAATTACCATCTAAATGTTTGATCACCGGGACACGAGCTTCTTCAGTAATGCGTTCGATTAGGCTCTTGCCGCCACGAGGCACAATCACATCGACATATTCGGTCATGGTAATGAGCTGGCCGACTGCAGCACGATCAACGGTATTGATCACTTGTACTGCTGATTCTGGCAGGCCGGAAATTTTCAGCGCATGTTGAATTGCCGCGGCAATCGCCTGATTGGATTCCAGTGCTTCTGAACCGCCACGTAAAATAATCGCATTGCCTGATTTCAGCGCCAGTGAAGCCGCTTCCAGGGTCACGTTGGGACGTGATTCATAAATCATGCCGACCACACCTAAAGGTACACGCATCTTGCCCAGTTGAATGCCAGATGGGCGATAAGCCATATCGCTAATTTCACCAATCGGATCTTTCAGGCCAATCACATCTTTCAGGCCTTCTAACATACCTTTAAAGCGTGCGGGGTTGAGTTCTAAGCGATCAAGCAGGGCACTGTCCAGATTGTTATTATGCGCTTTGGTCATATCTTTCTGGTTGGCAGCCAAAATAGCTGGCTGGCTATTTTCCAAAGCCGTATAAATAGCCGATAGTGCGTTGTTTTTGGTTTGGGTGGACGCACGAGCCAAAATGCGAGAAGCCTGGCGTGCCTGCTGTCCTACCGTTTGCATATATTGTTCAATAGACTCTTGCATAGCGCTTTGATCACTTAGAAATTTCACTTCGATATTAACAGTCTGCTGCCGGACAATGAAGCCCATCTGTTAAAAATCATCCGTTTTCGCGGACTTCTAAACATTTTGAAATTGTTTTCTGTTTAAAAGCAGATAAGTGGTCGCTGAAGCGGTTGCTTGTGAAAAGCCGCTCTGTATAGAATGAAATAAGCGACATTGAAGTCATATATAATTATTAAAGAGCAGGATGCGTGTTCAGGCTCATCGGAATGTGTCTGAAGCATAAGATCTGTTAATCATGACTTGCACAATAAAAATAAGGCAAGGACGGAGGAAAAGGAAAATGAATTCCATTATCCACATGGATGCCCATGTATTGGATTCGCAAAGCCATTATGGTTTTTTTGATCTTTATGATAAGCACAGTTTTAAGCAGCCAGCACGAAGCACCTGGATGGATGGCTGGAAAATCGAATATATGGCGATTGCCCGTCCGGATACTTTGCATCTCAGGCCGATGGTGATCATTGGGGGCGCCTTCCAGAATTTTAATTCCTATAAATATTGTGTCGAACAGCTCTTCGCTGCCGGCCCGATCATTCTGATTGACTTGCCTTCGATGGGAGCCAACCAGCAGATCAGCAATGTGGATACTGGTCTGTCGGCTGGAACTCTGGAGCTTGAAGACCTTGCTGCCATGCTGGGGCAATGGCTGGAGCAGATGCAACTTCCTCAAGTTTCAATTTTAGGCATGTCCTTAGGCTCAGTAGTCGCCTCCTGTCTGGCAGACCAGCGCCCTGAACTGGTGGATCGGATGATCCTGATGGGCGTAATGCAGAAAACCCGCAAAAGCTGGCGCATGCTATTGGAAGAATCCTTGCATCTGATGAAAGAACAGCGCATGGATGAATTTGGTCAGGCCGTCATTTTATATCTGGTCAATCATGCCCGTCTCAAAGAAACCCGCATGTCACCAACAGCAAAGCGCTTATTCTTCAAGCAGATGTCAGAATTCACGGTGACCGAACAAGAGCGTTATGATATTAACTGCAACCGTCTATTGCGTCTGACCCACGTGCCGATTCCACAGTGCAAGGTTCTGGTGGCCTGTGGTCAATATGACAGTTTTACCTTGCCACATGAGAATGCCAATTTTGCCCTGCAATGTCCAAATATGCAGTATGTACAAATTGCCGGTGCTGACCATGTGCCTCAGTTGCAGCGCAGGAAAGAAACTATGCATCTGTTTGCCACCTTCTTGCGTGATGAAGCAGTCGAGCAGTTGCCGGGAATTATTCCGTTTAGCCGTGAACAGATGCAGCAGATTGAACGGCGCGGTGAAGAACGGATTTGTGTGCAACAGCCACAACGTTATTTGAGTCATCGTCATTCGGATCTGCTGTTGAATGTAGAAATTATCGACATGAATTTCTTTGGAGTATTGCTGGAGTTAGACGCAGGACAGACAGAGTGTGCCGCAGCTTATCCGCGTGATCTGGCCTTGCATCTGGAAGATGAAAACGGCGAGTTCAAGATCGAATGTCTGATCTTTGAACAGGATGAGACTCAAGTGCGGGCCCTGTTTAAACATGGCAGTTTTGAAGTGGCAGAACGTTTATTGGCTTTTGTGCAACAACAGAAAATCCTTCAGCAAGAAGACGCTTTCGATGCAGTGATTTAATCGGGGCTTAATAAAAAAACAGCATCATTTAACGCTGTTTTTTTTCACTGCATGAATCATCCAGACCAGATCACCGAGATGTTCATCCTGCTCCGGTGTCAGATTTTGCTGACGAGGCTCGGCAAAATAACGTTGCGGTTGTTGTACCTCAACCTGATCGAAACCGGCATCTTGAAAAAAGTGCTGTAATTCTTGGGGGGTTTTAAAATGAAAGGTAAAAGCACTGCGTGACATGAATTTAAGCAGACGGCTACAGCTCCAAATAAAATTTGCCAATTTATTTTTGACGGGTTCCGGGTAAATGTCGCTAAGGTAATGCAAGGCTGGAAAATGTCGTGCATTCTCTGCAATACCTTGCAACAGAATACGCAACATGCGTTGATCAAAGTAATTAATCAGTCCCTCATTAATTACCACCAAAGGTTGGTCGGGATCAAACATCTGAAAGATACAGTCCAACTCTTCACTAAAAATATCTGCAGTGAGCACTTCGGGAGCCTGCTGATCAATCTGCTGCAAGGCTTGGGTCTTGATTCTGGCCATGTCGGGAAGATCCAGTTCACGATAATTAATCTCGGGAAATTTTTGTCTGAAATTCCAGCTACGTGGAGACAAACCGCAGGCAATTTCAAGAATCTGAAGTTGTGGATGCTGCTCGATCAACTGACACAGATGTTCATCAATCATCTGATGGCGCTGCTTGAGTGTGGTACGCATGCTGCCACCTACAGAGCGTTCTGCCCATACTTCAAGTGGATGTAGCAGTGTGGCCAGAAATTTGCCTTTAGTCGTGGCAAAGACCGGATGTGAGATCCCCATTTGATACCAGATATAGCCGGTATAATGTGCTGTAAAAGAAATATGGCGATGCTGCGAAAGTGATTTTGGCATAGGGTTCTGACCTTATTGTTATTTTAGTTGGGTGCTACAGAAGTAACGCCTTTTAACATCATAATAAAAAAGGAACACTTTGTCGTGTTCCTTTATCATCTTGATTGGATTTAAAAAGTTTCAGCTAGTCTGCTGCTTGAATACCAGTATTTCGTCACGGATATTGCGCCATGCTTCTCCCAGATCAAGCTCTGACCCAATCTGGATGTTCGGGATGTTGCCGCGCATGCGTTCCAGACGTTGCTGGTTCGGGATAGGCAGATCCTTAATCCCTTCCAGTGCAATGCATTGTGCTGCACGGTCATTGCAGACCAGACCCATGTCACAACCCGCTTTGAGGGCGGCCTGAATTCGGGCATCGGCACCGCCTGCCACACAGGCGGCCTGCATGCTTAAATCATCCGAGAACAGAACGCCGTCAAAACCGAGTTGCTGACGCAAGACTTTCTGAATCCAGAATTCCGAGAATCCGGCCGGGTTTGGATCGACCTGACTATAGATGACATGAGCCGGCATTAAAGCATCGAGTTGCGGCTGTAACTGGATAAAGGTCTGCATGTCTTTTTGCTGAATGTCTTCATAGCTGCGCATATCAATGGCTGCCGCAACATGTGAATCCGCTTTGACTGAACCATGACCTGGGAAATGTTTCCCGGTTGACGCCATTCCTGCACGTTTCATCCCTTTTAAAAATGCGCTGGCCAGTGGAATAATATCCGGAATATTTCTGGCAAAGCTTCGGTCACCAATCACATCACTGATGTCGTTTAAATCCAGCACCGGCGCAAAACTGAAATCAATCCCGACAGCCAGTACTTCAATCGCCATCAGCCAGCCGCATTTTTCGGCCAAATCTAAAGCACGCTGCGAATCATGAGCATACAGTTCGCCAAATTTCCCCATCGCAGGGAGCAGGGTAAAGCCCTGTCTTAAGCGCTGCACACGTCCACCTTCCTGATCGACTGCAATCAAAATATCAGGACGAATCTGGCGCATGTGATCGGTTAAGGCACGGACTTGAGCCGGAGATTCGATATTGCGACCAAATAAAATGACTCCACCGACTTGCGGCGCACCGAATAGTTCAATATCTTCTTGAGTCAGGGTTGTGCCTGCGATGTCGAGCATCAATGCGCCAATCATATGCGGAATCCGTTTTAGAATTTTTCCGGGAAACAATACCTGATTTCTGCAATGATTTGCTACACTTTGTCAGCACAGAATATGATAAAACTACACGACATAAACATATTAAGTTGTTTAAGATGCTGAATACGTTAAATTCTGGTCGAAAAGCAACACGGTCACATTGGTCTCTAGGCCAAGGAAGTACGAATTATTTATGAAATTTCAAACGATAGCTTGCGCCGTTGCGATTGCGACAGGTGGCTTCTTTTTTACCCATGTCGTGAATGATGCGATTGCAGCCAATAGTGCAGAAGTGGTCAGCAAAGCCATTCAGCCATCTCAAGAACAGGCGTTAGTATCACGTCAACTGGCGACGCTGGTGGATCGTCAGCACTATTTGAATATGCGTCTGGATGCCCAGACTTCGCAGCGTATTTTCGATTTCTATATCGATAGTCTGGATCCGGAACATAGCTTATTTCTGGCACCAGAAGTTGAAAATTACAAGAAACGTTATGGAGCCAATTTCGGTGCTCACCTGAAAGCTGGCAATTTGTCGGGTCCTTATGAAATCCATGCGCAATATCGTCAGCGCCTGACTCAGTTCTATACTTATATGCTGGATGAGCTGAAAAAACCACAGAACTTGAATCAGCCAAATGTCTATATCGAAACTGATCGTGAAAAAGCACCATTCTTTAAAACTGAGGCTGAACAGCGCGCGCACTGGTCAAAAATGCTGGTGTCCCAGCTGATCAATCTGACCATCAGTAAAGAAGAAGAACAGGCCAAACAGAAAGCACTGAAGGCCAATCCAGAACTGGCCAATGGACAAGACCTTACCGGTCCTGAAGATCTGACGCCTGCACAAACCTTGACCAAGCGTTATACCCGTCAGCTGGAACGTGTCAGCCGGATCAAGAGTGATGATGTGCTCGACAAGACCTTGAATGCGATGATGCTGACCTATGATCCGCACAGCAATTATTTCCCGCCTGTGGATGCGATGGAGCTGAATCGTCAGACCACTTTACAGCTGGAAGGCGTCGGCGTATCGATTCGTCCGGAACGTGGCAATGAAGATTACACCAAGATTGAAACCATCGTTGAAGGTGGTCCGGCCAGCAAATCCGGTCAGGTCAAATCAGGGGATCGTATCATTGGTGTAGCCCAAGACGGCGAACAGATGGTCGATGTCATTGGCTGGCCAAGTAATGAAATTGTCGGTCTGATTCGTGGTAAACGTGGCACTAAAGTCACTTTACGCTTGCTCGGTGCGGGTGCTGCCATGGGGCAGGCACGTAATGTGACCATTACCCGTGACGTGATTCAGGAAGAAGATGCCGGTGTGCGTACACGTGTGGTCGACATTCAACGCGATGGCAAGAAATATCAATATGGTGTGATCGAAATTCCATCGTTCTACCTGAACTATCGCGCACGCCGTGCCGGTACGGATTATCGTTCGGTGTCTGAAGATACCAACAAAGCCTTGAAAGAACTCGCGGCGAAGAATGTTGCCGGGATTATTGTCGATTTGCGCAATAACCCAGGTGGTTCACTGGAAGAAGTGGCACGTATGTTGGGGCAGGTGATCAAGTCTGGTCCAGTGGTGCAGATTCGTGATGGTAATGGCAATGTTAGCGTCTTTGAAGATGATGATGGCGGTGCACAAACCTATGCGGGTCCTTTGGCAGTAATGATCAATCTGGCCTCTGCCTCGGCCAGCGAAATTTACTCCGCAGCGATTCAGGATTATGAACGCGGGATTGTGATCGGCAGTACCACCACTGGTAAGGGTACGGCGCAGGTGCAACTGGATAGCTTGGCCCATGGTCAGGCGACACTGACACAGCGTAAATTCTACCGGGTGACTGGTGGTAGTACCCAGAATAAAGGGGTTGTGCCAGACATTAAACTGGTCGATATTTATAATGAAGAGTTTGGTGAGCGTAAGGCTAAAAATGCCTTGCAGTGGGATACCATTCCAACCGCACCGTTTAAACGTGAAGGTGCAGTACAGAAATATGTACCTGAATTGGCTAAACTTTCTCAGCAACGGGTCGTGCTGGATTCTCAGTTCAAGTATCTGGAACAGCGTAAGGCGGTGATGAAAAAAGCCGAGGAAGAAAAGCGTCAGGTACTGGACTTGCAACAGCGTAAAGCAGAGTTGATTGTCATGGAGCAAAAAACGCTGGAGGCAGAAAATACCCGCCGTATGGCTACAGGTCTTAAACCTTATCCGAACTGGGAAACTTATCAGGCTTCAATGGATGCACTGATTGAAACCCGTGCCAAAATGAAAGCCAAAGAGCGTCCGGCGCTTCCTGAAGAAGAAGCCTTTGTGATCGAAGCTGCACATGTGTTGCTGGATTATGCCAAGTTACAGGCCAAACAGTAACTTTTAAGCGTGTCCATTTAAGGATCTAAAAAAATAGCCTGTTTCGACAGGCTATTTTTTTATGACATCCGGCTATTTAAAAATCAGAATAAATTTTTCATATGAATTGCTAGCTGTCTAAATAAAAAGAAAAAAATTGTGACGGTGGTCGAATAAATAAACTGGAAAAATAGATTTAAACATTTGCTAAAATTTTCAAGACTCATAAGATAGAAGTCATATTTTATGCTGATGCTCATCATGATTTCAGAATCTGTTCTCGACCCTGAATTAAAAAAATATAAATTCTAATTTTATTTAAAACCAGAGGCTTTGCACAGCGACACATGTGCATTGCTTGTCAACTTTACGATTCTGACGGCTTTAAACTTGACCAGGTGGAAATAGAAATACACGTGAGGGGAATAATAACAATGATGACCAATACGGAACATTTTATATGATCCCTATTCAGCATGATATCAGTCTGGTCATCGGATCAACTCTCTTTGCTTTCGTCGCTGGCTATTTTTTGATGCCGATTCAAAAAATATGGTGGCGTGAGTCGCGAAGAAAATTTGCAACACTCATGCTATTTGCAACGGCCGCATTACTGGGGCTGTTGATCTGGTCGATCCATTTCACTGGGATGACAGCAATTCATTTAAGTCATGTCTATCATTTTGATTTCAGCTGGATGTTGCTCTCTTATTTGAGTGTCTTTACGGCTTCTATTTTTACCCTCTGCTTAATGATCCAAAGCATCTGGTCATTTTCCCGAGTGGCTCTCGCGATCGTGGTGATGAGTCTCGGGGTCTCAACCATGCACTATACAAGTAGTCTTAGGGCCAACTTTGAGAGAACAGAGATTACGCCAATCACAGAATCTTCACATGCGACTTATGATCTGTTGTTCGCGGTTGTGTTAATCAGTGCTCTGTTACTGATTGCCATGATTCGTCTGGTTCTCTCAGAATTGCGCCTGGCCTCTCGGAATCGCCAACTGCGATGGGCCAATAAAGAGCTCGAAAATCAAAATATCCAGGATAATCTCACCAAATTACCCAACCGTTTATACCTGGCTGAATACGCAGATATCTTGTTTTCCAAGCAACAACATCAGCAGGAAATTGCCTTTTTATATATTGATCTGGATCGTTTTAAGGCGGTGAATGATGTGTTTGGTCATCAGGTCGGAGACCAGTTGCTGATTCAACTGACTGCGCGTATTCATCAGTTATGGGGTGACCGTTCCAAGCTGCTCAGAATTGGCGGCGATGAGTTCCTGATGGTGCTGGAAAATACGTCCGTCAGCAAAGCTTCAGAAATGTCAGAGCAGATTCTAAATCTGATTCAGGACAGCTTCCTGATTGATGGCAAAACCATTAATATTTCGGGCAGTATCGGAATCGCGATATATCCGGAGCATGGCAAGAATCTGCAAGATTTACTGGTGAATGCCGATGCAGCAATGCTCAGTTCTAAATATCAGGGCCGCAATACCTATTCAGTCTTTAATTTTTCTTCTGATCAGCATGAATCCAAGAGCCAGAGCAAGCTGATTAATGATCTGTATAAAGCAGTTGAAGATCAGCAATTTGTACTGTTTTATCAGCCCAAATTTACCAGTGAGCGAAAAATTTGTGGGGTAGAAGCCCTGATTCGCTGGCAGCATCCGTTACATGGGTTGCTGGGTCCCAATATGTTTATTCATGGCGCTGAGAAAACTGGGCTTATTATTCAGATGGGCTATTGGGCACTGGAGCAGGCTTGCAAACAGATCCAACTCTGGGAAAAAAATAATACCGACTTTTTCCCGATTGCCGTGAATTTGTCTGCGGTGCAGTTTGAGCATAAGCATCTATTAGCTAATCTGCAAAACCTGTTTAAACGCTATAAGATCAATCCGCAGCATTTGATGATCGAGATTACTGAATCGACCGCCATGCATTATATCGATGCCAGTATTCGTACCCTTGAACAATTACGTAATATCGGCATCCAGCTGGCGATTGATGATTTTGGAACCGGACATTCCAGCTTTTTATATCTAAAAAATCTGCCCGTGGATGAACTGAAAATTGATAAAGAGTTTATTCAGGATCTTAGCGTCGGCTCTAAAGAAGAAATGATTCTGGAAAGCATTATTCGGCTGGCGATTAAACTGGGTTTAAAAGTAACGGCTGAAGGCATAGAAACCACGCTGCAAGCAGATATTTTGACTCGACTCGGTTGTCAGCAATTACAAGGTTATTTGCTGGCAAAGCCGATGCCAGTCGAGTCATTGGAAATACAGGATTTTCTGTCTTAATTTGAATTTTTATACGCTACTAATGCGGTACTAAAGAGTACGGTGGACCTATATTTAGCGTTATTCAGCAGGCCAGTTGAATGACACAAACTCCCATATTTAAGCTTCATAACCGTATTATTTCTGACTCAATCTGGGCTGAAAAATCCAGCAGTCAGCAAGTGTAGATCTTATAAATACTGTCATTTCCTTCAGCCGTGGGCATACTTATTGGCTTTAGAAATCTGCTACAATATCGCCAATTTTCATATTGATCGTTTTTGATCTTGAGCACTGCGGTTCTGCAGTAGGTATTTTCCATGAGTTTTAAAGATGAGTTAGCGGCGCAGGTCGCTCAGCGACGTACATTCGCCATTATTTCCCACCCCGATGCCGGTAAAACCACCATGACAGAAAAGCTGCTGTTATGGGGGCAGGCGATTCAGGTTGCAGGTATGGTGAAAAGCCGTAAGTCTGACCGGGCCGCTACATCAGACTGGATGGAAATGGAAAAAGAACGTGGCATCTCGATCACGACCTCGGTGATGCAGTTCCCGTTCAAAGACAAGATGATCAACCTGCTCGATACCCCGGGACATGAAGATTTCTCGGAAGATACCTATCGTACCTTAACCGCCGTTGACTCGGCATTAATGGTGATTGATGGTGCAAAAGGGGTAGAAGACCGGACCATTAAATTGATGGACGTGTGTCGTATGCGCGATACACCGATTATTTCTTTTGTTAACAAAATGGACCGTGAAATCCGTGAGCCACTCGAGCTTCTGGATGAAATCGAAAACGTTCTGAAAATTAAATGTGTTCCGATCACCTGGCCATTGGGTACGGGGCGTGATTTTGCCGGTGTATTTAATTTAATCGAAGAAAAATTCTACATTTACAAAACCGGTTTTGGTTCAACCATTCCTACAATCGAAATACGTGATGGTTATGACTATCCGGATCTTCGTGAGAAAGTTGGTGAGCTGGCGTGGGCTGCATTTGAAGAATCACTTGAACTGGTGCAAATGGCCAATGAGCCATTGGATCGTGAAGAATTTCTGGCAGGCCGTCAAACGCCGGTATTGTTCGGTACAGCCTTAGGTAACTTTGGGGTTGACCATGTGCTGGATGCCTTCAGTCAATATGCACCGCCGCCGAAGGCCCATCCTACTCAGGCTCGTGTTGTCGAAGCTGATGAAGAAGGCTTTAGCGGTTTTGTCTTTAAAATTCAGGCCAATATGGACCCGAAACATCGTGACCGTATTGCATTCATGCGAATTTGTTCAGGTAAATATGAAAAAGGCCTGAAAATGAAGCATGTACGTCTGGATAAAGATGTGCGGATTAGTGATGCCTTAACCTTCCTGGCCGGTGACCGCCAGCATCTGGAAGAAGCGTGGCCGGGCGATATTATCGGACTGCATAACCACGGCACCATTCAGATTGGTGATACCTTTACTTCAGGTGAAAAGCTACAGTTCACAGGTATTCCGCACTTTGCACCGGAAATGTTCCGTCGTGTACGCTTAAAAGATCCTTTGAAATCGAAACAGTTGCAAAAGGGCCTGAAAGAGTTGTCTGAAGAAGGTGCAACACAGGTATTTATGCCACAGCATAATAATGACCTGATCGTGGGTGCAGTGGGCGTACTTCAGTTTGAAGTGGTGGCGTATCGTTTGAAAGAAGAATATAAAGTTGACTGTGTTTACGAACCCGTGAACATCAATACTGTTCGTTGGGTGTCTTGTGATGACGAGAAAAAATTTAACGAATTTAAGAAAAAAGCCCACGACCAGTTGTCAGTCGATGGCGGTGGTCACTTGACTTATCTTGCGCCAAGCCGAGTGAATTTACAGCTCATGCAAGAACGTTATCCGGACATCGTGTTCCATAATACGCGCGAACACTAAACTTTCAGGTATTCAAATATCGTCTAAAAATATCAAACAGCTTCTCCGGAAGCTGTTTTGTTTTATGTTACATTTAAACTATTCATAACCTGATAGATTGTTTAAAAATGAAGTTCAGCAAGGAAGCCGCCCTCGGTGCTGTCATTGGTTTAAGTCTTGTCCTGAGTGGCTGTGATAAAAGCGAAAAAGAACCGGAACTTGACCAGCCGGATGGAAAAACAACCCCAGTTAAGCAAAGTGCCAGTATTTTGCCTTACCTGAATATTCAAGAACAACCGGCCAAGATCGCCTTGCCATTTTGTGAAACCAAAAACTGTATCAATGTCGATATCCAGACTTTATATACGGCTGATCCATGGATGAATCACTGGATCGAAAAACAGCAGGCCAAGGTAATTCAGGATCAAATTGGCTTAAAACAGGATATGAGTTTACAACAGGCGATGAATGCCTATGTGAAAAAATCGGATGCCTGGCAGGCTCAACTCCAGCTCAATCAGGCTTATGAATTATCGCTGTATACCCGCATTCCCTATCAGCGTAATCAATATGTCTTGCTGCAAATTGGTATTGATAGTAAACAGGAAAATATCAGTGTGTATGAGCGCTATTATTTTTTTGTAGCCGATCGTCAACAACAAAAAATGCTGACCCCACTGGATATTATCGATCCCAAACAACAGTTGTTAATGGACAAGATCATTCAAACCGCTTATGAAAAATGGTTAAAGGACAATAATCACGAGGTTCAGCAGCAAGCACCGAAAAAACTGTATTGGGGGCAGGCTGAGTGGTTCTTCGATCAGGAAGGGATTGGTCTGCATTATCGCAGTCATGACATTAGCAAAGATGCCAAACAACTGGATATCTATTTAACAAAAGAACAAACACAACAGGTCTTGAAAGCCGAAGTCTATCGGAATATGTTCTAAAGGTCGTAATCCTCTCAGGATTAATTACACGTTTTGAAAAGGGTAATGAATGCCAAAATATAAGAATATTTTTTGTCTATCGATACTGGCATCCGCAGTTTTACTGAGTGCATGTCAGCCGAAGAGCAATGAGCCGAAAGAGCCGACTTCTCCTGAAGTGGTACAAACCGAGCCAGAAGTCCTGAAACTTAGTGGTGATACCGAAAAACTCAAGCTGGTGATTCCAGAGTGTGAGGGTAAAAACTGTCCGGAAATTTCGATTGAACGCCTGAACAGTAATCAGCGCTTTATTGATGAATGGATCGATCAGCAGATTTTGCAACAGTTAAAAAATATCCTGTCTGTCGATGCGATTGAGCCGGCAAAAGCCACTGCTGCCAGTGAAGCCGAAGTGGCTGCTTCTGAACCAAAAACAGCCTTGTCGACGGTCACTACACCAAAACAGCAGCTTGAGCAGCAAATTCAGCCTTCTATGCAGACCTTCTTGAATCTGGACAAGGAGCTCAAAGCACTGAGTGCCAGTCATAGCATTAGCCTGATGATTAAGCCCAAGATTCTGAATTCGGGTGATCCATTGGCGACTGTGGTGCTAAACAGTAGCCATTATCTGGGAGGTGCGCACGGAGCATCTGCACAGCGCTATTATAATTTTGATCTTGAACAGCAAACACTGGTCAAGCTGGATGACATTATTGCCGAGAAGCAAAAAGCCAAACTCGAAGCACAGGCGTATGAGGCTTTTAAAGTCTGGGTCATGGAGTCCAAGCTGGCAAAAGATGTCGCTGAATATGAACAGGCCTGGAAGTTCATACTGACCGATAATTTTTATCTGGCCAAAGAAGGTTTGATCTTACAATATGCCGAATATGAAATCGGACCTTATGTGGTGGGTTTGCCGCGCTTAATGATTCCTTATGCGCAGCTACAAGGCGTGCTAAAACCGCAATATCTGCCGCAAGCTGAAACAGCAGCCTCTGAGGCACAGCCAGCGTTAGCATCTAAAGCCGAATGAAGTTAAAACTGTTCGATACGCATACCCATTTTGATGTTCCCGATTTTGATCCTGATCGGGAACATCTGGCCTATGCGGCCAAAGCGGTAGGTGTGGAACATCTGGTTCTAATTGGCTTTTTGCAAAACCGCTTTCAGGATTTGTTAAAAACCCACCATTTTATCAACGGGTTGGAAAATGCACCGCATAGCCACTTGGCACCCGGCTTGCATCCGTTTTATATTGAACAGCATCAGGCTGAACATTTATATGATCTGGAGCAGCTACTTAGAAATGAACAATGCATTGCCATTGGTGAAATCGGTCTCGACACATTTTTAAAGCAGCATAAACAACCTGAAATTTTTCAAAAGCAGCAAGATTTTTTCGCTGCACAAATTGAACTGGCACAACAATTTGATAAGCCGATTTTGCTGCATATCCGTAAATCACATGCAGAAGTTTTACAAATTTTAAAACAGCATCAGTTTAAACAGGGTGGAATCGCACATGCCTTTGGCGGAGGTGTTGAGGAAGCCAAGGCTTTTGTCAAGTTGGGGTTTAAACTGGGAGTCACCGGACAGATTACCAATCCGAATGCCAGAAAACTGCATCAGGTGGTACAGGCAGTCGGTGCAGAACATCTGGTGCTGGAAACCGATTGTCCGGATATGACGCCGTTATGCTGTCAACAGTCAGGTGAGCAACGTACCCGCAATACACCTGCCAACTTGCCTTATGTACTGGAAGGTTTGGCACAAAGCTTAGGGCAAGATCAAGCCAAATTGGCACAGCAGCTCTGGCAGAATACCCATCAGGTTTTGAATTTGGCCGATGAATAATGCCGGTTTTTATTGCTCGGCTGTATCTACTGTAATTTGGTATCTGTTAAAAAAAGATGCATTATGCAATTTCTAAAATGCCTCAGACTTGGCATCATGCATATATATTATTTTAGGTGAGATTCACATGGCACAAGGACTTTTGGCGGGTAAGCGCTTCTTGATCGCGGGTATTGCGAGTAAATTATCCATTGCTTTTGGTATTGCTCAGGCATTACATCGTGAAGGTGCTGAATTGGCTTTTACTTATCCAAATGAAAAGCTGAAAAAGCGGGTAGATGACTTTGCTGAACAGTTTGGTTCAAAACTGGTTTTTCCTTGTGATGTGGCGGTAGATGCTGATATTGATAATGCATTTGCTGAGCTGGCGAAACACTGGGATGGTCTGGATGGCGTAGTGCATTCTATCGGTTTCGCACCGGCGCATACTTTGGATGGCGACTTTACCGAAATCACAGACCGCGAAGGTTTCAATATTGCACATGACATCAGTGCCTATAGCTTTATCGCGATGGCACGTGCGGCAAAGCCTTTGCTACAAGTTCGTCAAGGCTGCCTGTTAACGCTAACTTATCAAGGTTCTGAGCGCGTAATGCCGAACTATAACGTGATGGGTATGGCCAAAGCCTCTTTAGAAGCCGGTGTTCGTTATTTAGCTTCGAGCTTGGGTCAGGAAGGTATTCGTGTCAATGCCATCTCTGCGGGTCCAATCCGTACTCTGGCTGCTTCAGGCATTAAATCATTCCGTAAAATGCTCGACTTAAATGAAAAAGTTGCGCCATTAAAACGTAATGTAACGATTGAAGATGTCGGCAATGCAGCATTATTCCTGTGCTCGCCATGGGCCAATGGCATTACCGGTGAAATCCTGTATGTCGATGCCGGTTTCAATACCGTGGGTATGAGTGCTGATTTAATGGCGGATGCGGAATAAAAGTCTATTCTCTGCCGTGGGGGGAGAGTTCCTCCCTTTTTTAAAGGAAGGTTAGGAGGGATTATTTTTCTTTAATCTCGCTAAACCCTTTCTTAAAAAAAAGAGTGAATGAGCAAAATCCCCCTCATTCCCCCTTTGATAAAGGGGGAGTTCACTCAAGGCCATAAAAAAGACCGCATAAGCGGTCTTTTTTAGATTTGCAGGACAGCGATTAAGCCTGACCATCTACAGCGGCAGTTTGTGCACGTTGCATATTGGCTTCAAATTCAGCATCGAAGTTGATTGGGGTAAGCAGCAACTGTGGGAAGCTACCTTTAGTCACCATATCATTCACTGCTTCACGCAGGAACGGGAACAGAATGTTCGGGCAGTATGCGCCCAGGATGTATGGAAGACGCTCTTCTTCAACGCCATCTACCAAGAAGATACCGGCTTGAGTCACGTCGACGATAAAAGCAGTATCACCTTCATTGGTCGCTTGAACAACGACTTTTAAAGCCACTTCAAAATGAGTCTCATCAATTTTTTCTGCAGAAGAAGAAAGGTTGATGTTGAGCTCAGGTTGCCATTGCTTGGTAAAAACTTGTGCCCCAGGAACCTCAAAAGAAATATCTTTGGTATAAATACGCTCTAATGCCAATTGTGGTTGAGCTTGTTGTTCTTCACTCATTCTTTGATCCTTAATATAAAGTGATGATTTTAATAGAATTAAGCCAGTAATTCATCGAGTTTGCCTTCACGCTCTAAAGCATAAAGCTGGTCGAAACCACCGATGAATTGATCCTTAATAAAAATTTGTGGCACAGTGCGGTGATTGGTACGCTGCATCAATTCAAGACGTACTTCAGGTGCTTCTTGAGATAGATTAATTTCTTTATATGCGACACCTTTGCGCTCAAGCAACTGTTTTGCACGCACGCAATAAGGACACACAGTCGTTGAATAAACAATAACGTCAGCCATGATCAATCTCCTGTTCGTGGATTATTTGCTTTTCACCAAAGGTAAACCCTGGGCTTTCCAGTTGCTGATGCCGCCATCAAGACGGTATGCATCGGCATGACCCACTTGTTGTAGCGCAGTACCAGCCACCTGTCCAAGGTTACAAATGAACACCAAAGGGCGATCAGATGCTTTCAGCTCTTCAACATGCTTTGTAATCTGGCTATATGGAATGTTACGGCTGCCGCTGATATGACCTTCACGGAAGTCTTTGGCATCCCGTAAATCAATCAGCATGGCATTTTTTGCTTTGACTAAAATTCCCAGCGACTGCGGAGAAATTTTACGACCGTTACGTTGACCTTCGATAATGAAGAACAAAACTACCAATACCGCGAGTGTTCCAAATAAGAAGGGGTGATTCCCCATAAACTCGAACCAACGTTCCACAATTCACCTAATTACAATTTTAAAATTGCCAAGAGTATAGCTCATAAATATGGTGATCAAAATCACCGCTTCAAGGGTTGAGGCACAAGAAAATTAATTTTTTTGCTGTGCTTCAGTGATTTCATCGATTAAACGCAAATAGCTGTCCAGTCGGCGCGGTAAAATTTCACCCGCACTCGCAGCCTGACGTAAAGCACATTGTTTTTCATGCTTATGCGTGCAGTTCCGGAACTGACAGTGTCCGAGCAGGTTTTCAATTTCAGGAAAACCGATTTGTACCTTATCTAAAGTCAGATGCCACAGGCCAAATTCACGAATTCCCGGAGAGTCAATCAGGGCAGCACCTTCACCAAAACCGATTAAACGGGTTGAGGTGGTGGTGTGCTGACCGAGTGCCGAGTTTTCCGAAATAATATTGGTTTTCTGGGCTGCATCTGGCACGATCGCATTGATCAGCGTACTTTTACCGACACCCGATTGACCGACAAAAGCCACCGTTTCATTTTCCAGACGATTGGACAATACAGTCAGATCACCATCGGACTGGGTTTGCATTACTTCATAACCGAGGTCTTGATATTCTTGTAGCAGAGTCAGAATTGGATCGTTCTCTTTTAACAAATCGGCTTTGTTCATCACTAGAAGCGCAGGAATATCGGCATCGGCACAGGCCACCAGATAACGGTCGATCAGGCCCGGTGCTGGCTCAGGTAATGGTGCAAACACAATCACAATCAGTGAAATATTGGCCGCTACCGGTTTAACCTTGTGATAGCGGTCAGGACGGGTCAATAAGGATTTACGTGGATGAATCGCCGTAATAATTCCTAAACCTGTATTCGGATCGGCTTGCCATTTAACCCGGTCACCCGTGACCAGTAAATCCAGATTGGTTCGGGTATGACAGCGCCAGACGCTGCCTAGTTCAATTTCTTTCCAGAAAGGTTCAGGCTCACCATCGGCGACCACAGGTTTTTCAGGGTGAATGTCAGGAGTAGACAAAGCTTGCACTTCAAGTTGGCGGCCGTAGTGTTGCACTACCAAACCTTCCAGATCACTGGAGGTATCGAGATCTTCTTGACGTGTTTTCTGTTGTTTCTGAATGCGGCGCTGTTGTTGCTCTGTCAGACGACGCTTACGTATTAAGGCCATTCATATCCTAAAAAACCGGGTAAATCAGATGGCAAAAATAGCATGAAGCAGCCCCCGAATGACACCCAAGATGTAATTAATTTGCTACTATAGTTGTTTTTAAACCCAATAAGATTGCACATTTATGAGCAGCACCGCTGATACCCGCCTGATTTGGATTGACCTTGAAATGACAGGTCTAGACACAGACAATGACCAAATTATTGAAATTGCGACGATTGTAACCGATGACAATTTGAATATTCTGGCAGAAGGTCCTGTGCTTGCGGTGCATCAGCCTGCACGTCTGTTAAATGCCATGGATGAGTGGAACACTCGTCAACATGGTCAATCGGGTCTGATTGAACGGGTGCGTCGCAGTAAACTGACGGCTCAGGATGCAGAACAGCAAACCATTGAATTCCTGAAAAAATGGGTCAATCCAAAGTCATCCCCGATGTGTGGCAACTCGATCTGTCAGGATCGCCGTTTCTTGCATCGCCTGATGCCTGAGCTGGAGCAGTATTTCCATTACCGTAATCTGGATGTATCTTCAGTGAAAGAGCTGGCAAAACGCTGGCGTCCAGAAATTATGAGTGGTCTCAAGAAAAATGCTTCGCATCTGGCGATGGATGACATTCGTGATTCAATTGCCGAACTGAAATACTATCGTCAATATTTCTTTATCATGAATAAAGACTAAGTTTAGATGGATTGAAAGAGGCGCAAGCCTCTTTTTTTATGAGATTGATGCTTTTTTCTTTTGATATAAACTCTCAATCAGTTCAAATATCACCCAGGATATCAGTACCAAAATCAGATGGGTCTGGGTTTCATGGCGATCTAGGATCACATATCCGAATAGGCCTAAAATCAGCAAACGAATAAAAATACTCAGCGCATAGTTTTTCTGTTTTTGGCTACTGTAAAAATAAAAATGTAGAGTGATCAGGATAAAATTGAGAGCCAAAAGAGCATTGATCAGCACAGTGTTTGACTCCCATATTTAAAGTTTTATGTATGAATTTTATCCAATTATAAATGTTCCTGAATTTATCTTTCTGATTTTGCTGATAGATTTTGTATCAAAATTTTAGAAGCAGTAAAAAAATGCTGACTTTGCTAAAATAAGCCGTGATTTAACAGCTATTGATGACTTATGACCGACCTGCTTCAAGACGATGAATATGAGCGCCGCTTTGCGGGTGTTGCCAAAATTTATGGAGAAGACAGCTTCAGTCATTATGAAAAAAGTCATGTGATGGTGATTGGCATCGGTGGTGTCGGTTCTTGGGCAGTAGAAGCGCTGGCACGTAGCGGTGTGGGCGAGCTGAGTTTGGTCGATATGGATGTGGTGGCGGCATCCAATATTAATCGTCAATTGCCTGCCATGAGCACGACCTTGGGCCATGAAAAAATTGCAGTGATGGCCGAGCGTTGTCATGCCATTAATCCACGGATCAAGATTAATCTGATTGATGACTATCTGACGCCGGAAAATATCAAAGAAATTTTAGCAGGTAATCCTGATTTAATTCTCGACTGTATTGATGATGTGAAGGCCAAATTTGCCTTGATGCTGCATTGTCGCTTTAACAAGATTCCCTTGATTGTGTCGGGCGGGGCAGGCGGTAAACTGGATCCCCTGAAAATTCGTGTCGCAGACTTATCTAAAACCGAACAGGACCCGATGCTGGCCAAATTGCGTGCCCAGTTACGCGGCAAAGGTATTTGTAAAAAACCTAAAGAAAAATTCGGCATTACCTGTGTCTATTCAATCGATAATCCGTTCTCGAGTGCCGATGTCTGTGCCAGTGCCGGCTTGCGCTGTGGTGGTTATGGCTCTGCCGTGGTGGTGACATCAAGCTTTGCCATGGTCGCTGTGGCAGAAGGCTTGAAGAAGCTGGATAGTAAAAGAGCAAAAGCCTGATTTACAAAATAAAAAGCACAAGATATGTGCTTTTTTTGAGACGGCGTTTAGAATGAAAGGATTCATTTGCAGAACAAAAATAATGTTTTGGAGCAGTTATGTGGTTCTTGCTGGTATTGATTTTGGGGATAGGGGCTTTGGGAATCTGGATGTGGAAACGTCCGGATCCGGTGAAACGTGATCAGGCCAAAGCTGTGCAGCATGATCTATGGATTGAGCAGCTTGATGCACAGCTCAAGCATGCGGCGCGCTTGAGTTCAGATCCTGAACATCCGAATTATGCACGCGCCTATCAGATTTACCAGAATCTTGCCCAGCAACAGGAAATTCCACAGGCTTATGTCGGCATGGGGCTGATGCATTTGCAGGGTCTGGGACATGCGCAAAATACGGAAACAGCCATCAGTTATCTCGATAAAGCCTTTCATCTGGGCAGTGATGACGCAGCTTATCATCTAGGGCAGATTCATGAGGAGCAACGCTATCAAATGGCTGACCCGGAAAAAGCGCTGTACTGGTACCGACATGCCGTAGCCCGTGGCAATCTGGATGCCCAGTACCGCATCACTGAACTTTCTTCCACTACAGAAACAAATCCAGAAGAGAAGAACGCTGAACAGCAGCGCTTGGCCTTACTCATTCAAAATGCCGGGCAGGGACATAGCAATTCGCAGTATCAACTGGCGCAGTATTATTTAACAGATTCAGCGGCTCAAGATTTGGTTCAGGGAATTCATTATCTGTTTTTAGCTGCGCAGCAAGATCATCTGGCTGCCAATCAGCAGATCGCCGATGATTATGCGCGTGGACAGAGGCTGCCCCAAGACCAGACTCAAGCCCTGCAATTTATTAAACGCTGTATCAGTCTTGGTGATCAAAAAGGTCTCTATGATTATTATGCCGGTGTGTTGCAAGGCCGTATCGATACCGACCAGCGTCAGCGCGTGTTCCAGCATTTGATGCAGCAGTCCAAAGAACATGCCGATGCGCATTCCAAGACTTTAATTGGACTGGCTTATTTTCATGGCTGGTATGTCGATAAAAATGAAACCATGGCGTTTCGTTACTGGTCTGAAGCTGCCAATACTCAGCATCCGCCCGCTTTATGCATGATTGCCGCGCTGTATTTTGAACAGCATCTAGTGGCTTATGAGCCGCAAAAGGCATTTGAATTATATCAGGCAGCATTTCAGCTCAGTTCCGATGATGCTTATGCACAAATGGGTCTGGCACTGTGTTATTTAAATGGTATCGGCACAGCTAAAGATACGGGTAAAGCCACCCGCATGATTCAGGCAGTGGCCCAGCAATATTGGCAGATCGAGGCTCAGTCTGAGGCAGATTTAATTTATGTGGTCGGGCGTTTTTATAGTCTGGCGGAATATCCATTGCCGACACACGACAAAGCCATTCAATATCTGAATCAGGCGGTTGCGAAAGGCTCCAAGGAAGCAGCCTGGTTCCTGTATCAGGCTCTGTCAGGTCTTTATCCGGTCTTTATCTATCATCCAGAGCAGGCCAATCGTTATCTGCATCAGGCTGCACAACTGGGACATGCACAGGCACAGGCAGAATTGGGCTTGGAGTATCTTAAGGGGCAACAGATTGCGCAGGATATTGCCTTAGGTTTGAGCTATCTGCAAAAAGCGGCTGCTCAGCAGAATAGTGTGGCACTGAATGCGCTGGGGGACGCTTTTGAAAATGGCATAGGCACTGAGGCAAATATCGAACAGGCGGTACAGTATTACCGTCAGGCGGCAGCGCAGGTCAATGCCGATGCTTATAGTCATCTGGGGCGCTTATATATCAAAGGCATTGGTGTAGAGCGGGATATTGGGCGCGCGCGGGACTGGCTGGAAAAAGGCAGTTTGCTCGGGCATGAGCGATCAACTGAATTATTGAAAAATGTACATGCCTATTTAGAAATGAAGTAATTTTATTGAAATCACACCATAAAAAAACCGCTGTCTGGCAGCGGTTTTTTTATGGTTCAAGCTTTGTTTAAAGTAATTGCTGGATTGGACTGCCACCTAATGCCTGCATTAAAGTCACATAGGCATTGTATTGGTTCTGTCGGGTTTGTACCAAAGACAGCCGTGCATTCCGCGTAGTTTCCTGCGCATCTAGCAGGTTCTTTAACGCCACCGCGCCATTACGATAACGTACTTCAGTCAGGCGTTCGGTACGTTCAGCCAGTTCGACATTACGTTGCTGCAAAGTGACTTGCTTACTGATTTCAGTCCGGTTCGACAAGGCATTTTCCACATCGGCGAAGGCTTCATACATGGTCTGGCGATATTGCATAATCGCTTTTTCATATTCTAGCTCATTGACTTGCAGATCACGTTTCATGTCATTCCATTGCAGGAAGGGCAAGGTCAGACCCGCACCTAAAGTCGCCACCGGATTCTTCAACGCATTTGAAAGCGAGGTACTGCTGCCAATACCTGTGGTCAAATTCCCAGTCAGACTGATTGAAGGATAATAACTGGCTTTGTTGGCATCCTTATTGGCCAGCGCTTTACGCAAACGTAGTTCAGTCGCTTGGAGGTCGGGACGACGGGACAATAAACTCGCGGGTAAGTCGGCCTGAATACTCGGTAATTGAATATTCGGTAAACGGCTTGGCTCCTGAATAGAAAGCTGTTGTACTGGCATATGCAGCAATACTGCGAGGCCGGTACGCGTTTCCACCCGTTGCTGCTCAATCTGGCTTAAGGTGGCTTGCTGGCTTTGAATCGCCTGTTCGGCCTGGGTTAAATCTAGACCGGACACCGCACCGGCACGATATTGTACCTGCACCAGATCATAGGTTTTTTGCGCTGTTGCCAGATTTTGCTGTACCACGCTATAACGCTCGTTTAAATAAGCCAATTGCCAGTAAAGCTGTGCCGTGGTGCCAATCAGGCTCTGCGCCGTCGCCTGTAAGTCCTGTGCAGATGCCAAGGCTTCCCAGCGCGCCGCTTCAGTCTGATTGGCCAGTTTGCCAAACAGATCCAGTTCATAGCTTAAGCCCGGATAGCCCAGTGAAAGACCCGTCGAAGCATTGCCACCACCCTCCAGATCAAAACGCTGTCCCGTTGAAATTCGTGCATCACCGACACGGACGCCTTGCTGGCTTTGTGCCTGTCTGGCCTGAATGCGCGCCTGCTGTAAACTGATGCCAGCCACCGCCAGATCTGTATTCTGCGCCAGCACTTGATCGACCAAACTGTTCAATTGCGGATCTTTAAATAAAGTCCACCATTGATCTGCCAAAATATCGGCATGAATCTGCTGACTAAGCACCTTATTGTTTTGAAAGCTACCCGGCATATTGATCGCAGGCTGTTCATAGGGGGTTTTCACCACTGCGGCACAACCGACCAGCGAGCTTCCCAGCAACAGGGCACTGGCAAGCTTGGTTAAATTCATTTGCATATCAGATTCCTTATTCGCGAGAGAGCGCATCGACTGGATTCAGACGAGCAGCGTTACGTGCCGGGATAAAGCCAAACACAATCCCGATCAGGCTTGAGCAGACAAAGGCCGCTACAATCGAAGTGGTTGAATACGCCATCTGGAAAGTACCGCCGGCAAAGTGGGTAATTAGCTGGCCAATCCCGAGCGAGAGCAGCACCCCCAAAATACCGCCTAAAATACACACCAGCACTGCCTCAATCAGGAACTGCTGCAAAATATCACTTTGACGTGCACCCACTGCCATCCGCACCCCAATTTCCTGAGTACGTTCAGTCACGGACACCAGCATGATATTCATCACCCCGATCCCGCCGACCACCAGTGAAATCACCGCAATCGCCGAAATTAAAAGCGTCATAGTCGCTGTGGTCTGCTGAATGGTTTCACGAATACTGTCGGCATTCTGGGTAAACACGTCCTGCGCGCCATGGCGCTGTACCAACAGGTTTAAAATTGCATTTTCAGCCGCCGCACTTGGGTATTCATCCTTAATCCGCACAATGATGCTGCGAACGTTAGATTGCCCCAGCATACGACTCATCACGGTAGAATACGGCAGGTAGACATTCAGGCTGTCATTATTGCCCATCATGCCTTTTTGCGCATCAATCACCCCGATAATCCGGCTCGGGACGCTACCCAGTAAAATCACCTGACCCACCGGATTAGTACCATCCTTAAAGAAAGTGTTTTTGGTATTGGTATCAATGACAACATCTTGTGCCTGTTGCATGATGCTACTGCGGTCAAAGGGCTGACCGGACTGGAAAGTCATGCCACGCACATAGAAGAAATCTTCACTGACGCCATTGACCGTGGTTGAGGCTTCAATTTCTTTATAACGGCCGGTAACACTGCTGTTCACAGAGGGACTGACGCCATCGACATACGGTTGTTCGGCCAGCGCATCGGCATCGGCTGGAATCAGGGTTTTGGCTTGTGAAGATCTGGAATTGTCTCCGAAGCCCCGCCCCTGAAATACGGTAATGGTATTGGTGCCCAGACTGCTGATATTTTCCAGAATCTGCTTCTGTGAACCATTCCCCAAAGCCACCACTGAAACCACCGAAGCGATACCGATAATGATCCCGAGCATGGTCAGGAAAGTCCGCATGCGATGCGCATTCATGGCCAGCAAAGCCATACGGAAGGCCTCACCGAGGCGGTCAACCGCCGAACGCCATGAAGAAATCTTCTTTTGTTGATTACGGATCAGCGGCTGCTTTTCCAGATGGTCTTCGGCTTCAGGCACATTCGGCTGATCGGAAATGATATTCCCGTCTGAAATTTCAATGATTCGTGTCGCGTTTTTTGCCACATTATGATCATGCGTAACCAGAATGATGGTATGACCCTTGGCATTCAGTTCGCGCAAAATACGCATCACCTCAATACCGCTGTTCTTATCCAAGGCACCTGTCGGCTCATCGGCCAGAATCACATCACCGCCATTCATCAGCGCACGGGCAATCGACACACGTTGCTGCTGACCGCCTGACAGTTGACTCGGACGGTTCTGGGTTTTTTCGCCCAGACCCAGATCGGTCAGAATCTTGACCGCACGCGCATGCCGTTCCGATGAATCTGCACCCGCATAAATGGCAGGGACTTCGACATTGCCTGCTGCGTTTAAATCGCCGAGCAGGTGATAACGCTGAAAAATAAAGCCGAAATATTCACGACGTAACTGCGCCAGTTCATCTGCTTCCAGTTCCCGGGTTTCACGGCCTTTGACCTTGTAGCTACCCGTGGTGGGTTTGTCCAGACAGCCCAGAATGTTCATCAGGGTGGATTTACCTGAACCAGACTGACCAACAATCGCCACCAGTTCACCCGGATAAATCTCCAGATTGACCCCTTTTAAAATCTGGACCGTACCTTCACCCGCAGGGAATTCACGTACCAGATTTTTCACCTCGAGGAGAGGCTGCTGTTGTGAATTCATATTTACATTCTCATTGGGCCACGGCTATTGCCACCGCGTTTTGCTGCATCATTGGAGGTGTCAGAACCATCAGCAATGACCACCTGATCACCACGTTTTAGACCTTTAATCACTTGTGCAGTGGCACGGTTATTCAAACCGATCAGTACAGGGGTTGGTTTTGCAGTACCATCAGCCTGCAAGACACGCACCATGGCGCGCTGTGCTTTGCCCTGTTCAATCAGTGCCAGCTCCGCTTCAGAAAGATTCAGGCGGGCAGGGCGTTCACCAGCAGGACGATTGCCTTGAGCAGATTCAGCTTCAGGAAGTGCTGCCGGATTAGCTTCGCCGCGAGAACTGTCACCGCGAGAACCTTCAGCCCGATTAGCACGTGGCGGACGGTTTGAGCCTTGAATCGCAGCGGCCGGAATCGTCAGCACGTTTTTAGCTTCATCCAGCACAATATAAACTTGCGCCGTCATATCAATACGCAGTTTGCCATCTTCATTCGGTACATCGAATAAAGCGTTGTAATACACCGCAGAACTTGAAGATGAGCCTGTTGCATTGGAATCGGTATTAATCGAATTTGGTGCAGGTTCAACCTGGCGCAATTTGGCGTAAATCTTTTTCTCGTTATTGCCCAGTGTGGTGAAATAAACCGTTTGACCTTCTTCCACTTTCATCACATCTGCTTCAGAAATTTCAGCTTTAATGGTCATGGTGTCCAGCTTGGCCAGCTTCACAATGGTCGGTGCACTTTGATTGGCATTCACGGTTTGACCTTCTTCGGTCACAATCGCCACAATCGTGCCATCCATCGGTGCCACAATCTGGGTATAACCCAAGTCTTCTTTGGCAGTTGCCAAGGTCAGGCGCGACTGTTCGATCTGTGCATTGATTGCCGTGATATCGGCCTGAGCCGTTTTATAACTGGCAAATGCAGATTCCAGCTCTGAACGGGAAGTTGCATCCTGTGCATACATGGCTTTCTGACGATTGTATTCAGCTTCAACTTTGGCCAGATTCGCCTGTCTCACTGCAAGCTGTGCCATCTGGTTTTTAATGCTGGCTTCAGCAGTTTTTAAATCATTTTCCTGACGAACAGAATCAATTCGTGCAATCAGCTGACCCTGTTTAACCTGATCACCGAGTTCCACATACATTTGTCTCACCTGGCCAGAAACCTGGGCACCTACGCTGACCATTTTGGTGGCTTCTAAAATACCGGTCGCCAGTACAGAACTTTCAATATCACCCTGTGTTACTTCAGCAGTAATATACTGTGGCGGCTGTTCTTTAGGTTTGAGGAAATACCACCCCGCAGCGATTAACACAATGGCAATCACGGCGGCCATAATTAGTTTCGTCGGTTTTATTTTTGGCATATTGAGTACGAATTCGGATCAAAGATAGGGATTGATTATAAAAGCGAAATTGGGATAAATCGTGAATTTTTTGAATTATAATGAGAATTATTTTCTATTGGCTGATTTCTGAAAATATCGTCCATACAGACCATTTTAAAATGCTCCATGAATTGCTTGTTCTGACATTCATAACAAGACTTTGACCCTCTATAGATAACATCGATCCTATTTAAAAGATCATCAGGTGACTCTTGAATAAAATGATCACTGTCCCCAACAGTATTTTTTCAATCAAAGCGCTGCACAAATAAAATCGAGTGTGAATCAATAAAGACATAAGACCAAACATACTAGATTTGTTGTGTGATATTTGTTTTAAGGCTGTTTCTGGCTTAATTTTCCTCCCTCTAGTCCAGAGAGCAAAAACCAGTTGAAAATTAAGTAGAAAAAAAAATTAAAAACCCATGTTTTATATATGGATTTAAATAAATAAAGCTTGTAAGATTTAATTCCATAAAAAAATTATGGTTTTACCACTTAAGAAGAAAACGCACATTTATTGTGCAAAAATAATACAACTTTGCTCGCAACATTGATGAGGGTTTAACGATGGAATGGAATGAAAGCTATAATATTGGAATCGACGTAATCGATAATCAGCACCGTCAAATTTTAGATTATATCAATGCTTTGGAGCAGGTAAAAAGCACAGGAGATCGCGATCGAATCAAAGAGGTCTTGGAGGATTTAATCGATTATACCCAGTCACATTTCAGCTTTGAAGAAAACCTGCTGGAACAGGTCAGTTATCAATACCTACCTTCGCATCGCGGTATACATGAATTATTTGTGAAACGACTCAATGATTATCGTCTCAAGTTCGAGAAGGGAGAATCGATTGAAAATGATTTATATCGTTTATTGTCCAAATGGCTGATCAATCATATTCAACATGATGATCAGGACTATGTCGATGCAGTGCGCGATAATATGTTGAGTTATTTACGTGCTCAGGAAAGCAAAAAAGGCAAGGGCTGGTTTGCACGTTTCTTTGGTTAAGCACTCGGCGCTAAAAATAAGCGTTGACCGCACATTTCAGCAATGGCCTGTAAGATGAGATGTTCAGGGTTCTCTTTGGACATTCCTTTAATGGCTGCATCAATACGGATTAACAGCTGGGGCCAGCTCAAAAAGCGTTGTGGGCTGAGACGGCGTAAAGCTTGCTGATATAGCCCGACTTTGGTTTTCCAGATTCCAATTTGCAAGGCATTTTGCGGCTGTTCAAACAGTTGCATCAACAGACGCATTTCCTTGCTCAGGCTCCATAAGATCAGGCTCATCGGTTCACCTGAAGCGACCAGATACTGGAAAATCTTGATCGATTGCGAGAGATTGCCTTGCAGTAGGGCATCACTCAAATCATAGGTGCTATAGCGTGATTGATCCTGTAAGCAGGCATATAAATGATCAATCTGAATCACATCAACTTCTGCAAAGGTGTCACTGACCCGCATCAGGCTGTTTTTGGCTGCCAGCAAGTTGTGCTCATGATGCTGTTCCAGCCATTGCCAGGCATCATGGGCCAGTTTAATCCCCAGTTTCTCTGCTTCAACTGCCAAAATTTGCTGACGATCGCGTGGATAATTTGCAGTAAGCGCAACGCAGACACCATTGGCCTCAACCGTCTGGAAGAAGCTGGATTTGAGGCTGCTCGCATCTTGCTTGGGCATAACAACCAATAGCAGATTATCACTGTCTTGTTGTAAATAGCTTTTCAGCAGTTTGAGGCTACTGGCATCTGGTTTGATATTGCCATGCACTTCAACTGCCAGTTGGGTTGAGAACAATGACAAACTGTTCAATGCATTAAAGACATTTTTCCACTCAGAAACTGAACTGACATCATAACGTTGACGTTCGATGTCTTTGGCTTGCCAATGTGTGCGAAAGGCATCGATCAGGTTTTGTTCTAGCAAAGGCTCTTGACCATGCAAGACCCAGGCACCGCGAGCTTCATCGACACGTTTTAGGGCTTGCAGATAGTCAAGTTTCATAAGGCGTTCTTATTGAGCAGGTTGCGCTGGGGTATTTTGTTTGGCCAAGGGTAGGCGGTTCGATGAAATCTGACGCGCGATCTGCTGTGCCACATCATCAATAATCACCTGATTGAGAAACTTTTGTTCCTGGTCATCAGTGTTGACTGTTTCAATGTCATATTGATAAGTACGCGTTGCCACCACAGTGCGTGGTTCAGTGATCGGATTGCCTTGTGCATCTTCAATGCGAAAAGTCACATTTAAACGTAGCAAGGTTTCTACCAGCTTACCATTCAATTCTAAGCGGCGCGGCGTGTAATCGAGAACACGCAATACATAAGCATTAGGTGCATTACTTAGCTGTACGCCTGCAGCACCGAGGTAAACTGCCAGTTTTTCTTGCAGTTCTTCAGTATTGGGCGGTAAAGACAGGCTCATGACAGAGTAAGCAACAGGTGCGGAGCTCGGATTGGTTCCTTTCAGATGAAAACCACAGCCGACTAAGCCTGCACTCAGACCACAAGTTAAAACAATTGCTGCTAAACGTTTGCCCAAATGCATGTGTTGCCCTCTATGCTTCCCGAAGGGGAATATTTGAAATCCTGAACTGGATTGTAAAGTCAAAGCCCGTTGGCTGGCAACGGGCTTTGTGTTTTTTAAGCCTCCCTTTGGCAAAGGGAGGTTTGGAGGGATTATTTCTTAAAGTCCCTCTCCTGAGTGAGGTTTTAAAGCAGCGCTTTTAAAACTGAACGCAAGTGAGGGTTAGGGAGAGGTGAATTATTCGCCCTCATCCCCTTGCAGAATTGTTTAAAGCAGTGCTTAAACAATTCCTCAGGATTTAAACCACCAAATTCACCAATTTATTCGGTACCACAATTTCTTTCTTGGTTGGACCAGTCAGGAATTGTTGAACTTCAGGCAATGCTTTGGCTTGCGCCAAGATGTCATCTTTTGATGCACCCACAGAAACTTCAAGTTTGCCACGAAGTTTACCGTTGACTTGTACCACAATGGTTTGCGTATTACGTGTCAGTGCAGATTCGTCCACAGCAGGGAATAGGGTTGAATTCAATTCAATCCCAAACTCAGCCAATAAAGTTTGGCTTAAGTGCGGTGCAAATGGAGCTAACAAAGTCAGAAGTGTAGTGATCGACTCACGTGCAACAGCAACGTCATTGTCATCTTGGGCTTCAAACTTGTTGTTCGCGTTTAGAAGTTCCATCAATGCAGCAATTGCAGTGTTAAATGCATGACGACGTTCGATGTCATCACCGACTTTCTGGATGGTTTCATGGGTTTTACGACGTAGGTCTTGTGCAGCCGTAGACAGTGCCGCTTTGTCGATGTTTGATGCACCGTTACCTTTTTCAAGGAAGCCTGTTGCTAAACGCCATACACGTTTCAGGAAGCGGTTGGCACCTTCAACACCGGCATCCGACCATTCAAGCGATTGATCCGGTGGTGCTGCAAACATCATAAATACACGTGCGGTATCTGCACCGTATTGGTCGATAATTGATTGCGGGTCGATACCGTTATTTTTCGATTTCGACATTTTTTCCTGACCACCAACAATTACGTCCTGACCATCACCTTGGTATTTCGCAGACAGAATACGCCCTTTTTCATCACGTTCGAGATCGATATCTGCAGGGTTAAACCAGGTTTTCTTGCCTGATTCAGCTTCACGGTAATAAGTATCTGCCAAAACCATACCTTGAGTTAACAGGTTGGTAAATGGTTCATTACCTTGTACTACACCTTCATCACGCATCAATTTGTGGAAGAAGCGTGCATAAAGTAAGTGCAGAATCGCGTGTTCAACACCACCGATGTATTGATTTACTGGAAGCCATGTTTGAGCAGCTTCAGGTTTAACTAAACCATTAGTAAAATCAGGAGATGCATAACGTGCATAGTACCAAGATGACTCTACAAAGGTATCCAGCGTATCTGTTTCACGACGCGCATCACCACCACAGCTTGGGCAAGTGGTTTGATAAAACTCAGGCATCTTGTTCAATGGATTACCCGAGCCATCAGGTACGACATCAGTCGGTAAGACCACTGGAAGTTGCTCTTCAGGTACAGGAACCTGACCACATTTTTCACAGTTGATCATTGGAATTGGGCAACCCCAATAACGCTGACGCGATACACCCCAGTCACGTAAACGGAACTGAACTTTGGTGCTTGCAAGAGTTGTTGGTTCTAATTTCGCAAGGAACGCATCATAAGCTGCTTGAAAGTCTAAACCGTCAAATTCAGCAGAATTGACCAATTTACCCTCTTTAGAACCGTACCATTCTTGCCATTGTGTAGCATCAAAGTCTGCATCGTCTGCGCCTTTAGCAGCAATCACTTGTTTGATGGTTAAGCCATATTTATTGGCAAATTCAAAATCACGTTCGTCGTGTGCAGGTACAGCCATCACTGCGCCAGAGCCATAAGACATCAACACGTAGTTGGCAATCCAAACAGGAACTGCTTCGCCAGTGACAGGATGCTTCACAGACAGACCTGTTGCCATGCCTTTCTTTTCAGCAGTGGCAAGGTCAGCTTCAGCCACAGAACCCATACGGCATTCTTCAATAAATGCTTTAAGTTCAGCATTATTTTCCGCAGCTTTCAGCGCCATTGGATGTTCTGCTGCAACTGCAACATAAGTCACACCCATTAAGGTGTCAGCACGTGTGGTGAATACAGTAAGGCCGTCTGCGTAAATTTCAGGATTCGCTGAAGGGAAGGTAATGTCCATCCCTTGTGAACGACCAATCCAGTTACGCTGCATGGTCAGAACTTGTTGTGGCCAGCCATCTTTAAGCGTGTCCAGGTCGTCAAGTAACTCTTGCGCATAATCGGTAATGCGGAAGTAGTACATTGGAATATCACGTTTTTCCACCAATGCACCTGAACGCCAGCCGCGACCATTTTCAACCTGTTCGTTGGCAAGAACAGTCTGATCGACCGGATCCCAGTTTACAGTTGAAAGTTTACGGTAGATCAAGCCTTTTTTATAAAGCTGAACAAATAGCCATTGTTCCCAACGATAGTACTCTGGGGTACAGGTGGCAAATTCACGATCCCAATCCACTGCAAGACCGAGTTTTTTCAACTGGTCACGCATGTAAGCGATATTTTCAAATGTCCATTTTGCCGGAGCAACTTGGTGTGCAATCGCTGCGTTTTCAGCAGGTAGACCGAAAGCATCCCAACCCATTGGTTGTAGAACCGTTTCACCTTTTAAGCGATGGAAACGGCTGATCACGTCACCAATCGTATAGTTACGCACATGACCCATATGCAGCTTGCCACTTGGGTAAGGGAACATCGAGAGAATATAACGACGTGGACCTTCTACTTTGTCGGCAACTTTAAAGGCTTTGCGAGATTCCCAATCCTGTTGGACTTGAGGCTCGATCGCACTGGCTTGATATTCGGAATCAATGTGAGTAGTCATAAACGTATCAGTGAATTACGGTGAAAAAAAGTCTGTTGCACAGCATAGCGCAAAATGCACCTAAAAGTGAATTTTGCGCAGGCATTTCCCTAAGAAAAAATGATCAGTTCCATAGTGGAGGTCGCTTATAAAGCCACTGCGCGATTTTTCGATTGTTCTAAGGCTTCGTTGGCTTCACGTTGCTGCTGATCCTGATTCGCAGGAATTTGAGGCTGTTGCAGTTGTTCTTGAGCGCTATTTTCTGTTTGCACTTCAGTTTCACTCGTTCTAGGCGGTGTCGGTGCCGAGTTTTTCCAGCCATAGGTATCGACAGTTGTGGCTTTTTTCGCTGTTTTCGGGGGCGGTGTTTTCGTATAGTGTGTGGTGCCCTTGGCATCGACCCATTTATAATACTGGATTGCTGAAGCACTGCTGCTACAGATGCCCAGAGAAATTGCACAACTCAGACTTAAGGCAGTTAAAAAAGATATTTTCATTGTTTTTGAGCCTCTGTGTTCTAGCCATAAAATACTACAAAACATTGTAGTGATTTTCACAGTAAAAATAATGAATTTTTATCCGCTCTATTCATGATCAAGGGTCGAACAGCTTCTGCATCTCGTTTGTAGAGGTGGTGAGCAAATTTTCAGACACAAAATTTATTGATAAACAACTTCACTGGATTTATTAAAAATTCATTCATTTTTTTTATATAAGACATACTAAAAATTTATAAAATTAAATATATAAGTTTATGAATTTTATTGGATTAAATATTATTAGATTAATTCTTTATTACTGTCCTTGCTCTAGATTGCTGTTAAAAACAGCAAATCAGGTATTTTAAAGCGCATATTGCCTGTTTTTTAAACTTGACTTTAAAGCCTGAAAACACAAGAATGCTGCAATAGTTTTATATGCCTTAATCGATCACCCTTCGACTAAGTGTCATTTCATGCAGTGGGCGATTTCTCTAGCCGAGAAATTGAACAAAGCTAAGCAAAATATGTTTATCCCAACATGTTTTAGGTCTTGTATTGCTCGAACAGCCAAGAGATCAGATTTTTTTCCTATTGCTATGAAAACTATGAAATTTGTGTGCTATAACAGTGCAGACAGTTAACAAATGAAACACTGCAAATGCCTCCCATTTGTGCAGTGTCA
The DNA here is from genome assembly GCF_013418055.1 of Acinetobacter sp. YH12208. Classification (NCBI taxonomy): domain Bacteria; kingdom Pseudomonadati; phylum Pseudomonadota; class Gammaproteobacteria; order Moraxellales; family Moraxellaceae; genus Acinetobacter; species Acinetobacter sp. YH12208. The sequence goes on from NZ_VPCT01000006.1 coordinate 183,232, forward strand.
TAATATTAGGGTGAATCACGTTGGAACTTCTATCTGGTGGTGAAATGCTTGTTCGCGCATTAGCGGACGAAGGCGTTGAACATGTTTTTGGATACCCAGGCGGCGCAGTTCTTCATATTTATGATGCGCTATTTCAACAAGACAAAATCAATCATTACCTCGTACGTCACGAACAAGCTGCCGGTCACATGGCGGATGCTTACTCACGCGTCACAGGTAAGACCGGTGTGGTGCTGGTGACCTCAGGTCCGGGTGCAACCAATACGGTAACGCCAATTGCAACGGCCTATATGGACTCAATCCCGATGGTGATTTTGTCAGGTCAGGTTGCGAGTCATCTGATTGGTGAAGATGCATTCCAGGAAACCGATATGGTCGGCATTTCACGTCCAATCGTGAAGCATAGTTTCCAGGTGCGTCATGCCAGCGAAATTCCTGCAATCATCAAAAAAGCATTCTATATCGCGTCATCTGGTCGTCCAGGCCCTGTCGTAATTGATATTCCTAAAGATGCGACCAATCCTGCAGAAAAATTTGCTTACGAATACCCGGAAAAAGTGAAGATGCGTTCGTATCAGCCACCGTTTCGTGGTCACTCAGGTCAAATTCGTAAAGCGATTGAAGAATTAGTCAATGCTAAGCGCCCAGTAATTTATTCGGGTGGTGGTGTGGTTCAAGGCAATGCATCTGCACAATTGACAGAGCTTGCGCATCTATTGGGCTATCCGGTAACCAATACCTTAATGGGCTTGGGCGCATTCCCGGGTGATGATGAACAGTTCATCGGTATGCTCGGTATGCACGGTACTTATGAAGCCAACATGACCATGCACAATGCAGATGTGATTCTGTGTGTAGGCGCGCGCTTCGATGACCGTGTCACCAACAATCCGGCAAAATTCTGTCCGAATGCCAAAGTGATTCATATTGACATCGACCCGGCGACGATTTCAAAAACCATTATGGCGCACATTCCAATTGTCGGTGCGGTAGAGCCGGTATTGACTGAAATGTTGAACCAGTTGAAACAGCTCAATGTTTCCAAGCCAAATCCTGAAGTGATTGCGGCATGGTGGTCTCAGATTAATGAATGGCGCAAAGTGCATGGCGGTCGTTATGAAGCGGGTGTTGATGGCGTGATGAAGCCACAACAAGTGGTTCAGGCATTGGATAAAGTGACCAATGGCGAAGCGATCATTACTTCTGATGTCGGTCAGCATCAGATGTTTGGTGCGATGTATTACAAATACAAACGTCCACGTCAATGGATCAACTCAGGTGGTCTAGGCACCATGGGTGTGGGCTTGCCGTATGCAATGGCTGCGAAGCTTGCATACCCGGAACAGCAAGTGGTGTGTATCACCGGTGAAGCATCGATTCAGATGTGTATCCAGGAACTGTCGACCTGTAAGCAATATGGCCTGAATGTAAAAATCCTGTGCCTGAATAACCAGTCTTTAGGGATGGTGAAGCAGTGGCAAGATATGAACTATGAAGGACGTCATTCAAGTTCTTATGTAGATTCATTGCCTGATTTTGCCAAACTGATGGAAGCCTATGGTCATGTCGGTATTCAGATTAATCATGCCGATGAGCTAGAGTCGAAGCTTGCAGAAGCGATGGCGATTAACGACAAGTGCGTATTTATTAACGTTATGGTAGATCGTACCGAGCACGTTTATCCGATGTTGATTGCGGGTCAATCGATGCAGGATATGTGGTTGGCTAAAGGGGAGCGCACGAAATGAGACATATTATCTCTGTACTCGTAGAAAACGAATCAGGCGCGCTTTCCCGTTTAGTGGGTTTGTTCTCACAGCGTGGCTACAACATCGAAACATTGAATGTTGCTCCGACTGAAGATCCAACGCTTTCACGTTTGACATTGACCACTTATGGCGATGATCACAAGATTGAGCAAATTACCAAACAGCTCAACAAGCTGGTTGAAGTGGTGAAAGTGGTTGACCTGTCTGAAGGCGCGCACATTGAGCGTGAACTGATGCTGATTAAAGTGAAGGCATTGGGTTCATCTCGCGACGAAATCAAGCGTACTGCAGATATTTTCCGTGGTCAGATTGTCGATGTAACCCCAACGACCTATACCGTTCAAATCGCAGGTACGACTGAGAAAGTGGATGCGTTTATTGATGCACTTGCAGAACACACGATTTTAGAAGTGGTACGTTCAGGTGTATCCGGTATCGCACGCGGCGAAAAAGTACTCACCATCTAAATTTTAAGTATTTCCTCCTCTAAATAAGAAGAGGGTATCAGGCAATGTAAATACAAGGGTCATTGCCTGATTTAACGGACAAACAAGCATTTAAGCGGAGACAGCAATGCAAATTTTTTACGATAAAGACTGTGACTTATCTATCATCCAATCTAAGAAAGTAGCGATCATTGGTTACGGTTCACAAGGCCACGCGCATGCGCTTAACCTGAAAGATTCTGGCGTTGACGTAACTGTAGGTTTACGTGCGAACTCTGCTTCTTGGAAGAAAGCTGAAAATTCAGGTCTTAAAGTTGCTGAAGTTCCTGCTGCTGTAGCACAAGCTGACGTAGTGATGATCTTGACTCCAGATGAGTTCCAATCTCAACTTTACCGTGACGTAATTGAGCCAAACATCAAGCAAGGCGCTACTTTAGCATTTGCTCATGGTTTCTCGATTCTTTATAACCAAGTTGTTCCACGTGCTGACTTAGACGTAATCATGGTTGCGCCTAAAGCTCCTGGTCACACAGTACGTTCTGAATACCAACGTGGTTCAGGTGTTCCTGATCTTATCGCGATTCACCAAGATGCTTCTGGTAATGCGCGTAACGTTGCTCTTTCTTACGCTTCAGGCGTAGGTGGCGGCCGTACAGGTATCATCGAAACTTCATTCCGTGAAGAAACTGAAACTGACCTTTTCGGTGAGCAAGCAGTTCTTTGTGGTGGTGCAGTTGAACTGGTTAAAATGGGCTTCGAAACTTTGGTTGAAGCTGGTTATGCGCCTGAAATGGCGTACTTCGAATGTCTACACGAGCTTAAATTGATCGTTGACTTAATGTTCGAAGGCGGTATCGCGGACATGAACTACTCTGTATCGAACAATGCTGAATATGGCGAATATGTAACGGGTACTGAAGTAATTAACGAGCAGTCTCGTGAAGCGATGCGTAATGCACTTAAACGTATTCAATCTGGCGAATACGCGAAGATGTTCATTCAAGAAGGTGCTTTAAACTACCCTTCAATGACTGCACGTCGTCGTCAAAACGCTGCTCACGGTATTGAAGTAACTGGTAACAAACTTCGCGCGATGATGCCTTGGATTCAAGCAAATAAAATTGTTGATAAAGAGAAAAACTAATTTCTCGAATCAATTGATTTGAATGCGAAGACCCACTCATTTTGAGTGGGTTTTTTATTTTTGGTGTTACGTGCCTCAAAAGATGTAAGCATTGCTTACATCTTTTTCGTGCCTTGGATTCAAGCGAATAAGATTGTAGATAAAGAAAAGAACTAAGTTCTAATGTCTAAGTCAAAAAGCCCCTGTTTTTAACGGGGGCTTTTTTGTGTGATAATGAAGTTAGTATTAACGTTACGTGCCTCAAGAAGAATAAAGCAGTGCTTTATTTTTTTCGTACCTTGGATTCAAGTAAACAAAATCGTTGATAAGGAAAAGAATTAATACTCATTTTGGTTGAATTTTATGCTATAAAGACCTCGTTATTATGGGGTTTTTTATTGGAAAAGGCATGAAAGTTAAATGCTTAGGATTTGAGATTAGTACAGAAAAGAATCTAATAAATATTAATGATTTTATTGAGAGCAATTTAGTTTTTGAGATAAAAGATATTTTTAAGTGTGATGTATTTATTGATTGTAATGACCCTAATTACTACAAAGGATTAATTCTAACTATTAAAGATCAAAAAGCTTCTACAGCCAAAATGATATTCAATTCAGAAGGCTCATTTCGGGTTGCATAGCACCCATTATTAAGTTTTTGCTACTTCATCAAACAGTCACACAGAACACCTATGCTTTGCTTAAAACATACATAAGTAAGATAGGTGCGACATGAATCAGCCCTACAGCCAAGCCTTAACAAAACAACAAGCATTCCTTGATGGCTTTCAATTTGACTTAAAACAGCAACGTCTGAAAAGTCCTCAAAAATCATCTGCGCTTGCAGATTTGGTACGCCCCCGCTTAAAAATTGCCATAGTGACCGAAACATGGCCACCTGAAATTAATGGTGTAGCCCATTCACTGTTACAACTCTGCAAAGGGCTGAAAAAACAGGGGCATAAAATTTTATTGATTCGACCCGAGCAAAAAGGCATCTGTGCTGAATTTCAACCCTATCGGGAATGTTTGGTTAAAGCACAGCGTATTCCCAAATATTCAGGCTTACAGTTCGGTTGGCCGCAGTTTCTAAAGGTTCGCCATGCGGTAGAAGCCTTTGCACCCGATGTAGTGCATATCGTCACAGAAGGCCCATTAGGGCTTGCCGCGCAGCAAACTGCAAGATTCCTTGAAATTCCTGTATCAAGCGGCTTTCACTCTCCATTTCAGGAATTTAGCCGTTTCTTCGATTTGGCATTCTTGGTTAAACCCATTCAGCATTATCTCAAATGGTTTCATAATCATACCGCAATTACCTGTGTACCGAGTCGTGAGACTGCCGAAGCACTCCGCAAATTTGGAGTGACGTTTCCACTGGTTGTGGTGGGGCGAGGGGTAGATACACAAGCCTTTTCACCTAAATGGCGTTCTGATTCCCTACGCCAGAACTGGGGAGCTTCCAAAGAGACCCGTGTCATGTTGTATGTCGGGCGTTTATCGCCTGAAAAAGAAATACCAGTGGTGATTCAGGCATATTTCACATTGCGTCATATGTATTGTCAGGATGTGCGTCTGGTGGTGGTCGGAGATGGTCCAGACCGACAGCGCTTAGAGCAGTTGAATCATGATGCTTCGATTGTGTTTACCGGGAGTTTGCGTGGTCAACAGCTTGCTGAAGCCTATGCCAGTGCCGATGTGTTTTGCTTTGCGAGTCAGGTTGAAACCTTTGGCAATGTGGTATTGGAGGCGATGGCCAGTGGACTGCCGGTTATTGCTTATGATTATGCTTGTGCACATCTACATGTACAACACGACCGAACGGGCTGGCTCAGCTCACTGGGTCTGCAAGAAGATTTAACAGCCAATATCTTAAAGTTACCAGATTATCACACACTTAGAAGAATGGGTGTGTATGCTTCACACTGTGCACAGAAGGTCGGATGGCAACATCCTGTAGAGCAGTTTGAACAGGTTCTGTACTCAATCACAAGGCAAAATAAATGACCTAATTAAAACAAGAGCGGGAGCAACATGATGAAAATCCACAATGCCAAACTCAAATTTTTAGAAATAGATTTAAAAGGCTGTGTCTACCTCAATCATCTCTCCCACTCAAATCGAATCGCTGCTTTTTTTAAAATCATTAGCCGTTTGGGGGATGGCGTGTTTTGGTATGTGATGTGTTTTGCTGCATGGGGACTTCGTGGCTTGGAGTATGGGCTACAGATGCTCTATATCATTTTGGGCGGAACGTTCGGTACGCTGATTTATAAAATTCTCAAAACAAAAACTGTACGTCCAAGACCTTATCAGGTGCATCAGGTGATTCGACTGGGTGAGCGGCCGCTGGATCATTTTAGTTTTCCGTCTGGACATACCTTGCATGCGGTAATGGCAACCACGGTCTTGGGTTATGTTGCACCGCTATTATTGCTGTTGATGCTCCCTTTTACGCTGCTGGTGGCTTTATCGCGCATGATTCTGGGATTGCATTATCCAAGTGATGTCGCAGTTGGGGCAATGATCGGAGGCATGATGGCCGTGGTCATTGTGCTGAGCGCACCTTATCTCAATATTATGTTGTAAAAATAAGTGAAAACTGAGGCGAAAGCTCGCAGATTTTTATAAATTTGCTAAAGTACAGCATTAAAGCAAATATGGTGAGAAATAGAGATGGGTTTACGTTGGACTGATACCCTCGATATCGCGATTGAACTCTACGAAGCGCATCCAGATGTGGATCCGCAGTGGATTCGTTTTACTGATTTACACGCCTGGGTATGTGCCTTGCCTGAGTTTGCAGATGACCCGACTAAATCCACAGAAGGTCTGCTGGAAGCGATTCAAATGGCATGGATTGACGAAGCGCGTTAAGTGCCCGATTGAAAAAAGCATATTTTTACAGTGTAAAAGCAGAAAAGTGCGCATTATCTCGGTATAATGCGCCAAATTTTCATGTCAACAATTGACTTAAGGAGCCTATCATGGCTATCGAACGTACTTTATCTATCGTAAAACCAGACGCAGTTGCTAAAAACCACATCGGCGACATCTTTGCTCGTTTCGAGAAAGCTGGTCTTCAAATTGTTGCAACTAAAATGAAACACTTGACTCAAGCTGAAGCTGAAGGCTTCTACGCTGAGCACAAAGAACGTGGTTTCTTTGCTGATCTTGTTGCTTTCATGACTTCTGGTCCAGTGGTTGTTTCAGTTCTTGAAGGTGAAAACGCTGTTCTTGCTCACCGTGACATCCTTGGCGCGACGAATCCTAAAGAAGCTGCTCCTGGTACAATCCGTGCAGATTTCGCTGTAAGCATCGACGAAAATGCTGCTCACGGTTCTGACTCTGTAGCATCAGCTGACCGTGAAGTTAACTACTTCTTCGCTCAAACTGAGATTGCTCCACGTACTCGTTAATTCGCAGTATTCAAACCAGATAAGTGTTATTATACTTATCTGGTTTTTTTATTCTTTGAATAATTCTTTGCTCACATATTGAGCTTCTCCTTTGATCTTTAGACATGGTTTAGGTAATACACATGAGTACTGAAGTCGTCGCTGTATCTGCAGTTTCAGCTGCACAGCAACCATCTCCGTCCACTCCCACACAGCAGAATGCTGTGGAAAAAGTGAACCTACTCGGCATGTCTCGTCCGCAAATGGAGAAATTCTTTGAGGATATGGGGGAGAAGAAGTTTCGTGCCGGGCAGGTAATGAAATGGATTCACCAATTTTTCGTGACCGATTTTGCCGAGATGACCAATATCTCGGGCAAACTGCGTGAAAAACTGGAACGTATTTGTGAAATTAAAGCGCCCGAAGTGGTGCATAAAAATTATTCTAAAGACGGTACCCGGAAATGGGTCTTCCGTGTCGGTGATGGTGACGGCTCTCTTGTCGAAACTGTATTGATTCCTGCTGAACATCGTAGCGGCCTACGTCGTACCTTGTGTATTTCGTCTCAAGTGGGCTGCGCACTGGACTGTTCATTCTGTTCAACCGGTAAACAGGGTTTTCAGCGCGATTTAGATCAGTCAGAAATCATTGGTCAGTTGTGGGTGGCGAACTATTCCTATATGGAAGATGTACCTGTGGCAGATCGTGAACGTTCAGTCACGAATGTGGTCATGATGGGCATGGGCGAACCACTGCTTAACTACGATGCCGTACTCAATTCCATGCGCATTATGCTGGACGACTTTGCTTATGGCATGTCGAAACGTCGTGTGACCTTATCGACATCAGGTGTGGTGCCAAAAATCGATCAAATGGTCAAAGACATTGATGTTGCACTGGCAATTTCATTGCACGCACCAAATGACGAACTGCGTAATGAACTGGTGCCAATCAACAAGAAATATCCTTTAGAACAACTGATTGCGGCGTGTCAGCGTTATATTGCCAAAGATGGTAATGAAAGTTCACGTAAACACGTCACCATTGAATATGTGATGCTGGATGGTGTGAATGATCATCCTGAACATGCACAGCAAATGATTAAGCTGCTGAAGAACTTGCCGAGCAAGATTAATTTGATTCCATTCAACCCTTTCCCGCACGCGCCTTATGGGCGTTCAAGCCGTAACCGCATTATTTCTTTCCAAAAAACTTTGTCTGATGCCGGTTTTGTGTGTACGATTCGTCAGACACGCGGTGATGATATTGATGCGGCGTGTGGACAGCTTGTAGGTCAAGTGGCTGATCGTACCCGTCGTGCGGAACAGTGGAAAAAGAAAATTGCGCAGTCAAATGAGATTATGCGTTCACAAGGATAATAAGAGGTCGCCAGTTGAGAAATCTAACATCTAAAATTGCTTTGATTTCAACAGTATGTGTGTCTTTAGCTTTGGTTGCATGTCAAACGCCAGATTTGGGTCAGAAAGATCCTGAAAAAGCCACCAAAGTCCGTACCCAATTGGCGGCAGAATATTTAAGAACAGGTGACCTAGATGCAGCCAAACGTGCGCTGGATCAGGCACTCGAAACGACTCCGCGTGATTCGCAAGCGAATATGATGATGGGCGTGCTATTGCAACAGGAAGGTAGTCAGCTCAATCTTGAGAAAGCAGATGCTTATTTCAAGCGTGCAATTTCGGCAGATCCGAAAAATGCACAGGCACGCAACAACTATGGCACGTATTTATATCAGCTAGAACGCTATAATGATGCGATCGAGCAGTTTAACATTGCCGGTGCAACTTTAGGTTATGATCAGCGTTTCCGTGCGCTGGAAAATATGGGACGTATTTACCTGAAAATGGGCGATGTGGTGAATGCTGAAAAATCATTCAAACAGGCGCTTCAGGCGAATCGCGACTCATATATATCAATGTTAGAGTTGTCAGAAATTTTTTATTTAAACCAGCAGTTCCCGGCAGCGACACAACTGTATCAACAGTTTGCGCGTGGTGTGGGACAGAAAAATCAGGGTGCCCGTGCGCTCTGGGTTGGCATTCGCACTGCGCGTGCCAGTGGTGATCAGTTGGGGATGCAGGTATTGGTGAACCAGTTACGTGCATTGTTTCCTGAAAGCCAGGAATACCAACGTTATTTGCAATTACAGTACAGTACTGAGGCCGTATGGAAGTAAATCCTAATTCACCTTCGAATCATTCGAGCGTAGCTCCAAATGCGTTAGGAAATATTCAACGTCCGGGCGAGTACTTGCGCCAGATTCGTCTCAATCAGCAACGTGATCTGGAAAATGTGGCCAAAGAGCTGAATATTCCGGTCAAAACCCTGACTGCACTTGAGCAGGATGAATATAAGTCTTTGCCTGAGGCGACTTTTATCAAAGGCTATTACCGGATCTATGCCAAACTTTTGGGTGTAGATGCGTCGACTATTATTCAGCGTTTTGATGAAATTTATACCAATGATACGGGTTTGTTGCCCAATCATGCGCTGAATAATTCCCCCATCAAAATTATGGGGAAATTGCCAGGTTCCAAGCGTGACCGTAACCGTAAATGGTTAAAGCGCATTTTTATTACGCTGGTCTTGCTGCTAATTTTGGGCGCACTGTTTGCCATGATTCAAAACTGGTCGAGCAGTAATTCGCAAAATAGCAGTGAAGTTTCTGGAGTCGGTGCTTCCAATATCGAGATTCTGAATCTGGATGCAGGCGCCGCACTGTCTGGCGACCAGCTAAAACTCGATTTTAACCGTCCGACCTCTGTGCATATCGTCGATTCAGCCGGTAACGTTTTAGCGACTGGCCGTCAGGCATCGAGTTTGCAACTCAATGGTGAAGCACCATTCCAGATTCGTCTTGATGATGCGGCAGCTGTATCACTCAGCCTGAATAATGAAAATATTTCATTGTCACCTTATACCGTAAACGGAAAAGCAGAATTCCGTTTGTCACCTTAACAGATCAAGAGTAGAGCAAAACCATGATCGTAAATCCAATTAAACGTCGTCCAACACGTAAAATTCGTGTCGGTTCAGTTTATGTGGGTGGTGATGCACCAATCAGTATCCAGTCTATGACCAATACTGAAACCTGTGATGTGGCAGCCACGGTTGCACAGATCCAGCGCTGTGTCGATGCCGGTGCAGACATCATGCGGGTTTCTGTGCCTACGATGGAAGCGGCGGCAGCATTTGGTGAAATTCGTAAGCAGGTGAATGTGCCTTTGGTGGCCGATATTCACTTCGACTATAAAATTGCTTTGGCAGTTGCGGACTTCGGTGCAGACTGTTTGCGGATTAACCCGGGCAATATCGGCTCAGAAGCAAAGATTCGTGAAGTGGTGGCAGCAGCACGTCATAATGATATTTCAATGCGGATCGGTGTCAATGCCGGTTCACTCGAAAAAGACATTCAAAAGAAATATGGCGAGCCGACAGGCGCAGCATTGCTTGAATCTGCGATGCGTCATATCGACATTTTAGACCGTCTGGATTTTCAGGAATTTAAAATTTCAGTTAAAGCATCCAATGTGTTCCTGACCATGGATGCGTACCGTTTGCTGTCACAGCAAATTGATAATCCGCTGCATTTGGGTGTAACCGAAGCCGGTATTTACCGTACAGGTTCGGTTAAATCTGCAATCGCTCTGGGTGGTTTGCTGATGGAAGGCATTGGCGATACCATGCGTATTTCGCTTGCTGCCGAGCCTGAAGAAGAAATTAAAATCGGTTTTGATATTCTAAAATCGCTGGGTCTGCGTTCTAACGGCATTAATTTTATTGCCTGCCCAAGCTGTTCACGTCAGGAATTTAATGTGATTTCAGTGATGCAACAACTGGAAGAGCGTCTGGAAGATATCCGTACCCCGATGGATGTCTCGGTGATTGGCTGTAAAGTAAATGGGCCGGGCGAGGCTAAAGAAGCCGATATCGGTGTCGTAGGTGCAGCGCCACGTTCACTGGTGTATCGTAATGGTGAAAAGAGCCATCTAATTGATACCAATCAACTGGTTGATGAGATCGAAAATATGGTTCGTCAACGTGTTACCGAGCTTGAAGAAGCTAAATCTAAAGAAATTATTCGTACAAGTTTTTCTGAGTAGATCATGAGTTCAATCGTCGCAATCAAAGGTTTTAATGACATTCTCCCAACGCAAAGCCCAGCTTGGAGACGTCTTGAACAACATCTTTCGGGTTTGATGGATGCTTATGGCTATCAACAAATCCGTTTGCCTATCGTTGAACAGACCAATCTGTTCAAACGTTCGATCGGTGATGCCACCGATATCGTTGAAAAAGAAATGTATACCTTTCTGGACAAAGGTAATCCGCCTGAGTCTCTGACACTACGCCCTGAAGGAACTGCAGGCTGTGTACGTGCCATGCTGGAGCATAATCTGCTTCGTGGTGCAACTCCTCGCGTCTGGTATATCGGGCCAATGTTCCGTTATGAAAAACCACAGAAAGGCCGTTACCGTCAGTTCCACCAGTTTGGTGTAGAAACCTTTGGTGTGGCGACTCCGGACATGGATGCAGAGCTGATTTTGATGACTGCACGTCTGTGGAAACGTATGGGCGTAGCGGACAAGGTTCAACTTGAATTAAATACTTTAGGCGAATCGGATGAACGTGCAGCCTATCGTGCAGCCTTGGTTGAATTTTTAGAGTCACATAAAGCCGATCTGGACGAAGATTCTCAGCGCCGTCTGACCACAAATCCACTGCGTATTCTGGATTCTAAAGATGCCAAAACCCAAAGCATCCTAGAAAATGCACCGAAACTGCATGACTTTATGGGTGAAGAAACTCTGGCGCATTTTGTCCAGTTACAACAGTACCTGACTGATGCCGGCGTGAGTTTTGTGATCAACCAAAAACTGGTACGTGGCTTAGACTACTACAACAAAACTGTGTTTGAATGGACCACAACACATTTAGGTTCACAAGGAACCGTGTGTGCCGGTGGCCGTTATGACGGTCTTGTTGGTCAATTGAAGGGCAAGCCTGATCAGTCTGTACCTGCGGTTGGTTTTGCCATGGGTATCGAACGTTTATTGCTTCTGCTTGAACAGGTTGAAGACAATACACCAACGCGTGATTGTGAAGTATTCCTGGTGGCTGAACCGGCTTCTCAAGGTCAAGCCTTGGTCATTGCTGAACAGATCCGTGATCAGCTTGAAGCAGCGGGGAGTCAGGTGCGTTTGAAAGTGGGCTCTCAAGGTTCAATGAAGTCGCAAATGAAAAAGGCCGATCAGGCCGGTGCTTTGTTTGCTGCGATTTTAGGTGAGCGTGAACTTGAAGCGCAGACTTTTACGGTGAAAGAACTGGCAACCGCAGAGCAATCGAATGTGCCATTTACGGACTTCGTTGCATTTTTTAGTGCTAAAATTTCTTTAAAATAATCGATAAAACATCAGGAAAAGGGTAGTCTCATGAGCGCAGTGGGTGATGAACAGTTTGAAAGCTTAAAATCCTTTACGAAGAAATATGGTTCTTCGATCATTACAGGGATTTTGATTGCGCTGATTGCCTTTTTTGGATGGGAATATTGGCAGAAGAAAAACCTGGCAGAGTCGCAAATGCACACTGCCAAGGTTCAGCAGTTGATGGATGATGCACAGGCGACGCAGGGCGATGCCTTTGCCAAGCTGTCTGAAACTGCGGACAAAATTGTCAAAGAAGCACCAGATTCAGCTCAGGCCATTCAGACTCAGCTGGTCATGGCGAAACTGGCCTATGACAAAGAAGATTATGCTGCGGCTGAGAAAGCGCTACAAAAAGTTGAAAACTCGACACTAGACGATAAAGGTCTGGTTCAGGTGGTCAAACTTCGTCTGGCTTATGCGCAACTGGCACAGAAAAAATATGATGCTGCATTGAAAACTTTAGAAGCAGTGACTGAACCTGCGTTTAAAGCAACTGCCGATGAAGCACGTGGCGATATCTATGTTGCCAAAAATGATATTGAAAATGCGAAAAAAGTATATCAAAGTGCATGGGATGCCTTGATTGAACGTAAAGAAGAACGTCAGATTTTACAAATTAAGCTCGAAAGCGTAGGCGTGTTGGTCGATGATCCGGAAATCGAACGCCCAATTATAGAAACACAAGCGGAAGAAGCTGCATGAATAGAAAATACAAAATTACCTGTGCCTTGACTGTTTTAACGCTTGCACTGGCTGGCTGTGCAGGTAAAACAAATAAAGTTCCAGAAGTAAAACCGAACCCACTTCCAAAACTGACCCAAGCCAAAACACTGGTTCCTGTATTTTCCACCAGTGTATCTGCGACAGATGCTGCCGATCCATTGCGTTTACGTCTGGATGCAGACAATGGTGTGGTTTTTGCGATTGATCCAAAAGGCGAGGTGTCTGCATTTAAGGGCAAACAGCGTCTTTGGCAGAAAAAAGTCAGCAAAGATAATCTAAGTTCTGGCGTTGAAGCGGCCGAGGGTCTGGTTGTTGTGGGTAGCCAGAAGGGCCAACTGTTTGCACTCGATCAGCAAACCGGTGAGCAAAAATGGACTGCACAATTGACGGGTGCTTTACTGGCGCCTTCACTGATTCATGCAGGTCGTGTGATTAGTGTGAGCAATGACGGTATGGTCTATGCGCATGAAGTGGCAAGCGGTGCACAAGTTTGGACTTATAACCTGCCTAATGTACAATTCAGCCTGCGTGGTATGGCGGCTCCTGTGCCATTAGATGCGCGTAATGTGCTGATTGCATCTTCAAATGCGTATATTTATGCACTGGATGCCTTAAGTGGCGTACCAAAGTTACAGCGTCGTGTCGCCGTGTCGGATGGCCGTTCTGATATTCAGCGTCTGGTCGATATTGACGGTGAGCCGGTCGTTGCAGGCCAGTTTGTGGTGACGACCAGTTATCAAGGTCAGGTGACTGTACTGGACTTGGCTTCACAGCAAGTCATCTGGAGTGAAGATGCCAGCAGCATCCAGCGTCCAGAAGTTGTCGGCAATGGCGTATTCGTGGCGCAAACTGATGGCAAAATTAAAGCTTTTGAGATTAGCTCGGGTCAACCGCTTTGGGAAAATGATCAATTGCTGAATCGTCAGCTCAGTAATCCAGTGATGTTAGGCACGGATTTGGTGGTCGGTGATCTGGATGGTGTGTTGCACCTGATTGACCCGCGTACCGGACAAATTACTGGTCGTTCGAAAACCTCTGGTGAAGTGCGTAACTTACGTGTGATCGACAACCAGCTTTATGTTTCTACACGCAAGGGCGCATTAAGCATTTGGCAGAACCGTTAATTTTAACGAGCCTTATGTTAAACTAGCCGCAACCGTATTTTTGTGAACGCGGGGTGATTGAAAAATCAATGCCCCGTGTTTTTATTTAGGGTATTTTTCCCCTTATATCTTCCTATACTTTCTGATGTTCAGGCCACTTTGACTGCCTGATTATTGAATAAAGGTTACTCTATGAAACCCGTAATTGCGCTCATTGGTCGTCCGAACGTCGGAAAATCAACTCTGTTCAATCAGATTACCAAGAGCCGTGACGCATTGGTGGCAGACTTTGCTGGTCTGACACGCGACCGTAAATATGGCGATGCAACCTATCAAAATAAATCTTTCATTGTGGTTGATACCGGTGGTATTGGTGAAAATGAAGGCGGTATTGACTCGTACATGGCAGAGCAATCTAAAACTGCCATTCATGAAGCCGATATTATCATTTTTGTGGTCGATGCGCGTGCCGGACTGCTGGCTTCCGATGAGCAGATTGCACGTGAACTGCGTACTTTAGGCAAAAAGGTCTTTCTGGCGGCCAATAAAGTCGATGGCGTACATGCTGAAGCTGCCCTGGTTGAATTCTACAAACTGGGCATGGGCGAGCCGTTACAAGTTGCTGCCAGCCATGGTCGTGGTGTTCAGCAAATGCTGGAAGACGTGCTTGCCGATGTACCGGAAGATGAAAACCCGGAAGAGCATGATAAAAACACTGGTCTGCGTTTAGCGATTATTGGTCGTCCAAACGTCGGTAAATCTACGCTGGTGAACCGTTTGCTCGGCGAAGAGCGTGTGGTGGCATTTGACCAGCCGGGTACAACACGTGACTCGATTTATATTCCATTCGAGCGTGATGGCCGTCAATATACCCTGATTGATACTGCAGGGGTGCGTCGTAAAGGTAAAGTGGATGAAATGATTGAGAAATTCTCGATTGTTAAAACTTTACAGGCGATGAAAGATGCCAACGTGATTGTGGTTGTGGTCGATGCACGTGATGGTATTGTAGAGCAAGATTTGCATCTGATTGGCTATGCGCTTGAAGCCGGTCGTGCCATGGTCATTGCTGTCAACAAATGGGATAACATGACTGAATATGATCGCAAGCAATGTAAGCTAGATGTAGAGCGTCGCTTCGATTTCATTCCATGGGCAAAAGTGCATTTGATTTCTGCATTGCATGGAACGGGTGTGGGTGAGCTTTATCCTTCGATTCACCGTGCCTATGATTCATCTCGTTTGAAAGTATCACCGGCAAAAATCACCCAGATTTTAAATGATGCAACAGATGCCCACCAACCGCCTATGGTTCAGGGTCGTCGTATTAAAATGCGTTATGCGCATATGGGCGGACAGAATCCACCAACCATCGTGATCCATGGTAACAAGGTCGATAAAACCCCTGCGGATTACCGTCGTTATCTTGAAAACGTGTTCCGTAAAGTATACAAGCTTGAAGGTACGCCGATTAAAATCGAGTTTAAAACCTCTGAAAACCCGTTTGAAGGGCGTAAGACGGTGATGGATGAGCGTATTGCAGCGCGTAAACGTCGTTATGTACAGAAGTTCAAGAAAGCCGAGAAGAAATTTAAACGTTAATTTCTTTTTTTAGTTTTCGATAAAAAGCCTGCTGATGCAGGCTTTTTTGTTTTTTGTGAAAAATATAAAAATGTATTTGTGATAAAGCTTAATTCTGATTTTAGCAAAAATAAAAATTTTCTTTTTTTCTAGTCATTTAGTATAAGTATCAATTTAATATTTATGTAATATGTATTATATTTGTTTTAAATTGTTAACTCAGTCGCAAGAATGAAAGCTGGCTGAAAAAGATCATAAGAAATTACTGTCTCGATTGGGGTGGTGTGAGGGGAACATGAAAAAAACTGCATTGGCTTTAATCTGTATGATGGGCCTGCCAAGCCTCGCGTGTGCTGAAATGATCAAAGTAAATGGTGAGGGCAGTAGCCCTATTATTAAAAAAGATCCGGTAGGAACACGTAATCAAGCATTGAATAATGCAAAAACTGATGCAGTCATTGCTTTAATCAAAAAAATTAATGGTCCTCAAGCCATGCAGGATGCTCTGCCTCATCTAACAGATATTGTGAAACAAGTTGATAATGGCTACGTGTTTAATCGTGGCAGCCAAACTAATAGTAATAAAGAACTGGTCACCTCTATTTCAATTGAAATGGATGATCAGGAGTTTCGCCAGATCTTAAATGACCTGGGTTTATCCAAAAAGAATAGCCGAACCAGTCCGATCATGATCGTGATGGATGAATATTTCGGTGTGCCGCGTGATAACTCTAAACCGGTCAAAGAATTTACCTCGTACTTCTCTGATAAAAGCTATGCTTATGATGAAAAGGCCAGCTATGATGCCAAAGAAAGTGCCAAAGCGAGCGAGAGTTCATCATATTCATCGAAAGGAAAGTCATCAGCTGCATCTGGTTATGCATATGATAATTATTATGGTGCGGGTGTAGGAGTCGCAGCACGTTCAGCAAGTCACAATAATTCAGGTAAATCTTCAGCTTCAGCGAGTTATAACGCCAGTGAGTCAGCACGTTATAGCCAGTCTGAACGCCAAAATGATATTCAAAACTTTGTAAAATATGTGGAATATCAGACTCCATCTACAAAGCCAGAGCGTGAAAACCATACACTGAATGCAATTGCAGGCTCAGCATCTAAATACGATCTACGTTTAATGGATTCGGATCTATTCCGTAGCCGTTATTTAAAAGGCAAGAGTATGTCTATTCAGCAATTGCTGAGTGATGCAGAATTGGCAAAACTTGCAGTTGCTGCACGTCAGGAAAAAGCAGACTGGTTTATGGTCGGTAGCTCCTATATTTATGACCGTGGTCGTTCAGGTGTAACCGGCCAGTTTGTGTGTGATGGTGCTGTCAGCTATAAAATTTATTCAGTCGATGATGGCACGCTGATGGGCGGTGATACCCGCACGGAATCATCAATGGCTGCAACGACAAATTCGTGTCGTACCAATGTTGCCGGTAAACTGGGCGAAATGACCTTGTCCGAAGTCGGTCCACAAATTCTGTCCTATTCGAAAAACCGTAGCATGTATGGTAAGGAAATTACCCTTTTTGTAAAAAGTGTATCGGGTAGCGTATCTAGCCGCTTGGGAGATGATCTCTATGTGGCTTTAGATGAGATGGACGGCGCAGAAAATATCGATATACGTACCCAGGATGGCAAGCTGGTCGAGATGACCATGACTTATAAAAGTGAAAAGCCATTGAGTGCTGAACTGGCCAAAGCTTTACGCCGGGTAAATCCTGTGCTGTCTAATGCAGAACGTTTGCAAGCAGGGAATACCATTACCTTATGTATTGGCGGTACCCAATGCAAATAAGCATGAAAAAAATTACTCTTGCCATGGCCCTGATGGGTACTGCTGCAAGTGTGCAGGCCAATATTCAGGTTTTTCCGGCTAAAGGAATTTATGGCTTGGAATTGCCTTGTCGTCAATCGGCAGATCATATAGAAGCAAATGCCTCCTCGATTTCCTGTGACTTTAGCAAGGCTGTGTCGAACGAGGTGATCCGTAAACAAGTTGCACAGACTTTTGAGCAGCAGTTGAAACAGGTTTTGCAAGATCAGGTGGTGGCTTCAATTTCCCAGCAGAATAAACATCGAAGCTATGTGGCTTCTCTGGACGTTTTGCGTGCTAGTGAATATGTGGTGCAAAAGGAATCTACAGCCGAGATTTTTCTGCCAGTCACCTTAAGCTTAAAATTGACCAATATTCTATCTGGGGAAGTGATTTATACCGATAGTGCTACCTTGTCACAGCCTATTCAGGTGTTGTCGACCGAGATTCAGACTGTTGCAACACGTCAAGCCGTCCAGCAGAAGTTTCAAAGCAGTTTGCTGACCTTGACCCAGCAACTCACTCAGGATCTCCAGAAGAAATTCAAGGTGTCTGAAGTACAGACCAAGGTGATTGATCGCTGGAAATCCTATCTGATTTTAGATAAAGGCTTCAATCAAGGCATTGCCAAAGACGATGAACTCAGTTCGGATTCCGGAGATTTGATTAGAGTTGTACATGCCGATAGTGATTATGCAGTGGCATTACCGGTGTTGATGAGTGGCACTTCAAGCCAGTTTAGCAAGATTTCGGCAAATACCCGTCAGGCGCTGAATAAGCCTAAAGCTTTGGTCGTAGATGTATTGACCTACCAAGGTGAATCAAAAGACCTGATTGAGCAGATTTTTTCTGATGCCATCGGGGAGAATGCATCATTTACCCTTACGCCGGTGAATAAACGTTACAGCACTTTGGCGCAAAGTGTCAGTGAGCAGACGGGGTTAAGCAATCAGGAAACCCAGCACCAGCGCGAACTACCAGAATTTTTTATTCGTATTAATGTGATCCCTGTGATTGGCTATCAGCAACAAGTCGGCAAGATGACCCAGCAGCAAGTGGTACATAGCGAAGTTTTTGCTGAGATGATTGATCGTTCGGGACGTGTGATTTATTCCGCGCATGCGACTGATGAAATAAGTGAAACCATTTCACAAGGTATGGGTTTTTCACTCGGTACGCGTAAAGAAGTGGCACTCAAAAATGCTTTGGTGAAATTAGGTCAGCAATTTCAGAAAGGGATTCAATTTACCCGTTCCGATTTGCAGGTATCGAGCGGGGGGAGCGATACCATCACGATTCAGGATACGGGTGAGCGCTTGACCACAGGCATGAAAATTCATGTCTATAACCGTGAAAAAGTTGCACAACGTCAAGTATTGATTCCCACTTGGGAAGCTACAGTGGTTGAGCGTCAGGGCAATAAAGTTAAAGCACAGCTTGATTTTCCTGTGAGTGGAAATGATCGTCTACCGGTACGTTCAGGAGACAGCATCTTGGTGGATAGTCACGCTGCTGTCGGTGACTCAAAACTTGCCCGGGTGCTTTGTTCAAATCTGCATACTGAACAGGTTGGAGAGATTCCGTTTTATGGATTTGGGCCACTGATTTACCACGCGTTTACCAGTCAATCCAAGCGTCCGTTTTATGCGACAGGTTCAGGGTTTAAAGGGCAGACCAGTTTAAAAACATCTATTGTAAAAATGACTGAAAATGCGGGCTTTAAAAAACAGCTGGATTTGAAACTGTATGTGCCAAAAGAAGAGTGTTTACAGCCAGCATTTAAGATTCAGGTTCAAGAAGATTCCATCAAATGCAATACAGATCAATCCATCTGCGATGCCACTTTGGTATTGGCAGGAGGAGCACGCCGTTTTAATGAAAAACAGGAGCGGGTCGGTGCTGTAGGTTTGCAACAGGAAGTTAATTTAAAAGGCATAAATACTGCTCATCGTCATGCCATGTACAACATTCAAATGTTTAAAGCATTACCAAAAATTTTAAATCAGATCGTGCAAAAAGCCGATTCAGGGCAGTAAGGAATTATGAGGGGAAATACTATGAAAAAAATCGTAAGCATATTGATATTGGGAAGTGCTGTATTGACATCACAAAGTCATGCAGGTTTTGGAACACTCAGTGGTCTGGCCTCAAAAGTAGTGGAGACAACAACAGGTACATCTTCACAAAATCTGGATTTAGCCGGTTTTTTTAAGCAGGCACAAGCAACCAATGCCATGTTTATTCAGAGTCGTACAGCATTGGCAACCTTATTTGCTGAGCGAAAAGACAGCGAAGAACTGAAAACCAAGTTGAATAGCTTGAAAACCACTTCTGATGTCAAAGAAAAAGAAGCGATCCAGAAAGAAATTACCAAGCTAACCAATGCGGTTCTGGAAGCTTCGAAAAAAGATGAAGCTGCGACACTTGAGCGTATTAATGCATTAAATACCAGCCAGAAACAGCATTTAATGAACTCACTGACAAACTTTGCCATTGCTGGTCTGTCTGCACGCGAACTGGTCGTAAATAGTAAGCAGGTGTCTATGCAATTGCTGAGCAATCCAAGTACTATCAGCAATAGTGGCATGTCTTTTATGGATGCCAAAGGTCTGCTTAGCGATGTCACCGGCATTGCCAAAAACTCGACTATGGCATTGGTTGAGTATCCACAACTGATGAAAAAAGCTGGCTTGAACTTTAAGGCCCCAGAATCTGCTGCAGCAAAACCTGTCGATATTTCAGATTCAATTTAAGACAGATAAAGCTAGCCTGTTTTCGAACAGGCTTTCTTTTTTTATCTAGCGACGTAAAATGAAAAAAGTCAAACTGTTTTCAAGAGCTTTCCATTGTCGCGTAATATTCACATTTATTTGCAAAAAATAGATCAGTTCTTTTCAATGGAACTTCATCAATCACGTGTAGAGCAAATCAAATTTCGTAAACGTGCGATCTATGCCTATCGTAACCAATTGCTTTCAGATCAACTTAATTATTTTATCCAGTCTTCAGATTTTAGCATTACTGAATTCGGCAAACCCTATCTCCACACTCATCCAGACTTCAACTTTAACCATAGCCATAGTCAAAATTTCTATGCTCTGGCAACGAGCAATAATGTCCAAAATTTGGGAATTGATATTGAAGAGCTGAGCCGTAAGGTTCGATTTGAAGCCATGGCACAACATGCCTTTCATCCTGAAGAGCTTAAACAGTGGCAGGCACTGGACTATGATTCCGAATACTGGTTTAAGGTCTGGACCACCAAGGAAGCTGTATTAAAGGCCTCAGGACTGGGCATACGCATCAACCTGAATGAGTTAAATACCCAGATTCATCCAGATCAGAATGGTGGAAGATGTGAACATCCAGAGATCGGCGTCTATGCCTATCAAAATTATAATATGGCAGGATGTATGCTCACCGTGGCCTGGCAAAGTGAGCATTCATGCAAGGGTTTCAGATTTCCGCTAATCCAGATTCACCAATCTGTTTAAAGCAGCAGAGTAGAAATAGACTCTATTGTCTGGCAATCAACAGGTTGCTGATTCGGTTCACAAACTGTGGACTCATACGTGATAGATGAAATAAAAATTTACTTTTTAATCCAACCGGATGGTGCGTAGCTTGCCAGATAGAGTCTTTAAGCTGTACCAGTTTTAGAATATCCTGTGCGACATCCTCTGCTTTCAAATGTACCCCCATTTTTTTAATACTTTCTGCCTGCATATCTTTCACCATGGCTGTACCGACGAAAAGTGGCATCACATCAAGCACCCGAATCCCATAGGGTTGCCATTCAATATCCAGACTTTCAGTCAGACCGCGCACGGCAAATTTACTGGTCGCATAAGAGGCCAAATCAGCCTGTCCATAAATGGCGGATGCCGAAGATAAATTAATGACACGAGCAAATGAAGATTAGATCTCTTGCGAAAGTAAAAACCACCTCAATATAAATTTCATGAGATATCAGAAATTAAATCGTTTTTCAGATTCTGAATTCAAACGCTTGGTTGGCGTACCTCGACAAGTTTTTACTGAAATGG
>NZ_VPCT01000007.1:0-178249 GCF_013418055.1 Acinetobacter sp. YH12208
TGTACACGGTGCACTGGGTTATGTATCGCCTTTTGAGTTTGAAGCAATGTACTATGATAAGATTAATCCGTTAGGTCAGGTGGCCTAACTTAAATAAAAAAGTCTCCGACAAACCCGGTACGGTTCAAATCTTGCCAATTATTTCTAAATAGCCCGCTACCTTGAAAACAATCTTTAAATCTATGTCCATCTTCATTTCTATTTCCATACATTAAAATCCAATACAGGATTAAATCGTAATTAAGGGAGACTACTGTTCTAAATTGTTTTGTAAATTGATATAGCTGAGGTAATTGATCCGCGATATCAGAATGTTCACAATGAACTTCCTTCACCACTTTAATAAGAGCTTCTTTTATATTTTCGTAAGCTGAATCAATTTTTTGATCAATTATTCCCAAATGCTTATTTACTAACTTCGCATGCCAAACCAATCGTAAAATTAATTCAAAATCAGATGTATCAAACTCAATAAAAAGTTTAGATATATCCTCATTAAAAAGTCTTAATTTTTCAGCCTCTTCTTTTAAAGAATCAAAACGAAATTTTTGATGCAAAGCAACACTCGCCCCATTACCAATAATTAAATTGCCATTCTCATAATCATCCTTAATTTCAGCCCAGTCTTTGATTGCATACTCAAAACCATCATTCATAGTTTATTCTCAAAATTTTCTTATTAGTCAGATAATAATCAATTTAAGATTGGAACAAAATCAATTTCCAAGTACAATACTGCGCTAGTCGAGGGATGCTGCGACGTTTTACAGGCACTAAATGTAAAATCGCTAGGCTCGACCATCGGTCAGACATTCGTTCTGATCAACAACGGCATCCGCGAACAGAACGATCCAATCTATTTTTTCCTAGGAGATCCTGATGAACGCGGTTACTGCTTCATTTACAGATTACAAAGTTGCTGATATTTCACTTGCTGATTACGGCCGTAAAGAAATTAAACTTGCAGAAGCTGAAATGCCAGCCCTAATGGGTCTGCGTAAACGCTATGCTGCTGCTAAACCACTTGCTGGCGCGAAAATTCTCGGCTGTATCCACATGACTATTCAAACCGCTGTTCTTATTGAAACACTGGTTGAATTGGGCGCTGAAGTTCGCTGGACTTCATGTAACATCTTCTCTACTCAAGATCACGCTGCTGCTGCAATCGCGGCTGCGGGTATTCCTGTGTTTGCCTGGAAAGGCGAAACTGAAGAAGAATACATGTGGTGTCTTGAACAACAGATCAATGTCAATGGCACGCCTTGGGATGCCAACATGATTCTTGACGATGGCGGTGATTTAACGCTACTTGTTCATGAAAAATACCCAGAAGTGATTGCTAAAATCCACGGTGTCACTGAAGAAACAACGACAGGTGTTCAACGTCTGTATGAAATGCTTCGTGATGGCACTTTAAAAGTTCCTGCAATCAACGTAAACGATTCAGTAACGAAATCTAAAAACGACAACAAATACGGTTGCCGCCACTCACTCAATGATGCCATCAAACGCGGTACAGATATGCTTTTATCTGGCCGTCGTGCGCTTGTAATTGGTTACGGTGACGTAGGTAAAGGTTCTGCTCAATCACTTCGTCAAGAAGGCATGATTGTACGCGTCACTGAAGTTGATCCAATCTGCGCAATGCAAGCATGCATGGACGGTTACGAAGTTGTTTCTCCATACAAAAATGGCGTACAAACTGGCAAGAAAGAAGACGTGAATCTTGATCTTCTTCAAAACACTGACCTGATCGTGACTACAACGGGTAACTACCACGTGTGTGACTCAGCAATGCTTGATTCATTAAAAGCGGGCGCTGTTGTATGTAACATTGGTCATTTCGATACTGAAATTGATACAGCTTACCTACGTGGCTACAAGTGGGTTGAAGTGAAACCTCAAGTACACCAAGTGTATCGTTCAGAAAATGAAAATGATTACCTGATCCTTCTTTCTGAAGGTCGTTTGGTAAACCTTGGTAATGCGACTGGTCACCCATCACGTATTATGGATGGTTCATTTGCCAACCAGGTATTGGGTCAAATGCATTTATTCGCTGAGAAATTTGCTGATCTTCCAGAATCTGAAAAAGCTGCGCAAATTCGTGTAGAGCTTCTTCCTAAGAAATTAGACGAAGAAGTCGCTGCTGCAATGGTTGCAGGTTTTGGTGGTGTTCTGACTCAATTAACTCAAGAGCAAGCGGATTACTTAGGCGTTGCTGTTGAAGGTCCGTTTAAATCTGAGACTTATAAATACTAATTGCCCTCACCCCATCCCTCTCCTGAGCGTGCTTCAAGCACAGCTTTGAAGTTCAGCGCAAGAGAGGGTGAATCTCTCAAGCCATTTACATGACAAGCTTAAGTTTGGTATGTAAAGAATTTGAGTCAAAAGCCTGCGTTATTCAGTAATGGATACTCCTCTCCTGAGCGAACTTTAAGCACTGCTTTAAAGTGAAGCGCAAGAGAGGACAGGGAGAGGGTGAAAATTAAAACAGTATTTATAAAAAAAAGGATTTCAACATGTCTAAGCAAATTCCAATTTCATTTGAATTCTTCCCGACCAAAACTGATGTAGGTGCGGAAAAACTCAAAGTGGTTCATCAAGAACTACAATTGCTCAATCCAGAATTCTTCTCTGTGACCTATGGTGCAGGCGGTTCAACTCGTGAACGCACCCTGTCTACCATCAACGATTTTAATGGCAAAGGTGCACCGGTTGCCCCTCACCTGTCATGTATCGGCGATGATAAAGCGCGTATTGCAGAACTGCTTGATCTGTACAAATCACAAGGCATTGACCGTATTGTTGCCCTCCGCGGTGACTTGCCATCAGGTCAGGTTGGTTTGGGTGAATTACCCTATGCCGCTGATCTGGTTCGCTTTATCCGTGAATATTCAGGCGATCATTTCAAGATTGAAGTCGCAGCTTATCCGGAAATGCATCCTCAGGCAGAAAGCTTTGATCAAGACATCCAGCACTTTGTTGAAAAAGTACAAGCTGGTGCCAATGCAGCATTAACCCAGTTTTTCTTCAATCCAGATGCTTATTTCTACTTTGTAGAGCGCATCCAGAAAGCCGGAATTGATATTCCTGTGGCGCCGGGCATTATGCCAATCACCAATGCCAGCAACCTGATCCGCTTTGCGGACGGTACCGGTGCCGAGATTCCACGCTGGATTCGCAAGCAACTGGCAACCTATGGTGATGATACTGCCAGCATCAAAGCCTTTGGCCACGAAGTTGTGGTTAAATTCTGTGAGCGTCTACTTGCAGGTGGCGCACCAAGCTTGCACTTCTACACCATGAACACCACTGATCCTACACGCCAACTTGTAAAAGACTTAGGTCTAGCATAAGTTTTTAGGCTGCATTGATCTCACCCATTTTCTCCCTTTGAGAGAAACACAAAGAGGGTGTAAATGCAATGCAGTCTTGTTTTGTTCCATCTGAGAGTAATCCTTACATGCCACGTTTTTTTATTGAAGCAGACTTAAATGTTGATACTACGGTTGAGTTAACGGAAACCGTTTTTCATCATTGGGTAAAGGTATTACGCGCTCAAGCGGACGAAGCCGCGACCCTGTTCAATGGACAGGGTGGCGAATATGAAGTGACCTTAACTGAGGTTGCTAAAAAATCAGCCACAGTATCGGTCAATGCATTTAATCCCGCCAATCGCACACCCAAGTTCCAGGCCTTGCTCGGTCAGGTGATGAGCAAAGGCGACCGCATGGATTATGCGATTCAAAAAGCTGTGGAATTGGGCGTTTCCGAAATTCAGCTGCTGACTTCGGATCGTTGTGAAATGCGCTTGAAGTATGATCGTGACCAGAAAAAACTGGATCACTGGCAAGGGATCGCGATTGCAGCATGTGAACAGTGTGGACTGAATATTGTGCCTAAAATTTTAGCACCAATATCACTTGAAAAATGGTTGGAAACCGAGCTACCCAAGACCAAACTGGTTTTGGCGCCCAATAAAGATGAAACAGATGTACTGGCAGATGCGACCCTGGATATTGCCCTGCTGATTGGCCCTGAAGGCGGTCTCAGTGAGGCAGAAATTACAGCAGCAAATGCAAAAGGTTTTCTAAACTGGTGTATTGGTGAACGCGTACTACGTACCGAAACAGCTCCTGTCGTGGCCCTTTCAATTTTGAACTATAATCTCTAGTTCATCAGGCCAGTAAAAATTTGTCTTTAATTTTGTTGATTTTTATTCCTAAGACCTCTAATCTCGACGAAAGAATAATAACTATTGATGAGTTAATTTTACACATTTCCTGGAGTTTTTTTATAAGAACAATACATAGGGAAAAACGTTTAGGATGAATACAGGCATTGAATCACATGGTTGATAAGCAAGACGACTATATCCAGCAGCATTTGCATCATGCCCAGATTGCGAACACACTTCGCCATAGTCGCTATTTTTTAATCAGTATAATGGTGATTTGCCTTTATATTTTTTGTATTTATCACCTTCAATATCGTCCTTCCAATACCTATTTTAATACCTGGTTTATTCTGACCGAGCTACTGGTCAGTATGTGCTGGTTGATGAGCACACTTTATTTTAAGCCTGAACAATATGATTTGAAAGGCGCACATCGCTGGTTACAGATTCAGAGTCTTGCTGTCGGGAGCTGTATTGCTGTCGGTATTTATACAATTTATTACTATTTGCCGCAGGCCAATCCCGCATTCGAAGATATTGAAGCACTGACCTTGTCTGCTCTGCTCCTGATTGTGACTCAGGCATTTGGGCTGACCTATCTGACCCAAAAACTCAGTTATTTCTGCCTGGTATTTTTACCCTCTTTATTCCCTTTTTTATTGTCGCAAATTTATCATGTCAGCCTTTCCAATCCCTTCTTCGGTCTGGCCTTAAATTTTGCGGTGATTGTCATTCTGCTGTGTGCCAATAGTAGTTATCGTATTCATCGCCGGACATCGCGCTTGTATGCAGAAAACAGTCTGCTGGTTAAAAATGCCGAACAGCAAGTGGTCTGGACTGATGAGCTGTGCCAGCAACTGCAAACTGAAGTCAATAAATCCAAAGATATTGAATTACAGTTACAGCTCAACAATCAACTGCTGGAACAAAAAGTACGGGAACGTACCTATGATATTGAACAGATTAATTATCATTTGAAAAATCAGCAACAGAACCTGGATCTTGCCCATGAGATTGCCGGCATTCGCCCATGGGACTGGAATATCAAAGACCGTCTCATTACATTAACCAATCATAAAGATGAAAAAATTCTGCGTGATTCCAAAGATCATCATCTGCAATTAGAGCATCTGATTCACCCTGATGATCTGGACTATTTTAAGCGCAACATGAAACAGCATTTACGTGGTCAGATTGAGCGTTATGATGCCACTTACCGGATTCTGCTCAGTGATGGCAGCTGGAACTGGGTGCATGATATTGGCCGCGTGATTAGCCGTGATCCTAAAAATAACAAACCTTTGCGAATGGTAGGTATTCGTCGTGATATTCAGCAGGAACGTATTTCTCAAGAACATTTAAAACTGGTTGCCAGTGTACTGGAACAGGCCGCGGAAGGGATTTTTATTCTCAATCCTGAACTGTATTATATTGATGTCAATCCTCACTATGAATACCTGAGTGGCTTTGAGCGTGAGCAGATCATCGGTAAGTCTTTATTCGATCTTGTGGCACAAAATAAAGCTGAACAGCGCAGTAACCATGCCAGTATTATCAAACAGCTTCAAAAGATTGGCTCCTATGATGGCGAGGTATACGCCAAATTCATGTCGGGCAAACAATCCGCCTTATGGTTACACATCAATGCCGTCACCGATGATGAAGGCCGGATTACCCATTATGTCGGGATTGTCTCGGATCTGACCGAACGCAAATTACAGGAACAGCGCCTGTCTTATCTGGAAAATTATGACCCACTGACCGATTTACCGAATCGTTTCTATTATAACTATCAGCTGCATCAATATCTGGTCTCGCAAAAAGATTCCATTCAGCAGATGGCCGTGATTCGCCTGAATATTGATCGCTTCCGTCCATTAAATGAATATCTATCCAATAATGGCGGGGATGAACTTTTACGTCAGGTCGCGCAGCGCCTGCGCATGAACAATGCAGAAGCCTTATTTGTGGCGCATCTGAATGGTGATGATTTTGCGATTATCTATGAGATTTCACATATTCGCCCTTCAGTACAGCGACACTGTGAACGCATCGCTCAGGCATTTACCACTCCATTTAATATTTACGGTCAGGATTATGTGATCACGCTTTCCATGGGCGTGGCATTTTATCCAGATCATGGTCGTCAACTCGATTATTTAAACAACTGTGCCGAACAGGCCCTGAACGAAGCTAAAAATCTGGGCGGCAATACCATTCACTTTTATTCTAATCAAAGTGATGGCCTACAAGAAACGGGGATTTTTCTGGAACGGGATTTGCGTAAAGCCATCCAGAATCACGAGCTGATTGTTTATTATCAGCCAAAAATTAATTTCAGTGATCAGCGCATTTATGGCTTTGAAGCCTTGATTCGCTGGAATCATCCCGAAAAAGGCATTATTCCACCCGGCTTGTTTATCCCTTTAGCCGAACAGACCAGCCTGATTTCAGATATTGGCCGTCTGGTCATCCAGCAGACAGCCAAACAGATCCGCCAATGGAATAATCTGGGCTTTAATCATATTTGTGTATCAGTCAACGTCGTGGCGCAGCAATTGCGCCGCGGTCAGTTACTCGATGATCTGGATCAGGCCATTGCCGATAACCAGATTTCAGGTGCCAGTCTGGAACTGGAAATTACCGAATCGTCTTTAATTGAAAATTCGGAAGCAGTCAAAAACCTGCTGAACGAAATCAAACAGCGACAGATCCATATTGCTCTGGATGATTTTGGCACGGGGTATTCATCCCTATCCTATCTTGCTGATTTCCCGATTGATACCCTAAAAATTGACCGCAGTTTTGTGTCCAAGATTGGTGAAAACAAACAGGAAGCCATTGTCAGTGCCATGGTGGCGATGGGTAAAGCCATGGGGATGACCGTGGTCGCGGAAGGCATCGAGACTGAAGAGCAGTTAGCATATCTGCGTGATTTAGACTGTGATATCGCTCAAGGATATTTATTCTCCAAACCGCTGCCAGAAGAGGAAGCCACTGCGTATTTGACACAAAATATGACCAACGATTCTTATACTTATCAAGTCTAAGTTTATACCCTACCCCAATAAGATTGTTGGAAAAACGGCCGTCTTTGGCTGTGCGAACTGGCGAACAAATGGTATATTCGGGGACATAAATAAATTTTTTACCCGCTGACCGGGTAATCTTTACAACGATCGAGAGACTGATGGACGAACAATCTTTAAAGCAACAGGCCCTTTACTATCACGAGTTTCCTACCCCGGGGAAAATCAGCGTTACACCAAGCAAACAATTGGTCAACCAACGTGACTTAGCCCTTGCTTACTCGCCTGGCGTAGCTGCACCATGTCTTGAGATTGAACGCGATCCTTCAACTGCTGCATTGTATACCGCACGCGGTAATCTGGTCGCTGTAGTGACCAACGGTACTGCGGTGCTGGGCCTGGGTAATATTGGTCCTCTGGCTTCTAAACCAGTCATGGAAGGCAAAGGCGTATTATTTAAAAAATTCGCCGGTGTTGATGTATTCGATATCGAAATCGCTGAAAATGATCCAGATAAAATTGTAGACATTATCGCATCCTTAGAGCCGACTTTTGGCGGGATTAACCTTGAAGATATCAAGGCGCCAGAATGCTTCTACATCGAGCAAAAACTGCGTGAACGCATGAATATTCCGGTATTCCATGATGATCAGCACGGTACTTCAATTATTGTCGGTTCTGCGTTACTGAATGCCCTGCAAATTAATGGCAAAAAAATTGACGAAATCAAGATTGTGGCATCAGGTGCGGGTGCAGCAGCGCTATCTTGCTTAAATCTGCTGTGTGCTTTGGGCGCTAAAAAAGAAAACATCATCGTTGCCGATTCACGTGGTCTGCTGACCACGCATCGTGAAGGTCTGGATGAATCTAAAAAAGCGTATGTACAAGACATTGAAGCCACTCAGCTTGGTGATGTGATCGCGGGTGCAGACATGTTCCTCGGTCTTTCTGCTGCCGGCATCCTGACCAAAGAAATGGTTAAGGTGATGGCCAAAGATCCGATCATTTTCGCACTGGCGAATCCGGATCCAGAAATTCTGCCTGAACATGCACACGAAGTTCGTGATGATGTGATCATGGCCACTGGCCGTTCTGACTATCCAAACCAGGTCAATAACGCACTTTGCTTCCCGTACATCTTCCGTGGGGCATTAGACGTTGGTGCAACCACGATTAACGAAGAAATGAAAATTGCCTGTGTACATGCAATTGCGCGTATGGCACACGTCGAAGCGGATGCTGCAACTTATGGTGAGAAATCGGCATCATTTGGCCGTGAATACCTGATTCCGGGTCCACTAGATCAACGCCTGATTCTTGAAATCGCGCCTGCAGTGGCACAAGCAGCCATGGATTCGGGTGTAGCAACACGTCCAATTAAAGATTTCTCGCATTATCGTCAACGTTTGTCTGAGTTTGTCTATAACTCGGCATTCGTGATGAAACCGATCTTTGAACAGGCAAAATCGAATCCTAAGCGTATTGCCTATGCGGAAGGTGAAGACCTGCGTGTACTTCGCGCCGTTCAAATTGCAGTCGATGATGGTTTGGCGATCCCTATTTTGGTCGGTCGTCCAGCCGTGATTGAAGCCAATATCAAAAAATTGGGTCTACGTCTTGAAGATGGCGTGAATATCACGATTGTTGATCAGGAAAAGAATCCGGATTATGAGTTGTTTGCAGACGATTATTACCAGATCATGCAGCGTAAAGGCGTAACGCCTGAATATGCACAGCGTGAAGCGCGTCGTCGCTCTACCTTAATTGCATCGATGCTGGTCAAACATGGCATGGCAGATGGCATGCTCTGTGGTACTTATTCAAGCTACGACATTCATCTGGACTTCGTCAGCAACATCATTGGCAAAAAAGAAGGTCACAACACTTTCTTTACCCTAAATGCCTTGATGCTTGAAGATCGCAACCTGTTCATTGCCGACACCTATGTCAACACCAATCCAACGGCTGAACAGCTGGCGGAAATGACCATTCTGGCTGCTGAAGAAGTGCGCCGTTTTGGTATGACCCCACGTATTGCCCTGCTTTCTCACTCAAGTTTCGGTTCAGACCAGCATGATGCCAGCGCGCAAAAAATGCGTAAGGTATATGACATCCTGTCTGAAATAGCGCCTGAGCTGGAAGTTGAAGGTGAAATGCACGGTGATGCTGCACTGGATGAAAATATTCGCCAGTTTGCCTTCCCGAACTCACGTTTTAAAGGTTCTGCAAACTTACTGATCATGCCGAATCTGGATGCTGCCAACATTTCGTTTAACTTGTTGAAAGCAACTTCAGGCAACAACGTGACGATTGGCCCAATTCTGTTGGGTGCTGCGAAGCCGGTACATATCTTGACTCCGACTGCGACTACGCGTCGCGTGGTGAACATGACTGCACTTACCGTTGCAGAAATCCAGCAAGCGGAACAAGACGCACTTTAATCCAATGACAAGATAACGACGCATCCGCCTCGTTTCTTAACTTGAGAAAACCTCTATTCTGTAGCATGATGCTTGTAAGAATAGAGGTTTTTTCATGCAAGTTTATTTAGTAGGCGGTGCAGTTCGGGATCATTTGCTCGGACACCCCTATCACGAAAAAGATTATGTGGTCGTTGGTGCAACTCCGGCGCAAATGCTTGACTTAGGCTATCAGCCCGTAGGCAAAGATTTTCCTGTTTTCCTACACCCCAAAACAAAAGAAGAATATGCACTGGCCCGTACCGAACGTAAATCCGGCACCGGTTATCATGGTTTTGACTTTCATACCGATATCAGTGTGACCCTGGAACAGGATTTGATCCGTCGTGACCTGACCATTAATGCCATGGCGATGGATGATGCCGGTCAGATTTATGATCCTTATGGCGGTCAGCAAGATTTGAATAACCGGGTGCTGCGTCATGTTTCCGATGCTTTTGTCGAAGATCCATTACGGGTGCTGCGAATTGCCCGTTTTGCGGCCCGCTATACCAGTGCAGGTTTTGTGATTGCGGATGAAACTTTAGCACTCATGCAGCGCTTGACGGAATCCGGTGAATTGAATGCATTAACACCGGAGCGGGTCTGGAAAGAAACTTCACGTGCCTTAACAGAACGTCATGCTGATGTGTATTTTGAAGTATTGCGTCAATGTGGCGCTTTAAAAGTCTTATTTCCTGAGATAGATGCCTTATATGGTATTCCGCAACGCCCTGAATATCATCCGGAAATTGACTGCGGCATTCACACCATGATGTCCTTGCAGCAGGCGTGTCGTCAAAACTATAGCCTGGATGTACGTTTCGCCGTTTTAGTGCATGATTTGGGCAAAGCATTAACCCCGGTTGAAGAATTACCGCGGCATATCATGCATGAAGAACGTGGCATCAAGCCGGTCAATGATCTGTGTGATCGCTTAAAAGTACCGACCTATACCAAGCAACTGGCGTTGGCAGTATGTAAAGAGCATCTGAAATGTCATCAGGCATTTAATCTCAAACCCGGTACTTTATGGCGATTATTGCAGCGTCTGGACGTTTTACGTCGTCCCGAGCGTGTCGAAGCTTTTGTACAGGCCTGTGAATGTGATTCACGTGGCCGTTTAGGACTGGAAGATCGTGCCTATCCACAAGCACAATATGTACTTGATGCCATGCAGATAGTACGTGCCATTAAAGCACAAGACCTGCCTGCCGATATTCAAGGCCCGGATATTGGCGAAATGCTGATTGAACGGCGTATTCAGGCACTGGGTGAACTTAAAGCCCAACAAACTGTATCTATTGAATAAAGACAAAGCACCCGAGGGTGCTTTTTTATTGCTTCAATCATTTAGTGCAGAGACCCAGCCCTCTAAAGAGCTTAAGGAAAATCAAATCCCGATCAGGAAATATCCGCCGGAAAACTAATCACTTGCTCCAGTTTCATCTGATTGGTCGCGATCATGAGCAAGCGGTCAATTCCCAAAGCAATCCCTGAACATTCCGGCATATTCGGTAAAGCCGCCAGTAAATACTCATCAATAGGCATAACATGCAGCCCAAGTCTGGCCCGCTCTGCATTATCCGCCTCAAAGCGTGAGCGCAAAACTTCGGCATCAATCAGCTCATCATAGGCATTAGCCAATTCTAAACCTTCGATATACAACTCAAAACGTGCAGCGACCAGTTCCCCATCTTCATCGATTCGGGTTTTCGCCAGAGAGGCCATTTCAGGCGGAAAATCGGTCAGGAATACTGCTGTATCAAAACCGAGACTTGGCTCCACCATATGTGAAAATAACAGGTCGATATAGCCGAGCCGATCCTCACCCAAATCCAGATTTAGACCGACACGGCGACAGCAGTCTTTCAGTTCCTGCAAGGTCGCTTGCAATGGATTAATATCCAGACGATCCATAAAGGCATGTTTATAGCTCAAAATGGTTGGACGGATTTCAGCAAAACGTGCTTTAAGCGTCACATTAAGCAGATCGGCTACTTCGAACATCAAATCTTTTAAGCTAAAGCCCGGACGATACCATTCCAGCATGGTAAATTCGCTATTGTGCTTACGCCCATGCTCATCATCACGGAAGACTTTACAAATCTGGTAAATAGGCCCGCTGCCACTGGCCAATAAACGCTTCATGGCAAATTCAGGTGAGGTCTGTAAATAATGCGTATGTGCTTTAGCCAGTACATGACGCTGCGCCTGTACTGAAGCCAAATGCACATCGGTCACACCGGCTTGAGATAAAATTGGTGTTTCGACTTCTAATACATCCCGCTCAGCAAAAAATTGACGGATTTGTGCATATAAGGTGGCACGTGCACGCATGGCATTCAGGTCACACGTCGGCTGATAAGTGCTATTCATGCTTTTGGCCCACCATGTGCAGCCCATTCACGACGCAGCGGATAGGTTTTTCTTAAATGATCAAAAGCCTGCTGATCCACTTTGCCATCCTTGACACAAGCACGCAGATTTTGATCATCACGGGCAATATCATAAATTTGCGTTAAATATTGCTTTAGCACCATTTTTAAATCCTGATTTTGGAAAAACTGCTCGCAGACCGGAAGCTGGGTTTCGAACTGTTTATGTGCTGCAAAAGCAAAAGTTTGACAGAAAGCGTCATAGATCATTTGAGTACCACGCGCCTTGCCTTCCAGGCTATAACCGGCAATATGCGGCGTCACCAGCGTCAGCAGATCCAGAAGCTCTGCTGAAATAACCGGTTCGTGTTCAAAAACATCTAAAATCACGGTTCGTTGTGTCGCTTTAAGATCCTGGATCAGGGCGGCCTCTTCAATCACTGGCCCACGTGCAGAATTAATCAGAATTGCATCAGGCTGCATTTGCGCCAATGTAGCCGTATTGAATAAATGGTAAGTTGGATAAAGACCCGTTTGAGTTAAAGGGACATGAATCGAAATCGCATCTGCTTGCTGCAACAATTCATTAAATTCAACTTGATCAACCTGCGTTCTTTGAACCAAAGGATCATAGCCAATCACGCGCCAGCCCAAAAGTTTTGCCATATAAACCAGACGGGTTCCAACATTACCCAAACCGACTATACCCAGGCTAAATGTTGCATTGGCATCTACTAACTCAGGACGTACATGCAGTAATGCGGTAATGACATATTCAGCCACAGCTTGTGCATTACAGCCGGCTGCATTGCTCCACTGAATCCCATGCTGTTCCAATGCAGCAATATCCAGATGATCTGTACCAATAGTGGCACTGCCTACAAACTTGATCGAACTATTCTGTAGCAGTGCTTCATTGACCTGAGTCACTGAGCGTACCAATAATGCATCTGCATCCTGAACATCCTGTGCCATTAAGCTACGGCCTGGACAATGACGAATGTCTGCAAATTCAGAAAAGAAATAATCGGTAAATGCCAGATTTTCATCTGCGACAATTTTCATAATGAGATCCATATGATGCTTGGGCATATGATAGCGCGTTGATGTCTCTGACTCTATATTTGGCACATGCGTCCATTTTTCAAGTTTTAAGCTATGAGCTGGTTATTGATGAATAAAGTATTGAATCATTGCTGCCTAAAAAGAAAAAACCCCAATCTTTCGACTGGGGTTTTTAGAATTTGGCGGAAGCGGTGAGATTCGAACTCACGGAGGACTCACACCCTCGTCGGTTTTCAAGACCGGTGCATTAAACCGCTCTGCCACGCTTCCTTGGCCGCCATCATATAAATAAATCGGATTTTTGGCAATAAAATTTAGCAAAACTTTTAGCAAAAGCTGTTCATTCAGTTAAAAATCAGTCGAAACAAAAGCTGAAATGTATTTTTATTTAAAGAAGTTAATACTTAAACGATGCCAAGAGGTATTTAATTCAAGATAAAGCAACGACATGAATCAGAATTAGCTTGATAATGAATATAAAAATAAAGGCATAAAAAAACCCAGTCAATTGACTGGGTTTTTAGAATTTGGCGGAAGCGGTGAGATTCGAACTCACGGAGGACTCACACCCTCGTCGGTTTTCAAGACCGGTGCATTAAACCGCTCTGCCACGCTTCCATGGCCGACATGATATAAACAAAAATCACGCTTGGCAAATATTTTCATGCTTTCACTGCATCAATTGCACAAAATAAAATCAATTCCATTAATTTGCTGAATTTTCTGGTTTTTCATAACGAATTGAATTGATGAACCAGCGTTTCTTTCCAGAAGGTGTCAGCACTTCAGCCTCATCATCTACCTGCTTGCCCAACAACGCACGTGCCATGGGCGAACTGATCGAGATATGCTGCGGATGATGATCATAAATTTCATCGACTCCAACAATACGTAAATTTTTCTGCTCGCCTTCTTCATTTTCAATCTCGACCCAAGCTCCAAAATAGACCTTGCCTTCCTGCTCTGGAGAAAAATCGATGATTTTTAGCTCTTCAAGACGCTTGCCTAGGTATCTGACCCGGCGGTCAATCTTACGCAAAATTTGCTTGTTATATTGGTAATCGGCATTTTCCGAACGGTCGCCGAGACTCGCTGCCCAGTTCACTTTTCTGGTGATTTCCGGACGCTCTTCATGCCAGAGATTCTTAAGTTCTGCCACCAATTTATCGTGTCCACCACGGGTGATTAAGTTGGATTTCATACGTCGTGCTGATCAAATTTTCAGTGTATTAACTTACAAACAGCTTATTTTGTTTACCATTTCAAAACAATGAAAAAATTCAAAAAAAATCACATTATATTTCAGCATCTTAAAATTATTTTTAATAATAATTTGTGTACAAAATTTGACAATCGTTTTTTAGATCATTAATATGCCACCTACTTCCGGAAATGCTTACTTTTTAATCTATGTAGTTTTTCTACATAATGATGCGTAAATCTCTTGTCATTTTGAATGACGTCATGACTGCCCAACCCTTATTGAATTTATCAAACTGTTAAAATTTCTGGCTATGTTGGCTGTGATTTTTAGGGCATAAATTACTTGTAGCGGAGACAACATGCACAGTAGTTCATCCACTGGGTCGAGGCTTTGCCTACGATCTGTAATTTCTTCTCTCCCTTTGAAAGCACTTGTACTGAGCACTGCATTTATTCCCTTTCACAGTATCAATGCAAGTAAGACCACACTTCAGTTTGATCATGTGGTCAATAGCAATAAGCTGACCGTGGTTGCAGTCGAAAATCCGACCACCGTATTTCAGGATGGACAACATCTGCATGGCTTCGGTTATGACCTGGTGCGCAACTATGCCAACAGTCTGAATGTGAAACTGGATTTTAAAATTGTCCCGAATAATGCCACTGCACTGCAATGGGTTGCTCAGGGCAAAGCCAATCTGGCCATGACCACCACCGATTTAGGTGAAATTGAAAATAAGCGCCTGACTTCATTCTCCGCCACCTGTGGTGATCAGTCTATTTTGGTGAGTAATGGCTTGAATACCAATTTAAATCTGGTATTTAAATCTGCCACAGATCCCTTGAGCCAGACTGCTAGTGCTTTTATCTGTAAAGGCAAACAAAGTGGTGCCATCAAGCAGCTTGCTTCATTTTATAATCAGAATGTGGTGAAAGAGGAATCTTGGACAGCCATTCAACGTGATTTGAGCAACCGGTTACCGATCTATAAAGCAAGCTTTAAACAGACAGCGCAGCAATATGATCTAGATTGGCATTTATTAGCTGCCATTGGTTATCAGGAATCTTATCTGAAACCGAACTCAGTCTCTCCGACAGGTGTTCGCGGTTTGATGATGCTGACCAATAGCACTGCTAAAGCAATGGGTGTGAGCAATCGTACCGATCCAGCCCAAAGCATTCAGGGTGGTGCCAAGTATTATGATCAAATGCTGAGCCGCTATGAGCATATTCCTTATCCAGATCGCAACTGGTTTGCACTGGTCGCTTATAATATGGGCCCAGGTGCAGTGAATCAGTTACAAAAACGCATTCAGTCACAAGGCAAGAATCCAAATAACTGGGTCAACCTCTATGCCTACCTGGATCAGAATAAAGCCAATAACGGCCGCTATCGTCAGGCAGTACAATATGTAACCCGTATTCGTGCTTATCTGGAACACATCAAGACCACACCACAATTGGTGAATATCTAAGGTCTGATGAGCTGGATTTTATTCTATCCGGCGATAAAAAAGCTTACCTCAAAGGTAAGCTTTTTTTGTGCTCATTTCAGCTGATGTTCAGCAAAATTAAGCTGTCGTATTTTCAAGTACTTTCTTGAATAGATCTTTTTGTTCCTGACTCGGTTTGGCAGTTTGAAGTGCCATCAATTGAGACATATCACCCTGTACTTTGATTTTACCGGTCATAAATGCCTGCATGGCTGCGGCCATATCAAACTCCAGAAAAACTTTACGTAACGTTTCGCCGTCCATATTCAAAGTCGTTTTGGCATTTGAAGACAAACCTTTTTTAATTGCTCCACCATCTAAAGATAGTTCAGTATTACCTGTAGTGTCCGCTACAACCAAATTAATCGCCAGGTTCGCCAAAGCTGGTGGCAAGTTTAAATCACCAGCTTGCGCAGTAAGTGTTTCTACAGTTGAAAACCAATCATCAGTTAAAAAAGCAGGCATGATCTTTCCTCAAATTATTTGTTCATTTGTGTCGACTATCCAGACGACATCATGTTGAAGCTATTATGCTCGTGCTTTGTTATATCATGATCATTAGCGCAAAGGCTAACGAATTTTGTACGCGTCGTTCAATTTTTGTAGTTCTATTTTTATTTGTTTTTCATACAGACATCAACCCGAAGGCTGATATCTGTGTGCTGAAATTATTCTGCGGCAAAGCCCAGATTGACCATATTAATCCGGCGTTTCTCGCCTTCCAGCGCTTCTTCAGTCGAACAGCTGTCTTTGAAGTCAAATTCGCGCTGGCTGTCCAGCACTTCAAAGTCAAACAATTCACGATCGACCAGCTGTGATGGCGAGACATTTTGCAATGCACCAAAAATACTGTGCAGACGTTTTGGATGTGCCTTATCCCAATCACGTAACATGTCATTGATAATTGCGCGCTGCAGGTTCGCCTGAGAGCCACATAAATTACATGGAATAATTGGAAATTGACGCATTTCTGCATATTTGATGATGTCTTTTTCTTCCACATAAGCCAGTGGACGAATCAGAATGTTCTTTTTGTCAGAAGACAACAGTTTTGGTGGCATGGCCTTCAAGCTGCCGCCATGGAACAGGTTCAGGAAGAAGGTCGCCAGAATATCATCACGGTGATGCCCCAGCGCAACCTTGGTCGCACCAATTTCCTGGGCAAAGCCATACAAAGAGCCACGGCGTAGACGCGAACAGACGGCGCAATAAGTCTTACCTTCCGGGGTCAACTTTTTGGTGATGCTGTAGGTGTCTTTTTCCAGAATGTAATACGGAATGTTATTTTCTTCTAAATAACGTGGTAATACATCTTCCGGGAAGCCTGGCTGTTTCTGATCCAGATTCACTGCCACGACATCAAAGTTGATCGGTGCGATACGCTTGAACTGCAACATGATATCTAACAGGGTGTAACTGTCTTTACCACCTGAAATACACACCATGACCTTATCGCCTTCTTCAATCATTTTGAAGTCACGAATGGCATGTCCGACCTGGCGACGCAGCTTCTTTAACAAACGATAGTAGGCTGAGCTTGTTGGCAGTTCAGGTTTGAAATTAAATCCTTGTTCGGACTCAACTGGCGAGTACATAGACGAGATTCACCCATAAATAAAAATACCGCGCAATTTTAGCCGATTCAGGCCCGCATCGCATCAAAAGAATTTATTTTCATGCAAATGTCATATTAGTTTCATTTTCATGTTTTATTTAGATTGATATATTGAACGTTTCAGTTCAATTAATCAGCAAGATGCCTAGTTTTTGGACTTTTCCACAGTTGTCCACAAAAGCTGTGGATAACTTTGTGGATTGAAACGCACTTGACAAGTTCTTCGTCTCAAAAGATAAGGCTTTTCTTTAAATTGATCACTTTTTAACCAATTTAATTATTAATAAAAATCAACTAGTTAAACCTGTCAACCCTAAGGTTTTAAATTAAATCATATTTTTTTTTCTAACTCTAAAATGTAAAAAATGGCTTGCACTTACAAACTCGTTTATAAATGCAGCGTACAAGTCTTTCCATTCCGTAATTTTTTGTTAAACTCATCATTAAATTTTTCTCGATTGTGTTTACCTAATATAAACAATGAAAATAAATTTGCGTGTTTTGGGGTGTCATGGGATCAGTGCTGTGCTATTGGCGAGTTGTTGCCAGTTGGTCTATGCTGGTCAAACCATTTATCAGTTGCGCGATAGCAATGGCAGCACCTTATTAACCAATAAGAAAAGTCGCTATAACCATCTTCAGGTTGAAAAGAAGACCTATTATCCAGACAGTAATATTCATAGTTATAGCAATTGGGGTTCCAGTGAAGCTTCGGTCTTGCCGAGCTATAGTAGAAATAAAAATGCTTATGATTCGATTATTCGCCAGGCAGCGCAAACCTATGGTGTCTCTGAAGGCCTGATCAAAGCCGTGATGCATACCGAGTCCGGTTTTAATGTACAGGCTCGTTCTCCAGTCGGTGCACAAGGCCTGATGCAACTCATGCCGGCGACAGCACGTCGTTTTAATGTCAGCAATGCCTATGACCCGCAGCAGAATATTATGGCCGGGGCCAAATATCTGGCCTGGTTATTGAAACGCTTTAATGGCAATACTACCTTGGCACTGGCAGGTTATAATGCCGGCGAAGGCAATGTGGCCAAATATAAGGGTGTGCCACCTTTTCGTGAAACTCAGGACTATGTCCGCCGTGTCAGCAGCCGTTATCAGAACTTGTACGCACAGGGACTGGGCAGCACCAGTGGTACATATACCGCTTCTTCTGATACTGGTCGTGTCATTGCCAGCTCTGCCAATTATTCAACTGAAACCACGACGGCGTCCAATGTTCAGGCAGCAAAATATCAGCGTCAGATCATTGCACGAGCAGATGGTAGCTTCACTGATGCACCGATGGGTTCTTATGCCACTGCCAATGCGACAGCATCTGCAAAAATATATTTAAGTGAGTAATTTTGAAACAGC
Source organism: Acinetobacter sp. YH12208 (assembly GCF_013418055.1). Taxonomy (NCBI): domain Bacteria; kingdom Pseudomonadati; phylum Pseudomonadota; class Gammaproteobacteria; order Moraxellales; family Moraxellaceae; genus Acinetobacter; species Acinetobacter sp. YH12208. The sequence continues at coordinate 18,788 of NZ_VPCT01000007.1, forward strand.
TTTGTTTTTAAAGACCTATCTTTCAATATGGACAAAAAACATACTGTTTTTTTGTAGCGAATTGCTATTTTTTTCTTGAAATCTTATCGATTTCACCTCATATTGATTTCAATGATTTACATTCAATAATCAGATTATTTTTCTGTAATAAGAGGATTTCTCAATGATGCGGATTGGTTTGTTCTTGCTAACCAACCTCGCGGTACTGGTTGTAGCTGGCATTATCTTGTCACTCTTCGGTGTCGGTAGTTACCATGGCGCAGGTGGCTTGAATCTAGGCAACCTGTTGGTCATCTGTTTCGTGTTCGGTATGGTTGGCTCAATGATTTCCCTGTTCATGTCTAAATGGATGGCGAAAAAGACCACGGGTACTGAACTGATTGACCCGAATGCACCTCGTAACCAAGCTGAAGCCTGGTTGCTCCATGAAGTTGCACAACTTTCTCAGCGTGCAGGCATTAAAATGCCGGAAGTGGGTATTTTCCCATCTTATCAATCCAATGCCTTTGCCACTGGCTGGAATAAAAACGATGCTTTAGTAGCCGTATCGACTGGTCTGCTTGAGCGTATGAACAAAGACGAGCTTCGTGCAGTATTGGCGCATGAGATTGGTCACGTCGCCAATGGTGATATGGTCACTCTGGCACTGATTCAGGGTGTTGTGAACGCCTTCGTCATGTTCTTCGCACGTGTCGCGGGTGATTTTATTGACCGTAACGTTTTTGGTCGTGAAGAAGGTGAAGCACCGGGTATTGCCTATTTTGTAATTACCATCGTACTGGATATCGTATTCGGTATTCTGGCGTCGTCGATTGTGATGTGGTTCTCCCGTCAGCGTGAGTATCGTGCCGATGAAGCAGGTGCGCGCTTGGCAGGTAAACAGGCTATGATTTCAGCATTATTGCGCTTACAGGCAGAGTCTGAAATGCCAGATGCCATGCCGAAAGAAATGAAAGCATTTGCGATTTCTGCGGGTAAAGAAGAAGGCTTTAGCCTTGCTGCCTTGTTCCAGACGCATCCAAGCATCGAACAACGTGTTGCTGCACTACAACAGCTTGATTGTGCTTAAGTAATACTATTCATTGATTGAAAAAAGCCTGCACTTGCAGGCTTTTTTATTGGATTCAATTATTCATTATTTATATAGGCCTTTATGCGCTAATCCACTGATACAACGCCATCGCACCCCACCCAATCGCAAAAACAAATAGAATCAGGAACAAGGCGCCTAAAATATCCGGGATATGAATCCAGATCCAGGCCACTACAGGATTGCGCCAAAATGCAGATTGCTGCTGTTTGCGTTCCAGGCTTTCATGCAAAAAAGGGTGTACCACATGTCGATCACTGTGAATCTGATATTCTTCACGAATATGAACATGCACCACATCAAGCGCCTTGCGACTGGGACGAATAAAAATATCAAAAATGGTGCCTGCCACCGGAATAAATCCAACCACCGCATCCATCACCGCCAGTTTCATGACCGGATTCAGCTTGGCACTCGGCACCCCAATCTGTTTGGCCTTATGAATGGCATAACAGGTCAATACAAAACCGGCGATATCTCCAGCGACCGGAATCGTACTCAGCGCAGCATCTGCCCCTACCCCTTGCTTGGTAAATGGAATACGTACCACTGAATCCATCATGTTGGCAAACTTGGCCAGATCACGTTCCAGACGAATGACCTCTTGTTGACTCAGTTTTGTTTTTTGTCCAGGCTCAGGCATATGTGATTCCAAAAATAGGGCTGACTTTCATCAGCATAAATTATTTTGAGACCAAAGTTGTAGCAATCTGTGAATTAAAACAATAATTTGGAAGCAACAAATAGATAAATAATCACACCGGTGGCATCACAAATAGAGGTCACCAAAGGTGCAGAGGCACTGGCCGGATCCATCTTAAACTTGTTCAGAATAAAAGGTAGACTCATGCCGATCAGGCAGCCCATCAGCACAATGCCGAGCATACTGATCGCCAGAACCACAGCCACCATGATATCCCCTCGGACATAACCCAACACCGAGACAGCCAGTGCCATGGTGCCACCCAGACACAACGCCACCAAGGTTTCCCGGCTGAGCAGGCTAAACCAGTCTCTAAATTCTACATCACCAGTGGCCAAAGCACGCACCATCAAGGTCGCCGACTGCGAGCCGGCATTACCACCACTGCCCACCAGCAATGGCAGAAAAAAAACCAGAACAATATGCGCGGCAATGGTCTCTTCATAATGTGCAATGCCAATGCCGGACAATAGACTGCCAAAGACCAGAATCACCAGCCAAGATACGCGTTTCTGGTACAATGTAAAAATAGGCGCAGTTTTTAAACTTAACTCAGTTAAGGGCTCAACCGCCCCTGACTTTAAAATATCCTCGGTGGTTTCGGCTTCCATGATGTCCATGGCATCATCATAAGTGACAATTCCAAGAATTTTTTTATGCTCATCGACAATCGGCAAAGCCATAAAATCATAATAGGTTAAAGTTTTTGCGACGTCTTCTTGGTCATCCCCAATCTTGGCGTAAATCACATCTCTTTGCATGATCTCGGCAATGCTGGTTTCAGGACTGGCCTGAATCATCTGCCTTAAAGAGACTACCCCGATCAGCTGGTCCTGCTCATCAACAATATAAATCAGATACAGGGTTTCCTGATCTGCGGCCACCACACGCAACATTTGGATAGCGTCATGAATCGACAGATCCTGATGCAAAGAAACAAAACTGGAGCTCATCAGCGCACCAGCAGTCCCTTCAGGATAAATCGCCAGATCTTTTAGGGTTTGCCGACTCGCTTCGGACAATTTTGCCATGAGCTGCTGCTGCAGCTGTGGAGAACATCGTTTATAAACATCGACAAAGTTGTCCGAATCGAGCGCATTTAAAATCGCAATAATCTGTGCGACCGGTAATTGCTCAGCCAGACTGACTTGTTGGCTGAGTGGCATAAACTCGAATACCCGGCTCGGTTCTTTGAGTTCCTGAAAAATCCGGATCTGTTCTTCTAACTTCAAACCTTTTAAAATACTGGCCTGATCGGCGACATTCAGCTCATTTAATAAGCCAATCGCCATAGCATGGTTTTCAGAACGGATCTGTTGTTGAATATGCTGTATTTTTTCTGAAATTTTCGGCATAGGCAGTCCATGGTTATAAGCGCAAAGGCGTGGATTTTAGCATCATCCTCCGAACATTACCCCTGCTCTCAGTGCATCTAAATCATCACAGCCGGATTGAGTCAGGCTATTGATTGTTTTTCTGAGCGCACGATCATGAATCAACCGGTTCTTTTTTAGCCATTAAACTTCGAATCATCACATACATAAAGGGAATAAAAATTAGCACCAGCACGGTTCCGAAAATTACGCCGCCGAATACACTGACACCAATTTCCTGACGGCTTACCGCACCTGCTCCCGTGGCAAAGACCAGGGGTAAAATCCCGGCGCCAAAAGCCAAGGAAGTCATCAGGATCGGACGCAGACGCAGGGAAGCACCTTCCAATGCTGCCTCCACCACCGATTTTCCCTGTTGCTGTGCCAGCGAAGCAAATTCCACAATCAGAATGGCATTCTTACAGGACAAGCCAATGGTGGTCAGCAAGGCAATCTGGAAATAGATATCATTCGGGAAGCCAGCCAAATAACTGAAAATAATATTGCCGCCAATACCAAGAGGAATTGCTGACATTACCGCCGTTGGAATACTCCAGCTTTCATACAATGCGGCCAGACACAGGAAAATAAAACCTATCGAAATCAGATACAGCCAGATGGCCTGATTATTGGACTGTTTTTCTTCAAAGGATAAACCGCTCCAGACCACATCTACACCGTCCTGTTCAGCAATCAGCGCCTCTACATCCTGCATGGCCTGACCGGAGCTGCTGCCTTGAGCCCGATCTGCTTCCATCTGTAGTGCGGTATAGCCCATGAAACGGTTGACCACTTCCGGACCACCACTCCAGTCCACTTGCGAGAAGTTACTAAAAGGCACCATTTGATTCTGGTCATTGCGGACATGCCATTGTGCCAGATCTTCCGGCTTGGAACGAAATTCGGCATCGCCCTGCATGATCACCCGTTTAATCCGGCCGCGATCAATAAAGTCATTGATATAACTGCCACCCCAAGCGCTAGATAAGGTGCTGTTAATTGCCGTTTGGGTCAGACCATTGGCCATGGCCTGTTTTTGGTCAATATTGACGCGTAGTTCGGCTTTTTCAGGATTAGAACGTTTACCCAGATTTTCAAAGCTTGCATAATTGCCAGCCTGAGCTTCCAGTGCCTGAAATTGCTGTTCCAGATACTGCCGGCCATTACCATTGATATCCCGAATCCAGAAATCCAGACCATCGGTTTGTCCCAGACCATTGACTGACGCTGGCATGGATACATTGATTTGTGCATTAGGGTTACTTTGAAAATGCTTCAAAGCCCGTTCACGAATCGCGGATGCGGTATTGTCCTGACCGGAACGTTCATTCCAGTGTTTTAATGCCACAAAACCGGTGGCCAGATTCTGGCCAGTTCCCGAGAAATTGCGGCCATAACGAATCATCACCAGACTGACATTGGCCTGTTCCTGATCCAGAAAATATTTACGAACCTCTTCTCCGACCTGAATGGTATTTTTCATCGGAGCACCTTCCTGCACTTTGATTTGCAGGCTTAAAATCCCCTGATCTTCACTCGGCAAAAAACTGGTTGGCAAAGCACGGTAAAACAGTGCAAAGACACAGATCAAGCCGGCAAAAAGCAGTAAACAAATGACCTGATGCTGAATCGTGACTTTGGAAAGATGCAGATAACGATACTTTAAATGATCCAGCTTCTGGTTAAACCATGCCGCCCATTTTGCCGGTTTCGGATTCGGTTTCAGAATGAGCGCACACAGTGCTGGGGTTAGAATCAAGGCCACCAATAAGGATAAGGACATGGCCGCAACCAAAGTGATGGAGAACTGTCGGTAGATCACCCCGGTAGAACCGCCAAAGAACGCCATCGGAATAAAGACTGCGGTTAGAACTAAGGTAATTCCGACCAATGCCCCACTAATTTCCTGCATGGACTCTAACGCCGCCTCTTTGGCAGACAAATGCTGTTCATGCATCAGCCGTTCCACGTTTTCTACCACCACAATCGCATCATCAACCAATAGACCAATGGCCAGAACCAAAGCGAATAAAGTTAAGGTATTGATACTCATGCCCAGTGCATAAAGCACCGCCATGGTTCCCAAAATCACCACCGGCACCGTTACGGTAGGAATCAAAGTAGCACGCCAGTTCTGCAAGAAAATGAACATCACCATGATAACCAGAATGATCGCTTCGATCAGGGTTTTGACCACCTCTTTAATCGACTCTTGTACAAAGGGCGTATTGTCTCGTGGATAGGCAATTTTATAGCCTTCGGGCAATTGCTGGGAAATACGGGCAACTTCAGCTTTAATCAAGTTTGAGGTGGCAATGGCATTGGCACCTGAGGCCAGAGAAATCCCAAGACCTGCCGAAGGATAACCATTATTGGTGCTATAAGACTGATAACTTTCAGCACCAAGTTCGACCCGTGCAATATCTTTTAAATAAATAAAACTACCGGCACGATCCGATTTGACAATAATATTCTGGAATTCTTCAACGGTTTTTAGACGGGAACCCGAGGTGACTTTAGCATTCAGGTATTGTTCATCCACTGCCGGCAAATCCCCAATCGCGCCCGCAGCCACCTGAGTATTCTGAGCTTCAATGGCGGCACGAACATCGCTTGGCATCAGCTTATACTGTTTGAGTTTTCCTGGATCCAGCCAGATCCGCATCGCATATTGAGAACCAAAAACATCAACTTCACCAATGCCTTCAATCCGGGAAATGTCCTGCTCCAGATGTGTCATCAAGTAATCAGAAAGTTCAATATTGTTACTGCGACCGGACTCATCATACAGGCTGATCACCATATGGGTATCGCCGAGAGATTTAAACACGTTAACGCCCTGGCGTTGGACATCTTCCGGTAAACGGTTCAATACCCCATTAATCGCATTTTGTACCTGAACCTGTGCTGTATCGGGGTCGGTACCATTTTCAAAGCTGATGCTGACCCGGCTGCGCCCTGAAGAATCACTATTCGAACTAAAATACAGTAAATGGTCAATCCCTTTAATCTGCTGCTCCAGCACCTGGGTCACGCTTTCTTCCACAGTTTCCGCAGAAGCGCCACTATAGGTTGCTGCCACCGTTATCCGTGGCGGGGCAATGTCCGGATAACGTTCCACTGGCAGGTTCATCACTGCGAACAGGCCAATCGCCATCACGACAATCGCCAATACCCCAGCAAAGATCGGGCGGTGGATAAAAAATTTAGACAGCATAAGTCCGAGTCACTTTTTAATTAAAGAGGGATGAATTTAGACCAAATACGAGCAAGCTATATCTAAATATTCAGTGACATAGCAGTAGAATGCAAGAATTAAACACATAATAACTGTGATAAAAACCAATCATGGAGAAATTATGGATGATCTCACTTGAATACTTTCTTGAGGTTGCCATTTCCTATTTATTAATAGCATTTTTCCAAATAAAAAACCCTGCAGATGCAGGGTTTTTTGGTGAATCAATTCAGCAGATTAAGCACTGAACTGGTTCATTGTGTTTTTAGCGTCATCACCAGCTTTCAATGCATTGTCACCAGCGAAGATTTCTTTGTGGTCATCACCGATGTCAGAACCAGCCATTGCCTGGTGTTTAACACATGCGATACCGCCGCGGATTTCTTTACGTTGTACGCCAGCAACATAAGCCAACATGCCTTCAGAACCGAAGTAACCTTGAGCAAGTTCATGCGTAGAAAGTGCAGCTGTGTGGTAAGTCGGAAGTGTGATCAAGTGATGGAACACACCCGCTTCACGCGCAGCATCTGCTTGGAAGGTACGAACTTTTTCGTCAGCTTCAGCAGCCAGTTCAGTTGCATCGTACTCAGCGCTCATTAACTTAGCACGGTCGTAAGCAGAAACGTCTTTACCTTCAGCAACCCAACGGTCATACGCTTGTTGACGGAAGTTAAGCGTCCAGTTGAATGAAGGTGAGTTGTTGTATACAAGTTTCGCATTTGGAACTGTTTCTTTCACACGGTTTACCATGTGAGCGATTTCAGCAACGTTTGGTGTCGCAGTTTCGATCCAAAGAAGATCCGCACCATTTTGCAAGCTGGTTACACAGTCAAGTACAACGCGGTCAATTTGCGTGCCTTCACGGAACTGGTACAAGCCAGAAGCAAGACGTTTAGGACGGTGAAGTTTGCCATCACGTTTGATCAGGATTTCATCTTCTTGTGCATCAGCGATATCAATTTCAGATGTTTCCAAGTAGCTGATATATTGAGAAGCGATGTCGCCTGGCTCTTTAACCACTGGGATTTTTTGAGTCAGGTCAGCACCTTCAGAGTCAGTACGTGCAACGATGATACCGTCGTCAAGACCCATTTCAAGGAATGCATAGCGAAGTGCGTGGATTTTCGCGATGAAGTCTTCGTGTGGCACAGTTACTTTACCAGCTTGGTGACCACATTGTTTCGCGTCAGACACCTGGTTTTCGATTTGTAGTGCACATGCACCCGCTTCGATCATTTTCTTAGCTAAAAGATAAGTCGCTTCTTCGTTACCGAAACCCGCATCAATGTCCGCAATAATTGGCACAACGTGAGTTTGGAAATTGTCGATTTGTGAAGTCAATTCAGCTGCTTTAGCAGTGTCGCCTGCTTCTTGTGCTTTTTTAAGTGCACGGAACAAGTCGTTCAATTCTTTCGCGTCAGCTTGACGTAAGAATGTGTAGATTTCTTCGATCAATGCAGGAACAGAAGTTTTTTCGTGCATAGATTGGTCAGGAAGTGGACCAAATTCTGAACGAAGTGCTGCAACCATCCAACCAGAAAGGTAAATGTAGCGACGTTCAGTCGTACCGAAGTATTTTTTGTTCGCAATCATTTTTTGTTGTGCGATGAAACCATGCCAGCAACCTAATGATTGAGTGTATTTGCTAGAGTCTGCATCATAAGCAGCCATATCACGACGCATAATTGCCGCGGTATATTTCGCAATGTCTAAACCAGTTTTGAAACGGTTTTGGATTTGCATACGCGCAGCATCTTCAGGACTGATGTCTGCCCAAGTGTTACCGAATTTCGCTTTCAATTCGCGGATTGCATCAATCGCTGTTTGGTATGTAGTCATGATATTTTCCTGTAATAATATTAGGATTTTTCTGCAACGAACCGTTCAAATCACACCCTCAGTAACTTGTTTAGATTTTCGCCGGTCCGTTGGGATAGCTAAAGATTAGTGGGCTTATGAAAATTAATCCAATAGTCTGCAAGAATCTTCAGTATTTATTTAAAAAATGAGTAGATGAAAGTCTTAGTATAATCCTGTGATGTTAAAATAAGATATTGTTTTATTTTATATTTTACTAAAATAAAACTGATCGTTTTTCACTCATACTGCTTAAAAATACTTCATTAGACTTAAGTCTGGGCTTGGCTCAAATCCACTTTTATTAAAAAATAATCATGATTTTGAATTATTTCTTAGGCTGAAGCATTTATCAAGATAGCATACTTTTCACGCAATTATTCACGCACTCACACCTGTATTTTTAAAGTTTAAAGCTTGGTTATGGAGCTGTTGATCTGCATACATGAAAATACTGAATCTTTGCTTAGCCCGTGCTTCTACTCAGTCGAATAAAATCGTTAATTATTCAGCTTAAACCTGCATAAATTCCCTAGATTTTATCTGCTTTATCATGGCTTTTTTTTCATCGGCGCTTTACACAAAGCCCGGCAGTTATGGCATAATCAGCATAATTTCTTGTATTTATTCTCGGTATTTCTTTTATGAATCTGGAGCGGGTCGATCTCAATCTATTAATTTATCTTGATGTACTTCTTCGCGAAAAAAATGTCACCCGTGCAGCCGAACAATTGGGCGTTACCCAGCCTGCCATGAGTAATATTTTACGCCGATTACGCAATTTATTTAATGATCCTCTCCTGATCCGTTCTTCTGAAGGCATGACACCCACAGAACGTGCACTTGAGTTACAGCCACGTATCCGGGATGCGCTGGCTGACTTGTCCATGATTCTGGAACCGCGTACCGAGTTCCGTCCTTATACGTCAAATCGTGTCTTCCGGATTATGACCTCGGATTATGCCGAAGCGACACTGGTTCCTCGGCTGGTCAAAGCCTTACGTTCAGAAGCACCGAACGTGGTCTTGGACTTTCTAACCCCGAGTGATGTGTCTTATCGCGACATGGAACAAGGCAAAGTTGATCTGGCGATTAACCGTTTTAATGAAATACCGCAAAGTTTTCATCAGGTTCTGGTCTGGCGTGACAGTTTTTCCTGTTTATTAAACAATAAACACCCCGCTGCAACCAACCTGAACTTAAAAAGCTATCTGGATGCACAGCATATCTGGGTCTCTAAAACCGGTATGGGTGTCGGCTTTGGGGTCAACCCGGAGAAACAGGCCGGTTTAGGCTGGATCGATCAGGCTTTGGAACGTATTGGCCAGAAACGTAAAATCTCGGTCTTTACCCGTCATTATCAAATGCCAGGTTTATTGGCCTCCAATGTCGATCTGGTGGCAACCCTGCCTTCACGGATCGCACGCCTGCAAGCCAAGAATCATAATTTAATTCTGAAAGATCCACCATTTTATATTCCCGAATTTGAACTCAAAATGGCATGGTGCCCTCTATTGCATCATCACCCTGCACATCGCTGGTTACGTCAGCTGATTTTGTATGTTGCGCGTCAAATGATTGAGGAAGAAAATCGTGAATTCCTGAGCAATAATTCTCAATTTTCACACTATTAAACTCAAATTCTTCTAAATTCTTATTTTTTAAGATTATACTTTGAAGGCTTGAGAGGTAGTTTTTACACCTCAAGCCTTTTTTTGTGTTAAAAATATCCCAAGATACTATTCATCCACAGGTGGATTTGTGAGCCTCTTACAAAATATCGTGATTATCTTAATACTCATCGCGGGGGCCGGTTTTTTATCTTTAACAGAAATCGCCCTCGCAGGTGCCCGTAAAGTCAAACTGAAAATTCTGGCTGAATCGGGTGAACATCGCGCTCAAAAAGTTTTAGATCTACAAGAAAATTCTGCTGACTTCTTTGCAGCCTCTCAAATCGGTTTAAATGCAGTCGCCATTCTTGGCGGTATTTTAGGTGAAGGAGCCTTCCGTCCTTATATTTTTAATTTTGTTTCCCGCTTTTACCAGGGTCCTTGGGCTGAAAATATTAGCTTTGCACTTTCCTTTACTGTCGTCACTTCTTTATTTATTCTATTTGCAGACTTGATGCCGAAACGTCTGGCCATGATTGCGCCAGAAAAGATCGCAGTCTCGGTCATTGAACCCATTCAGATTTTCATTAAAGTCTGTAAGCCTTTGGCCTGGCTCATTAATGTTATTGCCAACATGCTGTTCCGTCTGTTTAAAGTAAATACCATTCGTGATGATAATATTACCTTTGATGATATTTCCGCAGTGATGGATGCAGGTGCACAGGCTGGCGTACTGCAAAAACAGGAACATCATTTCATTGAAAATGTATTCGAGCTGGAAGAGCGTAATGTACCTTCGAGTATGACTACCCGTGAGAATGTGGTGTTCTTTACCCTAAATGAACCAGAAGAAAGTATTCGGCAAAAGCTGGCGGAATATCCCTATTCCAAGTTTCTGGTGTGTAGCAATGACATCGACAGTGTGATTGGTTATGTCGATGCCAAAGATATTCTGGTGCGGATTCTGAATAACCAGTCGCTGCTACAGTTAAATGAAAATACCATCCGTAATGTCCTGACCATTCCGGATACTTTAACTTTATCGGAAGTTCTGGACCGTTTTCGCTCGACCAAGGAAAAATTTGCCGTCGTCATTAATGAATATGCGCTGGTAGTTGGGGTGATTACCCTCTCCGACATTATGATTACCGTGATGGGCGACTGGGTGACACCAATTGAAGCCGATCAGCAAATTATTAAGCGTGACAATAATTCCTGGTTGATTGAAGGCAGCACGCCAATTGAAGACATGAAACATGCGCTTGAAATCGACTCAATGCCAGATGAGGAAAATTACGAAACACTGGCTGGTTTTATGATGTTCAAGCTGCGTAAAATTCCGCGTCCTGCCGATACCGTCATTCATGCCGGTTATAAATTTGAAGTCGTCGATGTCGATCATTTCAAGATTGACCAGTTGCTGGTGACTCGGATCATTGAAATCAATCCATTAATTCAGGAAGAATCAGAATAATCTGATTCTTCTTCTATTTTAAAATAAAAATCATAAGGATAGAGTGATGTCCATTTCTGCGCTATTGGCTTGTTTTAGTTTTTATTCAGGACTGTATTTAATCTATTTCTTTTTTGCTCAACAACAAAATCCGCTGTTCTTGTTTTTAGCGATCATTTTATTGATTTTTGCTTGCATCATTACCCCTTATGGTTACCAGCGTCACCGTGGCCATTATGACCGAACCATGAGTTGGGGACAGTATTTGGCCATACCTTTGATTTTATGGGGACGACTATTTATCGTTCCTATCAGTTTTATTTTAAGTTTGTTTTATTCAAACCAGTAAATTCAATCATAAAAAAGCACCTAACGGTGCTTTTTTACATCTATTGAGGTGCTTAGATCTTTGTTAACAATGCATCTAAAACAGCTTGATAGTGAATCTGGATATCATCTTCTAGAATCTTGTAAGCATTGTCGAACTGCACCATAGGCCAGCCTTCTTTCCAGAATGGAAAAATATTATGCAGGTCATGGGTAACAATCGCATCTTCACGCAGAATCGCTTGTGCAATCTGGGACAGCACTTGTGCCGTTTCAGCGCCATCAATCGCCATATAGTCGATTCCGCGCGCTTTTAAAATACGGACGCGGTCTTTTTTATAACGGATTTTTTTGATTTGTGCCGTATTCAGGCCCAAAGCCAAAGATACCGCTTCGACAAATTTGTCTTCAAATGACTGATTCAATGCCACTAACGCTTCTTTATGCGCTTCCTGACGACCAGCTTTACCACCCTGACGAATCACTTCTTTCGCCTCAGTATTTAGTTCATCCTTTTTCATGCTTTGCAGGATGTCTAAAATTTCGATGTCGCTTAACGCCTCAGGAGATTGATCAGTCATAAACTGTCCTTAAAAAAATAAATCTTGAATCGGCTATTTTCGCATAATTCGTGGCTAAAAAACTAAAATCTTCGTGATTAAAGCAATGATAAGCGCTGAAAATGGATTTGTCCTGTGATTCTGCGTCAAATCGACTATAGTGCCTGTGTCTATTTCTGAATCAATCTCTGGATGATGCCCACTACCCAAGTGACTTTGTTGCTGCAGCAACTTCAACAACAGTATCCGACTGCATTTAAAGGCAATTACCTGTTCTATAGCCAGATCAAAATCCGTGGGATCTGGGATAAAGCCAAGCTTTTGATTCCCTGGGTCTTGGCGGCCATGATTTTTATTCCCGTCAGTTTGATGTTCGGTGACGTCATAAAGCAATCTTTTGTGCAAGTGAGCGAATTTCAGGCGCAAAGTTATGCCATTTTGGCGATACTGTTGTTCCTGATGTTGAGTCTCACCTTAATTCTGCAACAGGTTCAGCATTCTTCTTATTCGCTATATCAGTTATTACGCCATACCCCAATCAAGATGGCTGTGGTGATTATACTACAAACCTTAAATCTGTTTTTTGTACAAAGTAGCCTGCTGATGTGGAGTTTATTCTTTTTTGGAGTCAGCTTTGGCTTTATCCGTTTTTATCGGGAAAACTTGTTCCGGGAAAACAGCCAAAATACTGAACATTATCAGTTGCAACAATTACGTAGAATCTGCTTCTGGGCTTATAAACAGACCTGTATGCTTCGACTAAAATTACGTTTTTGTTCAAACAATCATCCTCAGCATGCCGAACTAAAACAGCAATTAAATCACTATGCCGAGTTATATATCCAACTGCTGAAACATGAGCATCAATACTGTAAAACCATCAAGCATCTGGATGTCGACAGTTATCTGGACGAGAACTCATAGTTCGCTCTATTATTTTGATTAGCCATCTTGAATATTTCTAATAAGGGGCCTTAAAAACAGATTGATCTGCTAATTTTTTAGAGAGAAGCCACGGAATTGCTTGAAAAGAAAGCAATCATTTAGAAATGTGCTTGCCAAGCTTTATTTCGTCCTCTATTATTGCGCACATGCCCGAGTGGTGAAATCGGTAGACACAGGGGATTTAAAATCCCCCGCCCACAAAGCGTGCCAGTTCGAGTCTGGCCTCGGGCACCATTTTAATCTTTATTAAAATGGTGCAATAGAAAACCCAGCATTAGGCTGGTTTTTTTGTGCCTGAATTTTATTCTTTTAGCGCGAAATCCTCATGTCAGAATTAAAATACTTCGATCTCGCCACATTACAATTACGCCATCCAGACGCTTTTTTCCTGAAGCTGCGTTATAGCCGCTTCAAATTTAATGCCCTGCAAAATCTCCAGTTTGTGATCGCGATTAATTTACTGTCTCTTTTAATCTGCGTGGCCTGTAGCATCAGCTCAGTACTTCTGGAATATTATTTTTTCAAGAATGCCACAATCGCCTTTAATGTCACATTGATCATGTTAATGGCCCTGCTTTATCCCTATATCTGCTATGCACAATATCAGGCGCAATTCAGCTCCAAAGCCTATAGTCAGCGCTTGCAGAACTGTCTGTATCTGCAAATTCCGATTTTTCTGGTTTTATTGCTGAATCTGTATGTAATTCATTCAGATATGCTGGTGATCATCAGCATGATCATTTTAGCGCTTTCCTCTTTTGGCGCTGTCACCTTAGAACCTTTATTTAAAAGTTCTTGTAGTGCGATTGATCAGATCAAACTGCAAAAACTGCGGCAGCTGGCCTTTTGGGCCTACCAACAGTCCAGATCCAAAACACCGCAACCGATTCAGGACCAGTCAAATCTGCAGGCTTATTACCAGAATCTTTATCAGCAATGCATGCATGAAGAGCAAAAATTACTCAGCTCGATTCGCTTTAAAAACTTTAAAGACTATTTCTACAGATAATAAAAAACCCTGCAGTAGCAGGGTTTTATCGATCACCATTCACGGTTGGTAATCAGCTCTTCCATTTCAATCTCGAACAACCCGTGCTCTTGCACCACCATCATCATGGCTTCAGCAATATAATCTGCAGCGGTATCATCCAGAGATGAGTCCAGATCTTCAAACTGCGGTTTCATGGCATTAATATCAGCAACGGTCAGATGGGCAAGCTGGTAAATTTCTTGATCTGACAAAGTTGATTTAGCGACTTTTTGGGCAAAATGTTCGATGTGCTGTTTGATTTCAGCAACCAGAATATCGGGATAATACGCATCATCGAACATGGGGAGAAGTAAATCTGCAAACATTACAGGCACTCTAAAAGATGACAATTTAATCTAAGCGTGCCTATATAGCATATTGTTGCCTGAAAGCCAAACAACATTGCCAGATGCTTACTTTCCCGCCATCAATGTCTACGCCATCTGCATGGCTTGCCAGACTTTAATCGCATCCGCTGTCGCTTTCACATCATGTGCCCGTACCATACAGGCGCCCTGCTGAATACTGAGCAAATGTGCTGTTGCCGACCCCACCGCACGCGCCTGTGGTTCTGCGCCATCTAAAACAGCCCCAATAAAACGTTTCCGTGATAAAGCAGATAAAATCGGATAACCCATTTCTGTCAATTTATAAAACTCTTGAAGCAGCTTGAGATTTTGCTGGGCATTCTTGGCAAAACCAAAACCCGGATCAATCATGATATTTTCGGCTTTTACTCCTACATCCAATGCATCCTGCACACGTTGAGATAGTTCGCCAATCACCTCGGTAGTGACATCCTCATATTGATCCAGATTGTTCATGGTGGTCGGCTCACCACGCATATGCATAATGATTACCGGAATATTCAATTCAGCGGCTGTTACTAAAGCATTGGGGCGGGTCAAAGCACGGACGTCATTCCAGATATGCGCTCCGGCCTGAACCGCTGCACGAATCACTTCTGGTTGTGAAGTATCAATCGAGAGAATAACATCATGTTTTGCTAAGGCTTCAACCACAGGCACCACGCGGCGGATCTCTTCCTCTACGTCTACCACAGCAGCACCCGGACGGGTCGATTCCCCGCCGATATCAATTACGGTCGCACCTTCAGCCATCATCTCCAGCGCACGTGCAACTGCATCTTCTTTTTGATTATGCCGACCACCATCACTAAATGAGTCGGGGGTGACATTGAGAATTCCCATCACATGCGGCTGAGATAAGTCCAGTTTTAACTCACCAAATGTCCATACATGTGGTCGTAAAGGCATCAGCTGCATGTTTCCATCCTCGTTCACAATAATTCGAATATTGTCTTATGGATAGAGCAATAAAGCAAAGCTCGATAAGACATTTGCCCATTAGTTTTGAGTTAAATATAGCATTCAGGAAATTATCATAAAAATGACTGACATAAAAAAACCACCCGAAGGTGGTTTTTTATTTAACTTAGTTGGCTGGCAATGGCGGTGGCGTCAACGGGCCATCATCTGGGGTTACATCAATCACAGGATTTTCTGCAACATAGACTTTTGGCGGTTGAGGCTCACGACCTTCCATAATGTCACGGATTTGATCACGATCAATAGTTTCCCATTCCATCAAGGCTTTGACCATCGCATGGGCAATATCTTTTTTACTTTCCAAGATATCGCGTGCGACTTTATATTGCTCATCCAGAATTCGGCGGATTTCACGATCGACTTCTAACTGGGTCGTTTCAGAAATACTGCGGCTACCAATACTGCCCATAAACGATTGCTGTGCATCTTCTTCATAGACCATGACGCCCATTTTGTCAGACATACCGTATTTGGTCACCATCGCACGTGCCATTTTAGTTGCACGTTCGAAGTCGTTTGAAGCACCTGTCGACATTTGGTTAATGAAGACTTCTTCTGCAATGCGACCACCAAACAAAATAGAAAGTTCATTCAACATTTTGTCTTTATAATGGCTGGTTTGGTCAAATTCAGGTAGCTGCCAGGTCACGCCCAATGCCCAGCCACGCGGCATAATGGTGACTTTATGCACAGGGTCTGTACCCGGCAAACTTTCAGCAACAATCGCATGACCTGCTTCATGATAAGCCGTCGCACGACGCTCTTCATCACGAAGTACCATCGATTTACGCTCAGGACCCATATAAAGCTTGTCTTTTGCATCTTCAAAGTCATGCATATCGACAGTGTTTTTGTTACGGCGTGCAGCAAATAAAGCAGCTTCATTCACTAGGTTGGCCAATTGCGCACCCGAGAAGCCCGGTGTACCACGTGCAAGTACTTTAACATCGACCCCTGTGACTGAAGGCAATTTTTTCAAATGCACATTCAGGATTTGTTCACGACCCTTAATGTCTGGCAAACCAACCACAACTTGACGGTCAAAACGGCCTGGACGAAGTAATGCTTTATCCAGTACATCTGCACGGTTGGTTGCAGCAATCACGATAATGCCTTCATTGCCTTCAAAGCCGTCCATTTCCACCAGCATCTGGTTCAGCGTCTGCTCACGTTCATCGTGACCACCACCCGTACCTGAACCACGGTGACGACCGACTGCATCAATCTCATCAATAAAGATGATACATGGTGCATGACGTTTTGCCTGTTCGAACATGTCACGCACACGCGATGCACCAACACCCACAAACATTTCCACGAAGTCAGAACCTGAAATACTAAAGAATGGCACTTTAGCTTCACCGGCAATGGCTTTGGCAAGCAAGGTTTTACCTGTACCTGGAGGACCGACCATCAAAACACCACGTGGAATACTTGCACCGAGACGTTTAAATTTGGTTGGGTCTTTCAGGAAGTCGACAATTTCAACCACTTCTTGCTTGGCTTCATCACAACCGGCAACATCGACGAAAGTGACTTTAATCTGGTCTTCAGACAACATTTTGGCTTTAGACTTACCAAAACTCATTGGGCCGTTTTTACCACCTGCACCGCCACCCATGTTGCGCATAAAGAACATGAATAACAAAATGATTAAAAGCACAGGGAAACTTGCAATAAGCAACTGCATGAGCAAGCCTTGACGTTGTGGTGCTTCACCTTCGACCACAACATTATTTTTAATGAGGCTTGGCATCAGCTCAGGATCCTGAACTGCCGGACGAATACTTTCAAACTCTGAACCGTTTGATTTTTCGCCACGAATTCTTTCGCCGTCAATAACAACTTGTTTAATTTGGCCAGCATTGACCGCGGCAACAAACTCTGAGTAGTTCATTGTAGTCGGTTGATTGCGGTCACTGACGTTGCTGAAGATTAACACCAGCACACCCAGTATTACGAGCCACAATACGGCATTCTTAAAAAGATCGCTCAAAGCTTTATTCCCATTCCAATCTAATTTGATCATGCCCTGTTCAGGGTGACCTTAATACTTAAGCTGTAAATTAACTTACAATTATCTGAAAACGTACAAAATGCACAATTTTTAACGACTTGGCAAGTAGACTTATTTTAAAGCCTTCTTGCGTCCCTGCCCGATCAGGAAAACTTCTTTAGAGCGAGCACGTGATGCCAAGGGTTTAGATGTTTTCAGAATATCAAAACTATCAACCACTTGCTTACGGAATTCATCAAAACCTGAGCCTTGGAAAACTTTTACCACAAATTGACCTTTGGGGCCTAGCACCTTATTGGCAAAATCCAGTGCAAGTTCACACAAGTAAATCTGACGCGGTTGATCTACAGCCTTATTACCTGATGTATTGGGGGCCATATCTGAAATTACAACGTCTACAGTACGACCATCTAAAATTTCTAGCAGTTTTTGGAAAACTTCTTCTTCACGGAAGTCACCTTGCAGAAAAGTGACATCTGGTAAAGCATCCATTGGTAAAATATCAGATGCAATCAATAAACCCTTATCGCCAACAAGTTTACCGGCAATCTGTGACCAGCTGCCTGGCGCTGCGCCCAGGTCGACCACAGTCATACCAGGTTTAATGATTTTATACTTTTCTTGCATTTCTAAGAGCTTATATGCTGCACGCGCACGATAGCCTTCCTTTTGTGCCTTTTTCACATAAGGATCGTCTAAATGCTCTCTCATCCAATCACGACTACTTTTAGATAACTTTTGGTTGGTAATGCGTGTAGCCATAACTCTCTAAATAAAAAAATGTCTCATTATTAATTGTACGTGAAAAAGACTTATTTTGCAGTATACATGTGTATCTAAATCTAAGGCTTTTGCTCTCTCCGTGGACAGATTGAATATGATTATTTCCTGATAATTTACAGCGTTTATTTTTTGCTTTTGCTATACTAAGCCGTTTTAAAATTCAGGTTATCTCTCATGGCGGCTTTATCTATTCAGGAACGTAAGCGTTTACGTCAAATCGGACATACACTTAACCCAGTCGTGATGCTAGGTGACAAAGGTCTGACGGAAAATGTCATCGAAGAATTAGCGCGTGCTTTAAACGATCACGAACTGATTAAAGTTAAAATTGTCGCTGAAGATCGTGAAGCGCGTGCAGCGCTGATTGCTGAAATTTCAGAAGCGACTGGTGCTGAAGTGGTTCAAACTATTGGTAAAATTGCACTGCTTTATAAGAAAGCGGCAAAACAGAACCAAAAATTGTCCAATCTTGTTCGTTTCGCTCATTTGTCTAACTAAGTACAGGACTTATGGCAAGTTACGAACTTAGCGCATTTGATCGCCGTTTTCAGGCCATCTCTCTGGTTGCTGCCATTGAACAGCAAGGTCCATGTAGTTTAAATGTGGGCTTCTGGATCCGCGATCCCAATCATTACATCCTGTGGCCAGACATGGTAGCTGCACATCCCCGTCAGGATTTCTTGTGGGAACAGACCTGCTTTGAAATTTTTATTGGGGTTCAGGGTGAAGATTTTTATCGTGAGATTAATCTCTCCCCTTCTCAGGCCTGGCAGGCTTATCAATTTGAAGAATACCGCTATCCTGAAGATATGCCACCACAAGCTGCAGATGATATTGAGCTGAATCAGCTCAAACGTACCCATTATGGTCTCAATGTCAGTGTGGATCTGACCGATTTTATGGCAACACATAAACTCAAATGGGAAAACTTGTTCCTGGGGTTATCTGCTGTTTTAAAAACCTCGCAAGGTGACCAGTACTACGCGATGCAGCATAGTAGTCCTCAGGCAGATTTTCATAATAAACGTGACTGGTTGCATGTATTTTAGATCAGTCAAACCTGTATATCCTCTGTCTGAATCTGTAAAAGACTGATAAAACGTGAGACTTGAAGTCTCACGTTTTTGTTTGTCTCTAGACAAAGTAGTTAGCTGTGTATGGTTATTTTGCATTTTCTTGTTTTTGAACATCTTAGAGTAGCATTTTAATGAGGTAACTGATGCTGGCTCCGAATGGCTTTCACTGCAGCATAAAGAATAAAAGTAAAAGTGAGCACCATGAGCAGAATAGTCCCCAAAACCAGCCCCAGTACTTCCAAACATAATACGATCACACCCAGATAAAGTATGTGCCCCAAGCCGCTTTCCAGATTAAGCAGCATAATCAATATCAATAAAACAAGCACACCTACCAAATAATGCTGTGGCATCGTAACCCCTTCTGATTATTATTGTGAGTCCGTTTTGCTACATAAAGACAAAGGAGAACATGTGATTGTTCTCCTTTTAAAGAGCAGCCTTTCAACGCAGCTTAACTTTTCAGCTCAGGCTTTTTGTCTGAGCTTTCTGCTTTCCCCACCGGCTTGACTTTTTTCAGCACTTCAATAGTGCTGTCTTTAGAACGTTTTAAGGTATCGGTCAAATGCTCTTTATGTTTGGTCGAAATCTGACTGACATCCTCTTTCAGTTCCTTGCCCAGACTGGACAAGTCTTCGATCACTGCATTGAATTCTGTTTTGATAAAGCTCTTCAATTCAGTTAATTCTTTTTGTGAACCGAAGATCTGCTCCTTTAAAGTGTCAATTCGCTGCAACACCTCCTGCTTAAATTGGCGCAATTGTTCCTGTACGGTATCGGTCAATTGCTTGGCTTCAACTTCAAGCTTTTCTTTACTTTCTTCGATGCTTTCAAGTGCTTGATCTTTCGCCTCTACTGCTACTTTTTCAAGCTTCTCGGCAGTTTCTGCCACGACGCTCGGGCTGGCTTTTTTGGATTGGGTAGATTTTGATGCTGTAGTCATTTGTCTTGTTCCTATTGTTATATTGACTGAGCTATATTAGTAGACTTGATAAAATTTAAGATTTGATTTGTCTGACAATTATTAATTGCTTACATTTTTTCATCCTGTTTACAAAACAGACTTCCATTCAAAAAGCAAGGCATTTATCTTATACTTTCGCTGCAAAGCCATTGGACTTCAAGCATCATTCTGCGTATAATGCCGTGTTAAGTTCAAGCGAGCAGACATAGGAGGGTAGGTTTAAAAATTAGCCTTCCTTTTTTTTCGTCTTCTCGCTTTTTTACAGCCTAAATTTCAGGAGCTTTGGTTTGAGCACCCCAGCAATTTTAGCCCTTGCCGACGGAACTATCTTTAAAGGTACTTCGATTGGCGCATCGGGTAGTACGACTGGTGAAGTCGTTTTCAACACTGCCATGACTGGCTATCAAGAAATTTTGACTGACCCGAGTTATGCACAGCAACTTGTGACACTGACTTACCCGCATATCGGTAACACAGGCTGCAATGAAGAAGACGCTGAATCAGGTCGTATTCATAAAGTTTGGGCCAACGGATTGATCATTCGTGACCTGCCTTTATTGCACAGTAACTTCCGTTCAACCCAATCATTAGCTGAATATTTGGTACAACACAATGTTGTGGCAATTGCGGATATCGACACGCGTAAATTGACACGTATCCTACGTGACAAAGGTGCGCAAAATGGCTGTATCCTTGCTGGCGAAAATATCACTGAAGCAGAAGCGCTTGAAAAAGCACGTGCCTTTAGCGGTTTAAACGGTTTAGACCTGGCAAAAGAATGTTGCGATCCTGAGGGCTTTGAGTGGACTGAAGGCTCTTGGGCATTAGGCAAAGGTTTCTCTCAACCTGAACTTAAATTCCATGTTGTTGCATACGATTACGGTGTCAAAACCAACATCTTACGTATGCTCGCAGACCGCGGTTGTAAACTGACTGTGGTGCCTGCGCAAACTCCTGCTGCTGACGTACTTGCTCTGAATCCAGATGGTGTGTTCCTCTCGAACGGCCCTGGCGATCCAGCTGCATGTGACTACGCAATTGAAGCTGTAAAAACAATTGTAGAAACCACTGAAATTCCAGTATTTGGTATCTGTCTGGGTCACCAGATCCTTGCACTTGCAAGTGGCGCCAAAACACTAAAAATGCCTCACGGTCACCACGGTGCCAACCATCCTGTGCAAAACCTTGAAAATGGTACAGTGATGATTACTTCTCAAAACCACGGCTTCGCAGTTGATGAAAGCAACCTGCCGGATGTATTGCGTGTAACGCATCGCTCACTGTTTGATGGTACTAACCAAGGTATTCATCGCACAGACAAGCCTGCGTTCAGCTTCCAGGGTCACCCTGAAGCAAGCCCTGGTCCACATGACTGCGCACCATTGTTCGATCATTTCATCGAACTTATCGAAGCATCTAAGAAGTAATTAAGGAAGCATCATGGCTAAACGTACTGACATTAAAAGCATCTTAATTATTGGTGCGGGTCCGATTGTCATCGGTCAGGCATGTGAGTTTGACTACTCAGGTGCTCAAGCATGTAAAGCCCTTCGTGAAGAGGGCTACCGCGTTATTTTGGTCAACTCGAATCCGGCGACCATCATGACCGACCCTGCAATGGCAGACGCAACGTATATCGAACCGATTACCTGGCAAACTGTTGCACAAATTATTGAGAAAGAACGCCCAGACGCAGTTCTTCCCACCATGGGCGGTCAAACTGCATTGAACTGTGCCCTTGCCCTTGATGAGCACGGCATTCTAGAAAAATACAATGTTGAATTGATCGGCGCGACCAAAGAAGCGATTGAAAAAGCTGAAGACCGCAAACTCTTCGACCAGGCAATGCGTAAAATTGGTCTTGAATGTCCAAAAGCAGATATTGCCGAGTCAATGGAAGAAGCTTTAACTATTCAAGCACGCTTCGGCTTCCCTGTGATTATCCGTCCATCATTCACGATGGGTGGTTCAGGCGGCGGTATCGCATATAACCGTGAAGAGTTCATTGAAATCTGTGAACGCGGTTTCGATCTTTCTCCGACCAAACAGTTATTGATTGATGAATCTTTAATTGGCTGGAAAGAATACGAGATGGAAGTTGTTCGTGACAAAAATGACAACTGTATCATCGTATGTACCATTGAAAACTTTGATCCAATGGGCGTGCACACCGGTGACTCCATCACTGTTGCGCCGGCACAAACGCTGACAGATAAAGAATTCCAGTTACTTCGTAATGCATCTTTAGCTGTACTTCGTGAAATTGGCGTAGAAACAGGCGGTTCAAACGTTCAGTTCGGTATCAACCCGAAAGACGGTCGTATCGTTGTGATCGAGATGAACCCACGTGTTTCTCGTTCTTCTGCCCTTGCATCTAAAGCAACGGGTTTCCCGATTGCGAAAATCGCGGCGAAACTGGCTGTAGGTTATACCCTTGATGAGTTGAAAAATGACATCACGGGCGGTACAACACCGGCTTCATTCGAACCTGCGATTGACTACGTTGTAACGAAAATTCCTCGCTTCAACTTCGAGAAATTCCCGCAAGCAGATGCAACTTTGACGACTCAGATGAAATCTGTCGGTGAAGTCATGGCCATTGGCCGTAACTTCCAGGAGTCTATGCAAAAAGCGCTTCGTGGTCTTGAAGTCGGTGCTTCTGGCTTCGATGAAAAAATCGAAATCGGTGCTGAAGGTGCGAAAGATAAAATTCTTCAAGAACTTAAAGTGCCAGGTCCTGAGCGCATCTGGTTCATTGGTGATGCATTCCGTCACGGCTTTACACTTGATGAAGTATTTGCTGCAACCAATATCGACCCTTGGTTCCTGATTCAAATCGAAGACATCATTAAAACTGAAGAACAGATTAAATCTTTAGGTTTTGGTGATTTGAACGCGGACAACATCCGCAGCTTCAAACGTAAAGGTTTATCGGATCTTCGTATTGCAGACTTGATGGGCATTTCACAAAAACAATTCCGTAAACACCGTTGGAACCTGGGCGTAACCCCTGTTTACAAACGTGTCGATACATGTGCTGCAGAATTCGAATCTGATACAGCATACATGTACTCAACTTACGATGAAGAATGTGAAGCAAATCCATCAACGCGTGACAAGATCATGGTGATTGGTGGCGGGCCTAACCGTATTGGTCAAGGCATCGAGTTCGATTACTGCTGTGTACACGCAGCGCTTGCAATGCGTGAAGATGGTTATGAAACCATCATGGTCAACTGTAACCCTGAAACGGTTTCTACAGATTACGACACATCAGACCGTTTGTACTTCGAACCAATCACATTGGAAGATGTGCTTGAAATCGTACGTATCGAGAAGCCTAAAGGCATTATCGTGCAGTACGGTGGTCAAACACCTTTGAAATTGGCTCGTGCTTTGGAAGAAGCCGGTGCGCCAATTATCGGTACATCTCCAGACGCGATTGACCGTGCAGAAGACCGTGAACGCTTCCAGCAAATGATTCAGCGTCTGCAACTTCGTCAACCGAACAACAGCATTGTAAAATCTGCTGAAGAAGGTATGGCTGAAGCAGCGAAAGTTGGCTATCCACTCGTTGTACGTCCATCATACGTTCTTGGCGGTCGTGCCATGGAAATCGTGTATAACGATGACGAATTGAAACGCTACTTACGTGATGCAGTTCAAGCATCAAACGAAGCACCGGTTCTTCTTGACCGCTTCCTTGATGACGCGATCGAAGTTGACGTGGACTGCGTATCTGACGGCAAAGACGTTGTGATTGGCGGTATCATGCAGCACATTGAACAAGCGGGTATCCACTCTGGTGACTCAGCATGTTCGATTCCTCCTTACTCGCTTTCTCAAGAAGTACAGGACGAAATGCGCCGTCAAACTGTTGCAATGGCAAAAGAACTGGGTGTAATCGGTTTGATGAACGTTCAGTTTGCAGTAAAAGGCACTGACGTTTACATTCTGGAAGTGAACCCACGTGCATCACGTACTGTACCGTTCGTTTCTAAATGTATCGGTGAGTCTTTAGCAAAAGTTGCTGCACGTTGTATGGCAGGTCAATCTCTAGAATCTCAAGGATTCACTAAAGAGATTATTCCTCAGCACTTCTCTGTAAAAGAAGCGGTGTTCCCATTCAACAAATTCCCGGGTGTTGACCCAATCCTTGGCCCTGAGATGAAATCGACTGGCGAAGTCATGGGTGTTGGTAAATCATTTGGTGAAGCGTTCTATAAAGCTGTATTAGGCTCGAACGATCGCTTACCAGGTAAACCAACTGAAGGCGAAGTAAAACATGCGTTCCTGTCTGTTCGTGATTCAGATAAGCCGCATGTCGCGCGTATCGCTCAGCAACTGGTAGACTATGGCTTCAAGTTGCTTGCAACGGGTGGCACATACAGCGTGATTACTGAAGCGGGTATTGCATGTGAACGTGTGAATAAAGTAACCGAAGGCCGTCCTAATATCGTGGACCGCTTGAAAAATGGCGAAATTCACCTCATTATCAATACATCTGAAGGTAAACAGGCTCAGCAGGATTCGTTCTCGATCCGTCGCTCTGCGCTACAAGGTAAAGTGTATTACACGACCACCTTGAACGGTGCTGATGCTGTATGCCAAGCTTTAGCAATCAAATTGCCAATGGATGTATATCGCTTGCAAGACCTAACTAAAGGTTAATTAAGTTTCCAAGAAGTCCCGCTACCTTCTTGGTGGCGGGCTTTTTTTTATTTATAGATTTTATATCTTTCAACTGACTTTTGAGGGACAACATGCAACGTTATCCTATGACTCCTGAAGGCAAAATTGCCTTAGAGAAAGAATTACATCAACTGAAAACCGTTGACCGTCCTCGTATCACGGCTTCGATTGCGGAAGCACGTGAACACGGCGACTTAAAAGAAAATGCAGAATATCACGCAGCGCGTGAACAGCAAGGCTTCTGTGAAGGCCGTATCCAGGACATCGAAGGGAAACTGGGCGCTTGCCAGGTCATTGATGTGAAAGAACTTGAGCAATCAGGTCGTGTGGTTTTTGGTGTGACAGTGACAATTGAAAATCTGGATACTGAAGAGCAAAAAACTTACAAGATTGTAGGCGATGACGAAGCAGACTTTAAGATCAACAAGATCTCTGTGAACTCACCAATTGCACGTGGTCTTTTGGGTAAAAACGAAGGCGATGATGTGAAAATTACGACACCAAATGGTGAAGTTGAATACGAAATTGTGAAAGTTGAATATATCTAAGCTTTAGATATTTACAACAATTAAAGCCCCTCAATTGAGGGGTTTTTTATTATCTTTTTAATTGACCCATGGTCTTTGCCATATTCACTTTCCCTGATTCTTGAAGCTTTGTAATTACATTACGAAAATCTTTTTCTTCTCTATTCTGACTCAATTTTGATTTAGCAATTATTTTTTCAATTTTAATTTCAAATGCAACCAAGTGATTGAGCATTTCCATCAAATAATCTTTTGGAGCATCTGACATTTTCCAAGCATTTTCCCCATTAGTGATACTTTCATGCTGTTTAGTAAGTTGACCTAATACAGCAAGCTTAGTTTTCTGATCTTGAAAAAATTTAATCTCTCCATTTATGTGCACGACTTGATAATTCCAAGTAGGTACTTTTTTATGATCTTCAAATTTCGTTGGATAATAGTTTGGTGAGATATAAACATCCTCAGCTTTAAAAATGTATAGAACCTGATTATTAACAATTGAATTTTTAAAAAGTGTGTTTTCCAATGAAATATGACCTCTCAGTGTTTTTTCATCGATTAATAGTAGAGGAATATGTTCAGCAATTAACCCAGTTTGAGTCTGAGCTATCAAAGATGCTAGAGGATATTCATTAATTATTCTTGTTATTTCTTCAAGTCTATCTTCTCTAAATTCTGTTTCAACAAACATAGCTTTTCCATTCTTATAATGCACAATTAATATAAAGGTTTTCATTCAGGATGTAAGTTTTTAATTGGTATATAATGATCAAAATCTTCTCCTTTTATTTCATCATGTCTCAAAAGCTGATTAACTCCCCTGTCAAACACTGGTGTGAGTTCGAATTCATCTCAAAAACGGTGAAGAATCCAAATATTCATATTAAGGGAAACTATTCTTACTATTCTGCTTATTGGGATCAGGGTTTTGAGCGTTGCGTGGTGCGTTATCTACATGACAAGCCCTCTACCCCAGATAAACCCATTGATCAGCTCTATATCGGCAATTTTGTCTGTTTTGGCGCAGAATGCGTGATTATGATGGGTGGTAATCAATTACACCGTACCGACTGGATTTCAGCCTTTCCCTTCGATACACGCAGTTTTGTGCCTGCTGGCGATACATTCATTGGCGATGGTTGCTGGATTGGCTCTCGTGCCATGATTATGCAAGGTGTAACGCTTGGCGAAGGTGCTGTGGTGGCAACAGGTGCCGTGGTCACCAAAGACGTTCCATCATACGCAGTGGTCGGTGGCGTGCCTGCCAAAATTATTAAATATCGTTTTCCTAAAGCAGATATAGAAAAACTGCTTTCTCTTAAGCTCTATGACTTAGATGAAAAGCAGTTTTTAAAAATGCGTGAGCAGTTGCAAACGGATGATGTTAGATCACTGCTACATGCCTTTACTGCGCTTGAATAAAAGGGATTAACGCCAAACTCCGCTGTTTATATTCGTCGATTTTATTATTCTTAAGCCAGTTTATATTCAAATAACTTAAACGCCATTCATAATAAGCCAATCCTACATCTCTATAGCTGATCTTAAGTACGGTCTCCTTCTGATCATCACAATAATTATTCTTTTTATCTTTCATATCTTTGTAGCAGGAAAGTCGATTCTGGTATTCGTAAAAAGGTAAATGCTCGAAGACCAGTTTTGTCTTTCCTTTTGGAAGTAATTGAATAAACTGTGCATTCTGTTCACCTGCATCATTTGAAACCCAGCCATGAATTAAGGCAATAGCATAACTATGCCGATTGAGTGGGTATAAGGCAGGATATATAAATTCTATACCACTCTTATCCTCTTTAAGCGCATAAACCTGTTGATACGTGGTTAGATCCCAATAATCAATGATTTGATATTTTCCAAGATTTTTTGAAAGCTGAATAATTTGTAAATTTTCATCAATTAAATAATATTTTTCAGCTTCAGCAATTTTAACTACCCAAAGTTTTGCATCACTCTCATCACAACTAAATTTTACTTTTTGACAAATTGATCTTATTTCTGCTTTGGAAATATTTTTTTCTTTAAAAGGAAGTGACTTAATTGAATCTGCAGCAAAAACAGGTAAAGCAATAAAGAAAATCAGAGTTGATAGTATTAAATTTTTAATCATCATACATATTCTTGTTATTTGTTTTATTTTAACTATTGTAGTGCTTTTCAGATTTTCCACCAACATCATCATCAAATATCAGACATAAAAAACCCCACTCAATCGGAGTGGGTTTTTTCAGAATATGGTGGCTATGACGAGACTTGAACTTGTGACCCCCGCATTATGAGTGCGGTGCTCTAACCAACTGAGCTACATAGCCTTAAACTGTGCGCGCATTATGAGATTTTCTTTAAAGAGCGTCAACCCCATAATGCACTGTTTGATCAAAATTTGTTGAAGTGAGCCGATAAGCCGGGTTCTGTCGTGAACGATCATTCCTCTAGGCGCACAATCACTCATGCGCTCAAGCGACCTACCCGAATCCAGCATGGGCCATGCCTAATGGATTCCTATTTGGTCTTGCTTCCGGTGGGGTTTACCTCGCCATGAACTGTTACCAGCCATGCGGTGCGCTCTTACCGCACCCTTTCACCCTTACCTCCGATTCCGATTGCTCGAAAACATAATGAAGGCGGTCTTCTCTCTGCTGCACTTGCCGTCGGTTTGCACCGCCCAGGCGTTACCTGGCACCTTGCCCTATGAAGCCCGGACTTTCCTCCCCTGCTTCAATCACGGAGATCTCCACAGCAGCGATCGTCTGGCTCACTTCGAGCGGCATAGTACCAAATATCGCAACTAATTGCTTGATGTTTTTTGAGCAGTCAGTTTTTCATACTTGGCTTGCAGCTGTTCCTGCGTTTCCGCATGGTTCGGATCCAGTGGAATACAATCCACCGGACAGAACAGCTGACATTGCGGTTGATCATGATGTCCGACGCACTCTGTACATAAATCTGGATGAATCTCATAAATGAGTTCACCCATATAAATGGCCTCATTCGGGCATACAGGTTCACAGACATCACAATTAATACATTCATCGGTGATATATAAAGACACGCTACCAACCTTGTTGAAGTTTACGCTCGAAGGCAGCAACCACGTTTGGTGGTACAAACTTGGTCACATCACCTCTTAATCGAGCAATTTCACGCACCAAAGTGGATGAAATAAAAGAATATTGCTCTGAAGGGGTTAAAAATACCGCTTCAAAGTGGGAGTCCAGCTGACGGTTCATATTGGCCAGCTGAAATTCATACTCAAAATCGGACACTGCACGCAAACCACGCAGTACAGCCGTCGCTTTTTGTTCACGAAAGAAATTGACCAGCAAACCATCAAAACCTACAAATTCAACATTGTCCAAATGACTCAATGACTCTTTTGCCAATGCAACACGCTCTTCCAGACTAAATACCGGATTTTTATGATGACCGATGGCAATCGCCACAACGACCTCATCAAACATTCGCGCTGCGCGGGTTACCAAATCAATATGTCCATTGGTAATTGGATCAAAAGTCCCCGGATAAATCACACGAGTTTTAGACATCCATTTGTACTCTGTTTGTTATGTAGAATCTTATTTTAGCAAAAACTTGTTTTTTTGGTGAATAATCCTCATTAATTTAAAAAACTTCACCTTATTTCTAGTTGCGGTACAATAGCAGCACGTTTGGAAGTATCAGATTATGGCGAAAGCATCTATTGTAGTAAAAAAAAATAATGGCGGTACCATTGCACTGAATAAACGTGCCCGCCACGATTATTTTATTGAAGAGAAATTTGAAGCGGGGCTGTCATTAAAGGGCTGGGAAGTCAAATCAATGCGTGCCGGTCGTATGACCATTGTAGAAAGCTATATTACCTTTAAAAATGGTGAAGCTTTCCTGTTTGGTGCGCAAGTTCAGCCTTTGCTGAGTGCTTCAACACACGTGGTGCCTGAAGCGACCCGTACCCGAAAACTGTTGTTGAATCGCCGTGAAATTGAAAAGCTGATGGGCGCGATTAACCAGAAAGGTTATTCCTGCGTGCCACTGGCCTGTTACTGGAAAGGCCCACATGCCAAGCTGGAAATTGCACTGGTCAAAGGTAAGCAGCTCCATGACAAACGTGCCACTGAAAAAGACCGTGACTGGCAACGTGATAAAGCGCGAATTTTCCATAAATAATGGATCAATACTTGAATATAAAAACCTCCAGCATGTGGAGGTTTTTTTATCACTGACTAAGCTGGATGATTTAAGCGCGCCAGTGTCAAAGCAATATATTCGCCAAACCAGAGCGCGGTTTTTAAATCCCCTTCAGGTGGGGTGACTTCTACCGGTGCATTGTCCGACTGGGTCATCAACCCCAAAAAGCTCGACATACGATTCAGATCAGTCACGGCACGACCTGTCGGCATCAAGGGCAAACCGCTCCACAACATACCATGCTGCATCGCAAACAGGTTGATTTGCTGCAACACTGCCAGTTTGTCGCCACTAAGTCCGCCACCATTGGTAAAAGCTGCTGCCAGTTTGCCCTGCCAGCTACGCGCCAGCCAGCGCTTGGAAGACTGCTCCATAAACAGCTTCATGGCAGAGGTCAGGCTCCCCATATAGGTCGGACAGCCAAAGACAATCGCATCTGCGGCATCTAGCACATCCCAATCAATATGTTCGACATTCATCATATGCACCTGAACACCGGTTTCCCGTGCACCATCGGCAATAAAATTTGCCACTTTAGCCGTGTGTCCATAAGGACTGTGATAAACAATCGCAACAGATTTGGAAGATAGGGACATAATGCTCAAAAGCCAAAAAATTCAGTTAAGTTTAACATTTTCATGCCATAAACACGAATGTCGCCATACGACCCGTTTTAGGCTCACGGCGATAAGAAAAATATTCATCTGCTTGACGATAAGAACACTGATCCCCGCCCAATACGGTATGTATCCCATGTTGCTGCAAGATATAGCGCGCAATCGCATACAGGTCGGCATAATATTTACCTGGCTGTTCCCCGGCCTGAAATGCACTATCCAGTTCAGGATATTTACTGCAAAAAGCCACTTTTACCTCTGTGCCAATTTCAAAACAGGGCTGACTGATCGCCGCACCAAGCCAGGCCCAGGTCGGCGGAGTCTGCATGGCCGCAATGGTATTTTCGACAATACCACCGGCCAGACCACGCCAACCGGCATGCAAATTGGCAACTTCCGTACCATCGGCATTACCTAACACCACCGGCAAACAGTCTGCGGTCATCATCATCAAAGCATGCGCTTTGCGCTGCGTCACCAGACCATCGCCGACCAATGCCTGAAAAGTTATCTGTTCATTAATGCTATGACAGATGGTGCTATGGGTCTGTGTCATCCAGGTAATTTTATCTACGCCAAAGGCAGCGAAATCTTGCAATAAAGCCATACGATGCTGTTGTACCCGCTGCGCATCATCCTGCACATGCAAGGCCAGATTAAAACCTGCAAGCTCAGGCTGCGTGGATGGCTGTACTTTCGCATGATGAACGCGGGTCTGACCCACATACACACCTTGTGGAAGTCCTGGTACAAATTGCATCTCGATTCCTTGCTTTGACGCGAGCTAAATAAAAAAATTAATAGGCTTTGTTTTCGGTGCGCAGCACTTCAATCAGATTGGCAAAATCTTCCGGCCACGGCGCTTCAAAGGTCATTTCTTCTTTGCTACGCGGATGGGTCAGACCAAGTTTTGCTGCATGCAAGGCCTGACGTTTAAAGCCACGTAAAGTATCATCTAATAATTGTGATGCACCTGCCGGCATACGTACACGCGGCATATACACCTGATCACCAATCAGACCAAAGCCAATATAGCTAAAATGCACACGAATCTGGTGGGTACGACCGGTTTCCAGACGGGCTTGAACACGGGTGAAATGCTGGAAACGCTCTTTGACGTTATAATGGGTGACCGCATCTTTACCACCCGGAAGCACGGTCATTTTGACACGATCGACCGGATGACGTTTGATTGGCTCATCAATCGTACCACCGGCAATAATATTGCCATACACCACCAGATCATACAGACGATACACTGATTTTTTCTCAAGCTGTTTGCTAAGAGAGAACTGTGCTTCCAGATTTTTCGCTACGACCAACAGACCACTGGTGTCTTTATCAATACGGTGTACCAGACCGGCACGTGCCAGTTCAGCCGATTTTGGATAATGATGTAACAAAGCATTCACCAAAGTACCCGATGTATTGCCTGCGCCCGGATGCACAACCATGCCGACAGCTTTGTTAATGACGATAATGTCATCATCTTCATAGATGATGTCCAGTGGAATGT
Organism: Acinetobacter sp. YH12208; assembly: GCF_013418055.1. Classification (NCBI taxonomy): domain Bacteria; kingdom Pseudomonadati; phylum Pseudomonadota; class Gammaproteobacteria; order Moraxellales; family Moraxellaceae; genus Acinetobacter; species Acinetobacter sp. YH12208. Next base: position 50,715 of record NZ_VPCT01000007.1, read on the forward strand.
CTTCTGGCAGGCTGCGTGTTTGCGCTTCAAGCTCAACATTTAAAGTCAGGGTTTCAAAACCATCACTTTTAAATTTCGGCTTAACCGGTTGACCATTCACCAATAAATTGCCATCTTTAATCCATTGCTTTAATTTTTCTCGAGAAAAATCACTCCAGACCATCGCGGCAATCTGGTCGATCCGTTGTCCGATATAAGTTTCATCCAGTTGAAATTGCAACGATAAACGTGTTGCAGTTGCTTCTGAAGTATGGTTATCTGCATCCTCAGAATCTTCAAGTAAATTGAAATCAGTATCAGGGATATTAGAATTGGAAGATTGTGCTTGACTCATTTGCTCATTCAGACAAAAGTGGTTTAATAGTGCAATTGTAGCTCATTGCCCGTATTAACAGAGGAATTTTTATGTCGCTACCACATTATAAAATGACAATGCTTGCTGTGACATTAGGCATTGCATCGGCAATGGTAGGCTGTAGCAGTAATCCAAAAAAAGAAGTCGTGGATAAAGGTCCGGAATCTAGCGAACAGGTTTATATTCAAAAAGCACAGAAAGCGCTAGATCGTAATCAATATACCGATGCAGCAAAACAGTTAGAGGCGCTGGAAACTTATTTCCCGACCAGTCAGTATGCCCCTCAGGCGCAGCTTGAACTGTTGTATGTAAAATTCCAGCAAAAAGATTATGAAGGTGCGGTTGCACTGGCAGAGCGTTTTATCCGTCTGAACCCGCAACATCCAAATGTCGATTATGCTTACTATGTACGCGGTGTCGCCAATATGGAACAGAACTATAACGGCCTGCTGCGTTATACCTCACTGAAACAATCGCATCGTGATGTCAGCTACCTGAAAGTAGCTTACCAGAATTTTGTTGATTTCATTCGCCGCTATCCGTCGAGTACCTATGCAGTCGATGCCGCACAGCGTATGCAGTTTATCGGTCAGGAACTGGCTGAGCATGAAATGAATGCGGCACGCTTTAATTTAAAACGTAAAGCCTATCTGGCTGCGGTTGAACGTGCACAATGGGTGGTGGAACATTATCCACAAACCCCTCAGATTCCAGAAGCACTGGCAACGATTGCCTATGGCTATGATCAACTGGGTGATAAAGCAACCTCTCAGCAATATGTTGATGTGTTAAAGCTGAATTATCCAAATCTGGTGAAATCTGATGGTACGGTCAACTTGCGTGCAGCACGTAGCGAAAGCAGTTTCTTTAACCGTGCCACACTGGGTATTTTTGGTAAAGAAGCCAAGACTGTAACCGACAACAATGCACAATCGGATACGCCAGAAACTGAAAAGCGCAGCATCACCAACCGCATTTCATTTGGTTTGCTGGATCGTCCTAAAAATACCGAAGCAGAGCAACCTGAACCGACTGCCGAATAAGCCGACTGTCACAGGTGCATTTTCTTTAAGGGCAAGGTATCATACTTGCCCTTTTGCTTTGTCCCGGCCAGGCTTGAACAAATCGTGCAAAAGGTATACAAAGGAAGTTAAAAAGAATTGACCTGAATCAGTTCAATCCTATTGATTCAATCACTTAAACCTTAGATACGCAGCACGAGAAGCTCAGCAGATTATGGCAATTCCTCAACATACGATTGATCAGATTCTCGATCGCACCGATATTGTCGATGTGATTGGTCAATTCGTGAAACTGAAAAAAACTGGCCGTACCTATTCGGGCTGCTGTCCTTTCCATCAGGAAAAATCGCCCTCTTTTCACGTCTATCGTGACAAACAATATTTTCACTGTTTTGGCTGTCAGGCCAATGGCAACGCCATCCGTTTTTTAATGGACATTGGTAGCCGTAATTTCGTCGAAGTGATGAAAGACCTGTCCAGTCAGACCGGCATTGAACTGCCAAAAGACAATACTGACTCCAATAAATTAAAATACAAACGGGAATCAGCCAAACCGAAAATAGTCGCTGCGACCAAAGTTGAGAATACGCAAGCTCCGCAACGCCCAGCACAAGAATATTCTGTGTCGGATGCTTCTTTTGATCCATTTGCAGAGTTTCAGGCCTCCGAACAGGATTTCTACGGCGACCCTTTTGCTGCTTTTGAACACATGCCAATGGCCGAAGTTCAGCAAGACGGCAACTTATACGACCTGCTGGAAAATATCGCGCAGTTTTATGAACGCCAGTTACCCAACAGTTCCAGTGCACAGCAATATTTCAAGCAACGTGGCCTGACTGCAGAAACCATTGCCTATTGGCGCTTAGGTTATGCACCTGAAGACTGGCAACATCTGGAAAAAGCCTTTCCTCAGGATATTGAAGGCCTGAAACTACTGGGGCTGATTCGTACCAGCGACAGTGGCCGTGATTTTGACCTGCTACGTGAACGGGTGATTTTCCCGATTCGTGATACCAAGGGTCGTGTGGTCGGCTTTGGTGGCCGTGCGCTCAATGACGAGATCAAGCCCAAATACATCAATTCGCCAGACTCTGAAGTTTTCCATAAGAACCAGTTGCTTTATGGGCTGTATGAAGGCAGAAAGCAGAAAGCCCAGGAATGGCTGATGGTCGAAGGCTATATGGATGTGATTGCATTGCAGCAATACGGCATTCATGGCGCAGTCGCGACACTGGGAACTGCCAGTAATACCGACCATCTGAACATTCTGTTTAAGCAGAACAACCGGATTACCATTGCCTTTGATGGCGATGCTGCCGGTCAAAAAGCCGCACGCCGAACGCTGGACATTGCCCTGCCATTACTCAGTGATGGCCGTGAGCTGAAATTCTTTGTTTTGCCTGCTGACCATGACCCGGACTCCTTGATCCGCCGTGAAGGCATCGAAAACTTTAGACGCTTGCTGGATCAGGCGCCGCTGATGTCGGACTTCGTGTTTGCCCATCTGACCCAAAATCAGGACATCACCACCCCTGAAGGTAAAAGTCAGGTCATGGGTGAACTGAAAAACCTGACCGAATTATTGCCTAAACATGGCTCATTCCGCTATTTGCTGCAGCAATTTTTCCGCGAGAAACTGGGCTTTAACCGTAAATGGCAACCCAAGGTCAATACCGATGCATCCTTAAGTTTTAGCACCAAAATTGATGCTGAAGAATATGTGATTGCAATTTTGATGAATCATCCCTATTTGTATATTCATTTTGAACCCTTGCGTGCGCTGGTGGCGGAAGATCAGCTGCTGTTTAAAATCCTGAATATTCTGAATGTGATTTTTGATGACCTGCCGGATGATCCTGAACTGTCGATCTATTATGTTTTGGGTGCCTGTGCAGTACATCATCATGAATTACAGCATATTCTACAACATGCCAATGTGAGTGATTATACCTCTTCGCCTGAACAGGCCGACAAACTGGCGGCAGACTTCTCGACCAAGCTGCAATATCAGTGTCTGAAAAACAAGATAAAATCGAAAAAATTTAGCAGCATTGCAGAAATGAAGAATCTGAAAATGCAGATTTACGAAATTGATAAAAAACGCTCCATGACCTTATTGGACGATTAACAGTTTTAAATCGCTTCAAATAAAAATAAGGCGTTTATCTCTAAACGCCTTTCTTCAAAATAGCTATTGTTAAAGAGCTCGCTAATGTTTGGTCTTGCGGCGTGTATCAACTACCTCTTGCAAGGTATCGCGCATCATTTCAAAACAGCTTGGATCTTCCGCCTTGGCCGCCTCACGCAGCACAATAGAAGTCGGATGTAAGAGTTTCTGTGTCAGGCGGTGCGAAAACTCAGCCATAACCATTTCTGCTTTTTCACCCTTGGCAATACGTTGCAGCGCCAATGCCAGTTCTTCCTGCCGCAACTCTTCACCATGGTCACGATAAGCATGAATGGTGGCCCCGGCCTGCTTGACCTTTTGCTGGGTCATCAGTTCTGTTGCGAGCTGATTCACCATAACTTCGGCTTCAACCGCAGCCTGACGACGATGCGCCAGATTTTCCTCAATCACGCTTTGCAGATCATCGACGCCATACAGATATACCCCATCAAGTTTTTCAACTTTAGGATCGATATCACGTGGCACGGCCAGATCGACTAACAACATTTGCTGGTAACGGCGTTTTTTCAGTGCCGCTTTGATATCTGCAAAATGAATCACCTGATGCAGACTGCCGGTACAACTGGAAATCACATCGGCGCGATGCAGATTGTCTGCCAGCTGGTCAAAGTCAATAATTTCTACTTCTACCCGATGCGCAATTTCCTGCGCCAGAATGTCTGCACGTTCTCGGGTACGGTTACAGATAATAATCTTGCCCACACCCATTTCTGCGAGATGCTTGGCGACCAGACTGTTCATCTCCCCGGCTGCTACCACCATAATGGTGAGCTTGTCTGGATGACTAAATACCTGTAGGGCCAACTGTGCAACCGCATAGCCCATCGATACCGCATGGCTGCCGACAGCAGTCTCGGAACGAACCCGTTTGGCCGCATAAAAGGCATATTCAAAAATTCGGTTTAAACTGCGTGACACCGTCTGGGAGTCTTTGGCAAGAGAAAGTGCATTTTTGACTTGTCCCAGAATCTGCGGTTCACCCAGCATCAGTGAATCCAGACCACTGGCGACACGCATCAAGTGCGTCACGGCTTGGGCATTTTCATAACGATAGACATGATTTTGCAGTTGTTTGACATCCACCCCATTTTTTTGGGCGAGCCAGTTCAGCACCATGTCGACATTGTCAGACATCGCGTAAACTTCGGTTCGGTTACATGTAGACACCACCACCATGTCGTTTAATTCAGGGTGTTGGCTTTGCTCGGCAAGAATGGCACTTAACTTTTCAGGGTTAAACGCAACTTGTTCCCGCAGTTCTACAGAGGCAGTTTGATGGTTGACACCCAATGCAAAGAAAGACATATCAGGTCATCATTTCAATAAATTTATGCTATTGTGCAATATCGGTGTCATAAAAAGCATTACTTGGATCAAGAAAAATTGCGTCAAACAATCAGCCGTATCAACGGCCCTACAATTAAGCAATATTCTACCACATTCCTATTGGTGGGTAGCATGGCTTCAACTGCTCATCTTTATGCAGCGGAAGCAGTTTACCATGCAAATCAAAATTATGATGCCATAAAACAAAGTATGATGGCCGAGTTTGCCATTGCCGCACATGACATTCCGACTGCTTTGCACAACTATACGGTTCTGGCAATCAAGAGCAATTCCACCACGGTCAAGCAGCGTGCACTGAATGTTGCATTGGAACATGATGATTTACAGGCAGCCCTCGATATCTCGACCCACTGGGTGGTACAGGAGCCGCAGGATGTCCCCGCTTTATTTTATTTATCCCATATTGCCCTGAAAGCGCATGAGTATGAGCTGGCGGCAGAGACCTTAGAGAAAATCCTGCAAATTGATGACAGTGCCGATCTGGAAGAAATTCTCGCTGGGATTTCACCTGAAGGCACAGAAGACCGCAGCTATCTGATTCAGGCTTTAAGCACCACCAAAGCCAGAGACAATCCGTCTATTCTGGTGCTGGTGGCCGGTCTGGAAGCACAAAATGGTCAGCTGGAACAGGCTTTAAATACCATTAACCGTGCTCTAAAAAAACGTCCGAATGCGACTGGTTATATCCTGATGAAAGCCAATCTGCTGAATGCTCTTGGCGATCCAGAAGAAACCCTGCAATGGTATGAAAAATCCAGCCGTAAACACCGCAATAATCTGGATGTGCGTCTGGCCGAAGTCAAATATCTGGTCAAGCTGAACGAAGCGACTTTGGCGCTGAAAAAACTGCAAGACATTCTAAAAAAATGGCCAACGGCTGAAGAAGCCCTGTTCATTGCCGGACTGACCAGTATTGATCTGGAAGAATACGAGAAGGCCGAAAAACATCTGGTCGAACTGCGTTATTCTGCGCAGTATCAAAATGAAGCCTATTATTATCTGGCAGTGAATGCTGAACGCAAACAGCATTATGAAACCGCCAAAGCCTATTATCGTCTGGTCGATGGCAGTCTGTACACCGTCTCGCGTCGTAACATGATCTCGATTTTTGCCCAGCAGGATAAGCTGCATGATGCGCTGCGTTTCTTGACTCAGGAACGGGTGAATTATCCGCAACATGCCAGCTTTTTATATCTGGCCCAGGCAGATATTTTAACGCGTATGCAGAATAAAAAAGCCGCGATCCGCCTGCTAGAAGAAGCCAGCAAAAACCTGCCGGATGATCCGGAACTGGTTTATGCGCAAGTGCTATTGCTAGATCCACATCAGGATCGCAACAAGCTGGATGAATTGCTGGCAAATTTACTCAAGATTGAACCGAATAGTCCGACCTATCTGAATGCCTATGCCTATACCCTGGCAATGCAGAACCGGCGTCTGGAAGAAGCGCGCCGCTATGTCGAACAGGCACTGGAATATGCACCGGAACAGGCTTCCATTCTGGATACTTATGGTTATATCTGTTATTTACAGAATGACTTTGCCACGGCTGCAGATGTCTTATACAAAGCATATCAACTCAATCCAAGCGTGAAGATTGGTGTACGTTATGCGCGTTCGTTGTACATGAATGGTGATATACAACACTTCCATCAAGTGTTACAACAATTACAACAAAACCATCCAAATGACCCCGAATTAAAACAACTTAATTCGCTATTGTTAGCACCACAAAACCAAACGAGTTAATTCTTTTATGCGCAATTTAAGCCAATTGGGCTGCTGTGCCTTTGCAGCAACTGCTTTATTCTTAACTGGCTGTCAGCAGATGATCAATCCGCAAACGCCAGTGACACCTTCTGTACAGGCAGATAATCAATTCCAGCTGCAAGGTAAAATTGGTGTGCGCACACCGCAACAGACCGGCAGTGCATTCTTTACCTGGGTACAACAGCAAGAAGAATTTGATATTGAGCTGAGTGGTATTTTAGGTGTGGGCAAAACCCAGATTTCCGGCACGCCCGGCCAAGTCACATTAAACAGTGCTAAAACAGGTGTGATTCAGGCGGCAAGTGCCGAAGAATTACTGCAACGCGCCACAGGCTGGCAAGCACCGATCAGCTATTTAGTGGACTGGGTACAGGCCCGCCCTGCGACAACGACTGCCAAATTGCAAAAAGATGATACACAGCGGATTAGCCAGATTATTGAACAGGGCTGGACGGTCGATCTCAATTACAATGCGCAGGCCAAAATGCCAAACCGCTTGATTTTAAAGCAGTCACTTGAAAATGGCGCGGAAAACCGTATTACAATGATCATTGAAAACCGTTAATTGACCTGATGTTAGCCCATGATGATTCGTGTTCCCTCGCCTGCTAAACTGAATTTGTTTTTACATATTACCGGTCGCCGTGAAAATGGCTATCACGAGCTGCAAAGCATTTTTCAGCTGATTGATCTGTATGACTGGCTGGAGTTTGAACAAACAGATAATCAACACATCCAGATTGAAGGGCTGGCCTCCGTCGACCTAGAACAGAATTTAATCTATCGTGCGGTACAACTGTTGAAGCCCTATGCTCAAACACTATCCGGACTAAAGATTCGTCTGGAAAAAAATATCCCGATGGGTGCTGGACTCGGGGGCGGCTCGTCTAATGCAGCCACCACCCTGATTGTGCTGAACCAGCTCTGGCAGTGCGGTTTAAATATCGAGCAACTGGCAGATCTCGGAGTCAAGCTGGGTGCAGATGTACCGATATTTGTACATGGTCGAAATGCTTGGGCTGAAGGCATTGGCGAACACTTAACATTCATAGACTTAGATCAAAAACAATTCATTGTGTTAAAACCTGACTGTTTTATCAGCACTCAACTGCTTTTTTCGCAAAAAGCATTGACAAGAGACACGAAGAGCACTAAATTTTGCGCCTATCAGCAAACGCCATCTGATTTTGGAAATAACTTTGAGCCACTGGCTCGATCCTTATATCCTGAAGTCGATGAAGCGATGCAATATCTCGACCAGTTCGGTATTGCAAAACTTACAGGTACAGGTGCTTGTGTGTTTATTGAAGTCACTGAAAATCTGAATATCGAAGATATTCTTGCAAATGCACCATGTAAAGCTTACCTGGTCAACAGTTTACAAGAATCACCTTTAGTTCAGTTTAAAGTGTAGATAGGGGTATCGCCAAGTGGTAAGGCACCGGGTTTTGATCTCGGCATCCGTTGGTTCGAATCCAGCTACCCCTGCCATTTTCACCTGTAGATGTACTGTATTAGGGGTATCGCCAAGTGGTAAGGCACCGGGTTTTGATCTCGGCATCCGTTGGTTCGAATCCAGCTACCCCTGCCATCTTACAGTTCATCAAATTTAGGGGTATCGCCAAGTGGTAAGGCACCGGGTTTTGATCTCGGCATCCGTTGGTTCGAATCCAGCTACCCCTGCCATTTTCTCGAAAAAAGACAGAACACTCATTTGCTGTAAGACTGTTAATTTACCTTGACACTTTACCGTAAAAATATTAAAGTTCTGCCGCATTAGGGGTATCGCCAAGTGGTAAGGCACCGGGTTTTGATCTCGGCATCCGTTGGTTCGAATCCAGCTACCCCTGCCATCTATTCCCATATATCCCAACCGCCAAGGGTGCTTCATGCCCAATCTTGTCGTTTTTAGTGGATCTGCGCATCCACAATTCGCTCAAAAAGTCGTAAGTCACTTACATATTCCTCTAGGCGCTGCCTCTGTAGGTCAGTTCTCTGATGGTGAAATCGCTGTCGAGATTACTGAAAACGTTCGTGGTAAAGACGTATTCGTCGTGCAACCTACTTGTGCTCCTACTAACGATAACCTGATGGAAATCTTAGTCATGGCTGACGCTTTGCGTCGTGCAAGTGCAGGTCGTATTACTGCCGTGATTCCTTACTTTGGTTATGCTCGTCAAGACCGTCGTCCACGTTCAAGCCGTGTGCCAATTACTGCTAAAGTCGTTGCAGACATGCTGACGACTGTAGGTATTGACCGCGTTGTGATGATTGATCTTCATGCTGACCAGATCCAAGGTTTCTTCGATATCCCTGTAGACAACATCTACGGTACACCAGCGCTACTTGCTGACTTACGTCAGCAGTCACATCACAACCTGATGGTGGTTTCACCTGACGTCGGTGGTGTGGTTCGTGCACGTGCTGTTGCGAAACAAATGGGTGATATCGATCTTGCAATCATCGATAAGCGTCGTCAAAAAGCGAATGAATCACAAGTGATGCATTTGATTGGCGATGTGAAAGATCGTGATTGTGTCATCGTCGATGACATGGTAGATACTGCAGGCACTTTATGCAAAGCAGCTGATGCATTGAAAACTTTCGGTGCTCGCAAGGTTGTTGCTTATGCAACGCATCCAGTACTTTCTGGTAAAGCGTTAGAAAACTTAAGACATTCTGTGATTGATGAGTTGGTGGTTTGTGACACCATTCCACTTTCAGATGAAGCTTTAGCACTGGGCAAGATTCGCCAGGTTTCCGTAGCCAGCATGGTTGCCGAAACGATTCGTCGCATTAACAACGAAGAATCTATTAGCGCAATGTTCGATTCTTATCTATAATAGAGCGCTGAATTTTCAAAGCCCTGCCATTTGGTAGGGCTTTTACTCACTAGACTGGTCGCAAGTCTGGTTCATTTAACTTAAATAGGATGTCTATCATGGCAAACTTCGTATTAAACGCAGCAGCACGTGAAGAAGCAGTTCAAGGGAAAGGTTCGAGCCGCCGCCTTCGTCTTCAAGCTAAAGTTCCTGCAATCATCTACGGTGGCGAAGCTGCTCCTGTAGCTGTTACTCTTGAGCTTCGTCAGCTTGTTAAATTCTTAGAAAACAACTCTTTCTTTGAAGAAGTTATCGAAATTGATGTAGACGGTAAAGTTGAAAGCGTGAAAATCCAAGCCTTACAACGTCACCCAGCTAAAAACACGCCTATGCACGCTGACTTTAAACGCGCATAAGTGTTAATGGTGTAATTAGTGTCAAATATTTCACTGATTGTTGGTTTGGGCAACCCAGGTTCTGAGTATGCCCAAACCCGCCATAATGCAGGGGCCTGGTTCGTAGAACGCCTTGCAGAGCAATATGGCATTACCCTCAAGAAAGACCCGAAATTCAATGGATTTAGTGGTCGTGGTAATATCGAAGGTCAAGACGTTCGTCTTCTTCTACCTACAACCTTTATGAACCTTTCCGGTAAAAGTGTTGTTCCTTTCGCCAAATTCTACAATATCGCACCTGAATCGATCCTGATTGCCCATGATGAACTGGATATGAATCCTGGTGTCATTCGCCTGAAAACGGGTGGTGGTCACGGTGGTCATAATGGTCTACGCGATATCGTGCCGCATATTGGTTCAAACTTCCATCGCCTGCGTATTGGAATCGGCCATCCTGGTGCCAAAGACCGTGTTTCTGGTCATGTGCTCAGTAAAGCGCCCAGCAGCGAACAAAAGTTAATGGATGATGCAATTTCACATGCGCTCGCACGTACCAAAATGCTGGTGAATGCAGAAGTACAGCAAGCCATGAATCAAATTAATGCCTATAAGCCTAACTGATCATTCAAAAATCGCTGGACAATTCCGCTTGTCAGAAAGATCATTTAAGCGCAAAATGCGCAAGCCTACCCACTTATCCAGTGTCGTAGAAATTGATTCAACCATATGATGATCAAAGTCTTAGTTCAACTCAGGGGACGCTAGCCATGCTATCTCGTTTATTAAAATGCAAAATTCACCGCGCTCACGTTACACATGCAGAATTACACTATGAAGGTTCATGTGCAATTGATGGCGTTTTGATGGATTTAGCTGGCATTCGCGAATACGAAGAAATTCATGTGTGGAACGTGACCAATGGTAAACGTTTTGCAACTTATGCCATTCGTGGCGAAGATAATTCAGGCATCATTTCAGTCAATGGTGGCGCTGCACATCAAGCCGATGTAGGCGATATCATCATTATTGCAACTTTTGGTGATTTCACTGAAGCTGAAGCAAATGCACATCAGCCACGCTTGGTCTATGCAAATCCAAACAATACCGTCAGCCATACTGCCAACTGTATTCCGGTACAAGTCGCTTAAGTCGATGCGACCAGATTCCCAAAGCTCGCACCTCGCGGGCTTTTTTATGGCCAGAATGACTAAATATAATTAACTGCCCTGCCGCCAGCTTTTAGAACTTTCACAATTTAGGGGCTTTAAATGGGAGTCAACAAGATTAACCAGTAAAGCCTTTCCATTTTCCTTAAGCTTAAGTTCGGCAAATTTGGCATTGCGATAACACGGCTCTAGGCCTTCGGCGAATAAAAAACTATTGGCCGCCGGATATAAAGCTTCAAAACTATTGCGTGGATTCTTTAACAGCAGTTTTGCGGAAGATGCCGGATGAACTTGTAACAGACGCGGATCAAAACTGCTTCGTATCACTCGTCGTTGTGCATCCAAGCGTACATAGCTCACGATCTGAGACCGATCTTTAAAATCCTGAATAGTGATATCTGAACCTGTTTGATTCAGGGCAGTTTCATCAGCATCCAGACCAGCAAAATGCAACTGATAGTTCAGCGCCATATAATCGCCCTGCAAAATCGAACGCGGATCGACGGGCGCCAACTTAACAAAAATACTCTGACTATTTCTTAAATGCCATTCATGCTGGATAATTAAGCCCACAAATAAGGCAATACTAAAAATACTCAGGTGTAGCACCCAGAACTTTTTCATGGGGCTACTCCTGTTTTCGACTGAAATTTCGGTGAGCTCAACACATAAGCCAGAAGCAAAACCAGCAGACCTGAAGCAAAGATACTGACACTCTTAAATAAAAAGCTGAGTCCCAGATTGTAATACAGCAACCATAACCAGAAGATCAGTAACAGAACCAATAAGGCCTGCATCAGTCGCTGTTGATTGACCATCGCCCAGGCCATAAGTACCAGAATGATGAAAATTTCAAAATAGCCCAGTGCAATCAGTAAAATGCCTGCGGCAGGAATCAGCCAGAGTGGTGTCAGCGAAAATTGCTTCAGATGTATTCCGATAAAACTCAGCAGCCATACTGCGGGTAAAATATAGAAAACAATTGCTTCATCTATACCGCGCGGATGCAGTTGCTGCGCTACGCCAAATTGCAACAGACATTGAAAAATAGCCGTTGCTGCCAAAATACTGATCATCCACAGATTCACACTTTTGGCATAAGCTGAAGCAAGCCAGTGTCTTGCAGTGAGTAAAGCCACGGTCAGCACACTGTAATTCAACAGCATGATCCATGTGATCAGGCGATGGTCATGAGAAAATGGGTGCTGCTCGATTAAAACTGCAATTCCCAACGCATGAGCCAGTAATAACTGTAATAGCAGCACCAGCCAATGCATGCGATTCATGATACTTAGCAACGTAATACCGATTTGTATCAGCCAGATCAGCAATAAACTATCTGTCAACAATTCGGTATGAATCAGGACAGCAGCCTGACCGCAAACCCACAAACAATAAGCCAGTTGCCGCAGAAAAACTGAAGGCTTGCTATGAATCAGCCACCAGGCAATCCCGATAAAGATTAGCCCCATCAGGATGGATAAACTTTCCCAATAGGTCAGCAACAGCATGGCCAGTATCACACCAGCAATCCATGCGCCCAGCGCCAGTGGAATGACCGAAAACCGGCTCTGGGGTAACAGCTTTATCAGCAGCGCACTAATCGCCGCAAACCAGCCAAAGATGAGCAAAGCCAGCACCAATAAGCCTGCAGCTGAATTTTGCAAATATTGGTCTGTGAGATCAAAAATCAGAATGCTAAAACTCAGTGCCAGCCCTGCAACCAGCAAACTGGTTTCCAGCTGTTGCTGCCGAGTATAGAAATAAGCACTAAATAACAGTGCTAAGACCAGTACCGAAGCCAAATACCAGATCGAATTCGAGTCGATAAATCGAAACATGCTGAATACCGAAATGAGTACCACCACGGCAATCAACAGATAGCGTAAAACCGGATAATAGCGTAATGCATAGATCAGACTCAGTCCGGTCAACAGATTAAGACTGAGCAGATAGGCAGTTTCAGCACGCACCAACCAAAAGCTTTGTTTAAAATAAAAATAAAGCGCCAGCTGGCTGACCACGCAAAATAATGCAAACACACCAATATTCGGTCGATACAGCCAAGGCAAAAGTAACAATGCCCAAAGCAAAAATAGTTGATAACTGTCCGCGCCAGTCTGATAGATCTGCCCAATCACCGCCAGACTTAAGCCCAGCATTAAACCCGATACAGTATCCAGACTTTGTCTTAACTTTTCTCGCGCAGCAAAATGCACACTCAGCAATGCCGAACCCAGCAATAAAACTTGCGGCATAAACAACTGGACAAATTTCGGCAGCATCCACCAGTTTGCTGCCAGCAGATACACGATACTGACAGCGATCAGCGCGAGTCCAATGATTTGAAGAATCTGAATAACAGCAGGTTGAATAAATAACAGCGGTGAGAATGGATGATCGGGCTTGGTTACTGTTTTAGACATGCTGATCTGTTCAATTTTTATTTGATTTTACCTTAGCATGATTTTTAGCGCATATGCCAGGCAGGAACCTTACAACTGTGCAGTACTTTTTTAAATCAGGATCTGATAAATGCCGTAAAGAGCAATGATCAGCAGAATGAGACCACACAAGGCCAGCAAATGCGGATACAACCGAGAACGGGATAAACGGTTAAAACCCAAATACACCACCGACAGGGTCAGGAAATCCAGCACGATCCAGCTCAAGGTTAAGATTATGAGACTCAAATCGAGATCAGATGTAATACCAATAAACTGCGGGAAAAAAGCCGCAAAGAAAATAATATCTTTGGGATTGGAAATACCGACCAGAAAACCCTGCTGAAAGCCGCCACGTACCGGAGATAACTTCTTTTGAGCTGACTCTGCTTGCTGAAAAATCACCTCCCGAAATATTTGCAGCCCCAGATAACCAATATACAGACAACCCAGCAACTTGATGGCATACAGCCACTGTTCATTAATGACCAGCAAACCTTTCAGGCTTAATATCGATAAAGCAATCAATATCAATGAAGCGAAATTGGTGCCAAAAATAGTTCTTAAAGCCGCAGCATAACCGCCTTTTAGACCGGAACTGGCCACCAGCAACATCACCGGACCAGGCGTGGCGATCATTACCACAACAGCCAGACAATACAAGAGATACTCACTGATATTCATGCTCTTCCCTCAGCTGTTGTTATTTTTTTGCATAAAAAAAGAGGACTTATTCCTCTTCCTGCAGATGAATCAGATGCTGACTAATGCCATCCGCCCGCAGAAAAGCCAGATCATAACTGGCAGTGGCCAAAGCCAGAATCCGGCGCTCAAATTCATCCCAGAGTGGACGTACCTGCTTATAATGAATCCCCAAACCACTATCATCGGTAAAATGCCGATTTTTTTCACAGAGCTTTAAAGCATGATACAGCTTACGCCCTTTGGAGGCATCGTCACGTAAACGTACCCGTTTTGACAGCACAAAGGCTTGAACCTTGACGATATCTGCATGTGGCAACAACGGCACTAAAATCTGATCCAGCTGTGCATCCAGACGCCGCCATACGGCATGATGCTGATCAGCGCCATAAGTGTTCCAGTGAATCACCTCATGATTGAAACGGCGGCAACCACGACATACCGCATCACCAAATACGGTCGAGCAACGCCCAGCACACGGGGTTAAAGACGCAATACGACGATCTGAACTCAAAACACACTCCAAAGATACTGCAACTTCCAGTACCTGCATCACTGCATAAAACTTTACAAAATTCCGGGTCGGGCATGACTATACACGCTCTCCCCCATGAATTGAAGCCTGTTAAAAGGCAAGTGTTTTACTCGCTTATTCACTCGAATCACGCTAAAATATGCGCCTTTAAATTATCATGCTACGTTGGAGTATTCCATGAACGCTACTGTAGAACAGCTTGCACCTGTAGAACAGCAAGCGACCTCAGGTTGGGTTGTTGCCGCACTTTATCAATTCAAAGAAGTTCAAGATCCTGCCGATCTTCAACAACGTCTTTTAGACTTGGTAAAAACAATCAACCTTTGTGGAACACTCATTGTAGCGGGTGAAGGGATTAACGGTACGGTTGCAGGTGACCGTGCATCGATTGATCAAATTCACCAGTTCCTTCTCAATGAAGGCTTTGTTGAGATGGAATATAAAGAGTCAGACAGCTCTGACAAGCCATTTCGTAAAATGAAAATTAAATTAAAAAAAGAAATCGTGACTTTAGGGGTAGAAGTGAAACCACGTGATCTGGTCGGTCACTATCTTGATCCTCAGGAATGGAATGAACTGATTGCGCGTGATGACGTGATTCTGGTTGATACCCGTAACGATTACGAATACAAAGCAGGAACGTTCAAAGGCGCGATTGACCCGAAAACTGAAAGCTTCCGTGAATTCCCTGAATATGTGAAAAATAATCTGGAACAGCACAAAGACAAGAAAATTGCCATGTTCTGTACCGGTGGTATTCGCTGTGAAAAATCAACCTCTCTGCTTCTGCAAGAAGGTTTTACAGAGGTGTATCACCTGAAAGGCGGTATTTTAAAATACCTGGAAGAAACTCCGGCTGAAGAAAGTATGTGGGAAGGCGAATGCTTCGTATTTGATGGCCGTACAGCAGTAACACACGGTGTCGAAGAAGGTCAAAACACCAAATGCCATGCCTGTGGCTGGCCTTTGCTTCCTGAAGAAGTGGCGCTGCCAAGTTATGAACATGGTGTCTCTTGCGTGTACTGCATTGACAAGACCACAGAGAAACAAAAAGACGGTTTCCGTATGCGTCAGTCCCAAATTCTGGCAGCAAAACGTAAACGTCTCTAAGCCAGCCGCTTTGTAAGAAAATATATAAAAACCCTCTTCGGAGGGTTTTTTATTTACATAAAAATTACAACAGTAATAAAACTCTCACCAATTCATTACCAAGAACCTTATTTTTTTCCAAGCAAGATTGCTAGTCTATTGAAAAGTCTATCTTAAGCCAAGTCTTTCATTATTAACTTAAATTTTAAAATGAAAAGGAATATAACATGACCAGTTCACTTGCTCGAGATCCAGATAATCTGGTTCAGTTTCAACCCAAAGAGAATATAAAACAACAACGACTTCATCAGGTTAATGACGAGCTTGAGAGCCAGTCACATGTGTTTGTGGTCATCTTGGGAACTGTGATTGGCGCGATTTTAGCGCTGTTTATTGGTTATCATCTTAATACCAGTGTCATTCATTTTATGCTGCTGAGTGTTTTACCTGTCTGTTTGGCCTATGGCTTACGCAAAGTCTATATTTATACGCTGACACATAGCTGATTCTGCCTGCTCATTTATATTCCAAGACTTTACCGCATAAAAAATACTGCTTAGGATACAGGCAGTATTTTTTATTTTGACCATCTTATGAATTTAACTGAATGGATTATTTCCGTCATGGAACAACTGGGCTACTGGGGTATTGCCCTGCTCATGTTTCTGGATAATGTCTTCCCACCCATCCCTTCCGAAATCATTATGCCTTCTGCGGGCTATTCAGCCTCTCAGGGTGAGTTAATACTGGCCGGGGTGATCATGGCCGGTTGCATTGGCTCATTACTAGCAGCAGCCTTGCTGTACTGGGTGGGTTATAAATTCAATCACGATTCCATTTTCAAGTTTGTCGACCGTTATGGCAAATATCTGTTTATCAAATCCAATGATGTGAAAAAATCACTGAGCTGGTTTGAACATTATGGACATCGGATTGTGTTTTTTGGCCGCATGGTTCCTGCCGTCCGCTCACTGATCAGCATTCCTGCCGGCATGAGCCGTATGCCCTTCTGGAAATTCATGTTCTATAGCACACTCGGAACCATCATCTGGACCACGTTTTTGGCCTGTGTCGGATTTTACTTTGGTGAAAACCAAGAGTTGATGCAGCAAATTTTCAGTAAAGTCAGTTATGTGATTATTGCGATTGTTATAGTCATTATTGCCTGGGTTATCTACCGTAGACAGCAGCGTAAAAATCGTCCATCCTGAATAGACCTCAGCATGAAGGAGGCTAAAACGATGTCGCACTATCTTAAATATTTTACCACCGTTTATCTTAGCTTGGTTCTATTCGTGGGCGTACTCATTTATGTATTCAATCTGGGCGCGATTCTCCTGATCCCGGCCCTGATCGCGTCGGCCTTTCTCAGTGCCCGATACTTTGTGAAGAGAGAACAACGTTTACCCAGCAAGGAAGAGAAAAGCAAACTGGTATGGGGTTCTACCATCATTGCGATTACATTTGGGTTTATTTTTATATTTGTTGTGATCTGGATGCATCCACAGACTGAAGCCATCTTCAACAACATGGCTTATACCGGAAGGGGCCCGAATTCATTTCTGATGGCCGCTGTGATTGCGGTACATGGTTTGATCTTTCATATTGCCTATAATGGCTATGCCCGCTACAGTCTGAGCAAACGGGTCGGTATTGAAAGAAAATAAAATCCCTTCGATGCTTTGATAAAAGTCCAAAGCTAAAAAAAGCACCGTGCGGTGCTTTTTTTATGAATTATTCTGGAGTGTGATACATCAGATACAATTCATTTAAGTTGTCTGGAATTTCTTCTGCAAGTTCGTCCATTAACTGGCCATTGCGACGGAAAGTTTCCATTTGCGGATCTTCATCATCAATGCCGCTGAAGACCATGATTGGCAGAGTTAAATCTACCAGTTGCTCTTCAAATTCTTCAGTAAACCAAGCTTCTTCGTTCAGGAACATGGCATCGACAAAGCCCACACTCCAGTCACCCAAGCTTGATTCGGTGTCTGCTTCTTCAATTTCAAATGGGAATGTAATCCCTTCTTCATTGGCTAAGCTTTGACGGATAGACTCTAACCATGCTTGTACCTGAGTGCTGATTTCTGCAGGCACTTTCTTTTGATTGCTATCAAAAAGCTCGTCTAACCATTTGTCGAATTTTGGGCCTACTGCAATAGCACATAAGAAACCATGGGTTGCTGCGAAATCTAGACCATGTTCATTTTGGTCACCATCTAGATATTCACTCAACAGGTCTAAATCTAAAGCACTCATCTAACATCCAAACTTAGAAAACCGAAAGGTTTAGCATAGCATTTATTCAGGCCATGCTAAATCCGAATTCGTTAATCTTCGTCATCAAAATCGTCATCATCGTCGAAGTCATAGTCAAAATCTTTGAGTTCGCGTTCCAAGCGACGTTGTGAAAGTAAGTCATCAATCAGACGACGTTTTTCCAACGACTCTTTAGCGCTCAGCTTGCTGGAAGCTTCATCGAAATTAACATCATCCTCACCGAAGCTATCATCTAGTTCAAAATCTGTAGAAGACACTAAAACTTCCTCATAGTGAAAAATGTAAATGGTTTTAGCGCTATTTATCTTGCCTAAAACCACAAGTCAAGTTTTATTTAAATTTTCGTATTTTAAAGTTGTAAATAGGGCTTTTTTTTAAGGACATTGTGTGACATGATATAATCCACCCTGCGTCCTTATGTTTTTTGACTACACATTTTTTGGTCAAATACACAGATGCCGGGGTTGGACTTGAAAATAACAAATTCATCCCCATCTTAAATTACTGAATTTCATTTTAAATATTTTATCAGACAGCTTGAATGCTGAATACTCTGATGAAATACGTAGGCTATTCACTAAATTTAATGAGCTTAAATCGTGCATAAGTTGTACGGTTTTTCCTGTCACAGATTCAACGAAGAGTAAGCAAAAGATGAGCGATATGACTTCCCCTACTTCACAAGTAGCGGCTCTGATTAGCCGAGGCAAAGAACAAGGTTACTTAACCTTCGCTGAGGTTAACGATCATCTGCCGGACTCCATCACAGAAAGCGAGCAGATTGAAGATATCATTCAGATGCTGAATGACGTGGGTATTCCTGTACATGATCGCGCGCCTGAATCTGATGATACGATGTTCGAAGATACTACAGAAGCTGCCGATGAAGTTGCAGAAGAAGAAGCTGCAGCCGTACTGGCCTCTGTAGAAAATGAGCCAGGTCGTACAACTGACCCTGTGCGTATGTATATGCGTGAAATGGGTACCGTTGAGCTTTTAACCCGTGAAGGCGAAATTAGCATTGCAAAGCGCATCGAAGAAGGTATTCGTGATGTTTTGCACTCGATTGCTTACTGGCCCAATGCGGTAGAAGTTGTACTCCAAGAATATAAAGATTATGAAGCGGGCGAACGCCGTCTTGCTGACCTGTTATCGGGTTATTTAGATCCTGAATCAGACGAAGAAATTCCTGAAGTACTCGAAGAAGAAGTCGAGATCGCTGAAGACAAGACTGACTCGAAAAAATCGACCAAGGATGTAAAACTGGACGATGATGAAGAGGAAGAAGCTGAAACTGAAGATGATTCAGAAGCTGATTCTGGTCCAGATCCTGAAATTGCCAAAGCGCGCTTCACTGAACTTGAAAATGCATGGTTGAATACCAAAACAGCCATCGAAAAACATGGTCGTGACAGTGAAGAATCTGAAGCTGCGCTGGAAGCACTGGCGACCGTATTCATGATGTTCAAATTCACGCCGCGTCTATTCGATATCATTTCAGAAATGATTCGTGGTACGCATGACCAGATCCGTGGTGCAGAACGTGAAGTGATGCGTTATGCCGTGCGCCGTGGTCGTATGGATCGTACCCAGTTCCGTACTTCTTTCCCGGGACAGGAATCGAATCCAGCCTGGTTAGATGAACAGATCGCGAAAACACCTGCAGACCAGAAAGCCTATCTGGAAAAAGTACGTCCCGATGTATTGGCCTTCCAGCAAAAGATTGCCGATATTGAAAAAGAGTTGGGTCTTGATGTTAAAGGCATTAAAGACATTGCCAAACGCATGGCCGTTGGTGAAGCTAAGGCACGTCGCGCCAAGAAAGAAATGGTCGAAGCCAACTTGCGTCTGGTGATTTCAATTGCGAAAAAATACACCAACCGTGGCTTGCAGTTCCTGGATCTGATTCAAGAAGGTAACATTGGCTTGATGAAAGCGGTGGACAAGTTTGAATATCGTCGTGGTTATAAATTCTCGACTTATGCAACCTGGTGGATTCGTCAGGCGATCACCCGTTCAATCGCCGATCAGGCACGTACCATTCGTATTCCGGTGCACATGATCGAGACCATCAACAAGATCAATCGTGTATCGCGTCAGCTTCTTCAAGAAATGGGGCGTGAACCGACACCTGAAGAGTTGGGCGAACGTCTGGAAATGGACGAAGTCAAAGTACGTAAAGTGCTAAAAATCGCCAAAGAACCGATTTCGATGGAAACACCGATCGGTGATGATGAAGATTCGCATCTGGGTGACTTCATTGAAGACAGCAACATCACGTCACCAATTGATGCTGCGACTTCAGAAGGCCTGAAAGAAGCGACACGCGAAGTTCTGGAAAACCTGACTGAACGTGAAGCCAAAGTTCTGAAAATGCGTTTTGGTATCGACATGCCGACCGACCACACCTTGGAAGAAGTGGGCAAACAGTTTGATGTGACACGTGAACGTATTCGTCAGATTGAAGCTAAAGCGTTACGCAAGCTTCGCCATCCATCACGTTCAGAACACTTACGTTCATTCCTCGAGAATGATTAAGATTTGATGCTTATTCTGGAGACTTGAAATTTAATCATCAGTCTCCACTTAAGTAGCCAAGACAGACCCAAACGCCTGCATGATTGCAGGCGTTTCAAATCAGGGGGACTACCATGTTAGACCGTACACCATCTCGTGAACTTCAAGAACATCTTTGGGTTTTCCCTATGGATTATCCGATTAAACTGATTGGCCTTGCTGGCATTGAACTGCGTCAGGCCGTGAATGATATCTTTGTAAAACATTTTCCTGAATTTGATGGCAGTGAGATGACCATCACACCGTCGCGTACTGGCAAATATCATTCCATTACCGCACAACTGCGCTTTTTGGAACTGGAGCAGGTACATGCAGTATATGCAGATTTGGCCGCCTGTCCGCTGATTAAAACCGCACTGTAATCAAAAATACAAAAGACACGCTTTCGGGCGTGTTTTTTATGCCTGTACAATGACTGAGCTAGCGCTTAAATATTTGTAGGTCTCGCCCCTATTTCATGCCGAAATCATTATAATTATGACCAGTTTTTTATAATTACCAAGGACACTCCCTGTGACTGATGTGCTGCAAAAGCCCGAGCTGATCATTCGTCAATATCACGACCTTACTCCTTATGAAGATCGCTTTCTGGAAATGAAAACATTTACGGAAAACCGTGATGAATATAGTCCGGATCAGCTGTGGATTCTGCAACATCAGGATGTATTGACTCAAGGTCAGGCCGGTAAGCCAGAACATATTCTGATACCGAGCAATATCCCGGTAATTCAAACCGATCGTGGTGGTCAAGTGACCTGGCACGGCCCGGGCCAGCTGGTGGCTTACTTCATGTTTGACCTGAATCGCCTGGGCTGGAATGTGCGTACACTGGTGTCCTATGCTGAAAACCTGATGATCGATCTGCTGAAAAAATACGGCATTGATGCTTATGCCAAACCCGATGCACCGGGGGTCTATGTGGCTGAACGAAAAATTGGTTCACTGGGTTTTAAAATTCGTAAAGGCCGTAGCTATCATGGTCTTTCCTTAAATCTGGATTGTGACCTGAGCGGATTTAATACCATCAACCCTTGTGGTTATGCGGGACTGGAAATGGTTCGCATGAGCGACCTACTGGAACAACCGCCACAATTCAACCAGTTATGTCGTGAAATTATTGAAACTTTGCGCCACAGCGGTTACTTTAATCAAGTCACTGTCGAGCAAAGATAAAGCCTTTGCATTTCACCCCCAAATAAATTAGAGTATTTACTCTAAACCAATAATATTGAGATAGGGATCATCACGTGATTGCAACTAAATCCGTAAAACCCGCTTTGCAGCTTGCCTATGTCAAACTCATGATGGATGTGATTGGCCGCGGTCTGGTCATGGCAAGTCAGGTGGATGAAGAAATCAAACAGGAAGTTGCCCAATTTCCAGTCCATTTCACTCTTTCCATGAAAGTCTTTCCGCATGGCCCAGCCTTTGTGGCGCGGGTCACTGAGGACAAGCAATTGGAACTGGTGAAAAATCTGGAAAAAGCACCTGATCTGACTATTACCTTTAAACATCTGCACCATGCTTTTTTAGTTTTTTCCTTTCAGGAAAGCACCTCTCAAGCCTTTGCCAATGACCGCATGATTGCCGATGGCGATATTTCCAATGCCATTCGTCTGGTGCGTTGTCTAAATAAAATGGAAGCACTGATTTTGCCTAAACTGGTGGCGCAACTGGCTGTCAAAGAATATCCAAGCAATCTCAGCCTCAAAGAAAAACTAAGCGAAGCGAGCAGTATTTATCTAAAAATCGCTCAATCTTATTTAAAACGGAGTGTATAACATGGCTAAACCTTATTATGAATTTTTCTGTCCGGTTAAAGTCATTGCCGGACATGCCGCGTTAGAACATATTCCGTTTGAACTTGCGACTTTAGGTGCAAAACGTCCACTCATCATTACCGACAAAGGTGTACGCGCCAATAATCTTCTGGCACCGATTGAAGCTGCATTTGAAATGGCGGATGCTGCAATTGTAGCCATTTTTGATGATGTACCACCCGATTCTAGCTTGGGTACAGTACGTAGTGCGGCGAAACTGTATCGTGAAAATCACTGTGACGCGATCATTGCTGTAGGCGGTGGTTCAGTCATTGATACGTCCAAGGCCACCAATATTCTGGTGTCTGAAGGGGGTGATGACTTGCTTAAATATTCTGGTGCCCACAACCTGCCTAAGCCACTGAAACCATTTTTTGTGATTCCAACAACTTCAGGGACAGGTTCAGAAGTCACCATGGTGGCTGTCGTCTCAGATACCGAGAAGAATGTTAAAATGCCTTTCGCATCGTATTATTTGATGCCGCATGCTGCGATTTTAGATCCGCGCATGACCCAGACTTTGCCGCCGCATTTAACCGCCATGACCGCAATGGATGCACTGACCCATGCGGTCGAAGCTTATACTTGCATGGCAGCCAATCCAATCTCAGATGCTTATGCCACCGCAGCAGTCAAGAAGATCAGTAGCCATCTATTCAATGTGCTGGATAATCCCAATGATGCGCAAGGCCGTCTGGAACTGGCTCAAGCATCGACCATGGCCGGTATTGCATTTTCTAACTCGATGGTCGGGATTGTGCATTCACTCGGTCATTCACTGGGTGCAGTGGTGCACTTGCCGCATGGTTTATGTATGAACCTGTTCCTGCCGTATGTGCTGGAATACAACAAAGAGGTCAATGGTGACAAGATTGCTGATCTGTTGCTACCTTTGGCAGGTGCCGATATTTATGCGCAAACACCAGCACATTTACGCGCAGACAAAACCATTGCCACTATTCTGACCATGCGAGATCGGATTTATAGTCTGACCAAACTGCCACGTACATTACGTGAAACCGGCAAGATTTCTGAAGCGCAGCTGGATGAAGTGGCAGAGAAAGCCCTGAACGATGGTTCCATCATTTATAACCCGAAAGAAGCCACCTTGGAAGATTTAAAATCTATCTTAAAAAAGGCTTGGTAATTACTGAAAAATAAGCCAATATAGCGAAAATTAAAGCCTGATGTTTTTTTAGACATCAGGCTTTTATCTTGCATAAAGAAATCATTGCGCTAATTTGAATGGCATACTTTATGCACCTCAAAAGTCAAAAAAATAGCTAGCAAAAGCCCTTCTTTTCAAGTAGATTGGCGGGCTTTTATAGAAAACTGTAGGGGGGATCGTTCGTCTCAAACGATCCTTATAAATATGACTGATCCTTGATCAACGATTAAGAGGATAACGCCGTTGACTAATATCTCTGGGACTCAATCGGCAGCTAAACTGCAAAAAACGCTGGGACTCTGGCACATCATTATTATTGGTTTGGCTTATATTCAACCCATGACCTTGTTTGATACATTCGGTCTGGTATCTGAAGAAAGTAACTTCCACGTTCCCACCTCTTACATTTTTGCGCTGATTGCAATTTTGTTAACCTCTTTGAGCTATGGTCATATGATTCGTCGCTACCCTTCTTCGGGTTCGGCCTATACCTATGCGCAAAAATCCATTCACCCGAATGTGGGTTTCATGGTGGGATGGTCATCTTGGCTCGATTATTTATTGTCGCCAATGGTCAACATCATTCTTGCCGTCATTTACCTAGAAGCCCTGTTCCCTGATATCAATCATTGGGTTTGGGTCGTGGTATTGACTGCATTCATGACTGGCATCAATTTACGTGGTGCGCGCTTTGTAGCAAACTTCAACAGTATGATCGTGTTCGTGCAGTTGATTGTCATTGCCGTATTTACCTGGATGGTCTACAGCAAGTTACAGGCTGGCTTTAATGCGGATGGTCCAATCACAGCTGAGCAACGCTATCAGCTCTGGAGTCTGGAACCGTTCTGGAATGAGTTAACCTCAGTAGGCGCCCTGATTACTGGTGCGACTTTACTGTGCTTCTCTTTCACTGGTTTTGACTCTTTAAGCTCGCTGGCTGAAGAAACCAAAGATACTGAAAAAACTTTGCCTAAAGCGATTTTCTTGACCGCTTTAATTGCCGGTATTATTTTCATTATCAGCACTTACTTCATGCAGATTTACTTCCCGAACAATCCAGGTTCATATTTCCAGAATATTGCTGAAACTCAGCCGGAAATTTTGATGCTGGTGGGTGGGTCCTTGTTCCAGGCTTATGTACTTGGTTTTGCAATCATTACCGTCATGGCATCAGGGATTTCTGCACATGCAGGTGTATCTCGCTTAATGTACGTCATGGGCCGTGATGGCGTGATCAACAAGAAAATCTTTGGTCATATCAGTCCGAAAAACTACACACCGTCATACAACATTATGATTGTCGGTGCTGTAGCCTTAACAGCTGGCTTCATGGATCTTGATTTTGTGATTTCACTGATCAGTTTCGGTGCATTGACGGCGTTCAGTTTCGTAAACTTGTCTGTCATTTCACGCTATGCTTTACGTGATGGTCGTACCAAAACTGCGAAAGAAATTCTGAACTTTGTGGTGGTACCACTTGCAGGTTTCATTGCAGTGTTTGCCTTATGGCTCGAAGTTGATCAAACCTCATTGAAATATGGTCTGATCTGGGCATTTGGCGGTATCTTGTACCTGGGTTATAAAACCAAAGGTTTCAAGCATCCTGCACCTCAGCACAACGAATTTGACGATAAATAATATCGTTCCAGTTCAAATAAAAAAGGCGCTTAAAGCGCCTTTTTTATGGTTTTGATTTTATTTAAAATAAACGACAATCAAAACCCATCTGGGTATTGACCCGATTATTTTCATAGCCCAGTTTTTCAATGAACAGACTTCTATTCAACAATAATTTTTGCTCTTCCGGATTTAGCCTGGCTTTATTCTTGACCGCCAGCTGATACATTTCATTGACCACATCCTGAAAAATATCACAGACTTCCTGACGTTTGGCCTGTTTCAATTTACGTCCACGCCAAGTCCATTCAAAATCATCGGAATTCAGACTCTGCCCCCAGTTGTCGATCCGCGCATCCAAGCGTTTTTGCATGTCGGCCAATCCTTGCTGTATTTCCGCTTGCGTAATTGGCTGAACTTGTTGCGTTTCCCCCATTACATCACTTGCTTCTTGCGCACCGAGGTGTAAAGCAGTCATTCCGATACAACAGGCCAAGGCAAATTTTAATATCGGCTTCACGCGTATATCCTTCTTATTCCAATCAGTTGTCTCTCTATCCTAGCAAATAAAAAAGCCACCCAAAGGCAGCTTTTCAAATTATTGTAAATTTAAGCTTAGAGCGCTTTAAAACCCTGCTGACGCCAGGCTTCATATACAATCACTGCCGTGGCATTCGAAAGGTTTAAACTACGAGAGTTCTCTGCCATCGGTAAACGAATCCAGTGCTGCTGCGGGAACATCATCCGAACATGTTCAGGCAGACCACGCGTTTCCGGCCCCATCAACAATGCCACAGAACGGTTCAAGTCCGAGGTATGTGGCGTTTCAGTCCCTTTGGTGGTCAGCGGATAGATCGCATCCAGAGCAATGCCTTTACTTGCCAGATCGGCCAGACAGTCTTCGATATTTTCCCAAATCTGCATATTGGCATATTCGTGATAATCCAGACCGGCACGTCTCAGTTTTTTATCATCCAGTTCAAAACCCAGTGGCTTGACCAGATGCAACTGTGCTCCCGTATTGGCACACAGACGAATAATATTGCCTGTATTTGCAGGAATTTCGGGCTCATATAAAACAACGTGGATCACTTATTTCTCACTTTATACATTTCATTCAGATATAGCTTTCAACTTATAGATCAAACAGCAACATCAGTGCTGTTATCTAGATACAGCTTTTTCCTGTATTCGGACCATGAGATTAATCGTCATATCCTTTTATTCAGGTGTAATTTTCGTCTTGCATTCAGATAAAGAGTATCAACTATTGCTATCCTCTTACTCAGGCATGGCCTTCGTCTTGCATTCAGACAAAGAGTATCAACTATTGCTATCCTCTTACTCAGGCATGGCCTTCGTCTTGCAGTCAAACCAAGAGACAACTTTTGCTGATCCTCTTACTCAGGCATAGCCTTCGTCTTGCGGTCAAACCAAGAAACAACTTTTGCTTATCCTCTTACTCAGGCATAGCCTTCGTCTTGCGCTCGGGCAAAGCAGTGCTTTGCTTATCCTCGCTCATGCCATTGCAGTTGTTCACGCAAGCGAACCACTTCACCAATAATGGTTAAAGTCGGTGCCTGAATTTGATGCTCAGACACTTTAGAGGCGATGTCAGCAAGGGTTCCCACCACAACTTTTTGCTCAGGAGTCGTGCCTTTAGAGACCAGTGCCACCGGCATATCTGCGCGTTGACCATGAGCGATTAACTGCGCACAGATTCTTTCCAATCCCACCAGTCCCATATACAGCACCAAGGTCTGGTTTTCATAGACCAGCTCACGCCAAGGCAATTCAGGCGAACCTTCTTTTAAATGACCTGTCAGGAAACGCACACTTTGTGCATAATCTCGATGCGTTAATGGAATACCGGCGTAGGCGGAACAACCTGAAGCTGCGGTAATACCCGGCACCACCTGAAAAGTAATACCTGCCGCAAACAGTTCTTCAATTTCTTCGCCGCCACGCCCAAAGATGAAAGGATCACCGCCTTTCAGACGACAAACCCGCTTGCCTTCACTGGCATATTTGACCAATAAAGCATTAATCCCATCTTGTGGAACTGCATGATTGGAACGCGCCTTACCAACATAGATTTTTTCCGCATCACGGCGACACAGATCCATAATCGGTTCAGACACCAGGCGATCATAAATCACCACATCGGCTTGCTGCATCAACCTTAAAGCTTTCAGGGTCAACAGTTCTGGATCACCTGGACCTGCACCCACCAGATAGACTTCACCTTTCGGCTGTTGCCACTCTTGTAATGCTTGCTCGATCAGACGGTCTGCTTCAGCCATATTGTCATTAAACACCTGCTCTTTCAGCGGACTGGCGTACAGATCTTCCCAGAAAATACGGCGCTGATCCGGATTGACAATTTTTGCTTTAACGTGACTGCGCCATTTGCCTGAAAACTCAGCCAGCTTGCCCATGCCATGTGGAATCGTTGCTTCCAGTTGAGTCCGAATCTGGCGTGACAACACCGGCGACGTGCCATTCGATGCCACCGAAATCACCAGCGGTGAGCGGTCAATAATCGCAGGCACCATAAAACGGCAATGTGGTGGATCATCGACACTGTTGACCAGTACATTTTCAGCTTCGCACAGCTCGAAAACCTGACGATTCACATCAGCATCATCTGTTGCTGCAATCACTAAACGATAATGACGTAAAGGAATCTGTGTACTGAATGGTGCCTGATCATATTGCCCTTGAGACTGCTGAACAATCCCAAGTAAATTGGCATCAATTTCAGGTGCAATGACATGAATCACTGCTCCGGCTTTTGCTAATAATACCGCTTTACGGTAGGCAATATGTCCACCACCGACAATCAGACAAGGTTGCTGTTGCAACTTTAACGAGATTGGAAAGATATCCACGAACTACCTCAAAATTTTAAATCTGATTGTCTATGCAATTTTCATGCACATTTAGCGATGCTGATATCAAGCATTAGTCGATATAAGTCGCACCACCCATATATGGACGCAATACTTCAGGAATCTCAATCGAACCGTCTGCACGCTGATAGTTTTCCATCACTGCAAGCAAGGTACGACCAACCGCCAGACCCGAACCATTCAAGGTATGTACAAATTCAGTTTTTTTCTGGTCGGCACGGTAACGCGCTTTCATACGACGCGCCTGGAAGTCACCCATGTTTGAACATGAAGAGATTTCACGATAAGTATTCTGGCTTGGCACCCAAACTTCAAGATCATAAGTCTTGGTCGCGCCAAAGCCCATATCACCGCCACAAAGGATGATCTTACGGTATGGCAGACCTAATGCTTGCAAGATGCCTTCAGCATGGCCGGTTAAATCTTCCAGTGCCTGCATAGACGTTTCAGGTTTAACAATCTGAACCATTTCCACTTTGTCGAACTGGTGCTGACGAATCAGGCCACGGGTATCACGGCCATAAGACCCTGCTTCACTACGGAAACATGGGGTATGTGCTGCATATTTTAATGGCAGACGATCTGCATCAATGATTTCATCACGCACGAAGTTAGTCACTGGCACTTCAGCAGTTGGAATTAAATAGAATTCTTTTTCGCCTTGAAGTTTAAACAGATCTTCTTCAAATTTAGGCAATTGGCCTGTACCACGTAATGAATCCGCATTCACCAAATACGGTACATAGGCTTCGGTATAACCATTCTGATCTGTATGCGTATTCAGCATGAACTGTGTCAATGCACGTTGTAAACGCGCCAATGGGCCTTTCAAAACACTGAAACGAGAACCGGTCAATTTGGTTGCGGTTTCAAATTCCAGACCGCCCATCATTTCACCGAGGTCAGTATGGTCTTTGATCTCAAAATCGAATTCACGTGGTGTACCCCATTTCAGGATTTCCACGTTATCGCTTTCGTCTTTGCCTTCAGGCACAGCTTCATCTGGCAAGTTTGGAATAGACAGTAATTTTTCTTCAAGCTCCGCTTGCAGTTCAGCCAATGCTGCTTCAGCCGCTTTGATTTCATCACCAATCGCAGACATGCGTGTCATGATTTCAGAGGCATCACCGCCTGCTTTTTTAATTTGACCGACTTGTTTTGCACCGGCATTACGTTCAGCTTGCAGTGTTTCTGTCTTGGACTGAATTTCTTTACGGCGCGCTTCTAGGGAGGCCCACTCTTCAACATTGAGTTGAACACCACGTTTTGCCAAGGCCAAATTTACAGCCTCAATATTGTTTCTGAGTAATTTCGGGTCGATCATAATCAATCTTTGCAGAAGAAAAAAACTGGCTATAGTGTAAGCTCTTAACGTCAAAAAATACAGTGACTACGACCACAGCTGTGCCTTATTAGCACAATATTTAGGAAGTCTTGGACTGTAAAATGGCTAAATATTCAGGCCAAATCACTTCACCCAAATCTGCATAGGACACTTTTAATTCAGGCGTTCCTGCTGCTTTAGAAGTTAATTCACCTGCCGGGTACACCAACACCAGACCCGACCTGTCAAAATAATAGTTATCACTCAGTTTTAACTGCTGTGCTTGTATCCCCTGTGTGCGTAGCCATCGAGTATTGGTTCGATATATCACATTGAGTAGTTTCTGCTCACCGCCCTTTAACATCAATTGATGCAAAGCCAGACGCTTTTTCTGTTTCATATCAAAATTGATATATTCCACATGTTCACTTGATGCAGTGTGATTCTTCACCAGATTGGAACTTATTAAGGCAAAAGTCGCCAGATGATCACGCTGAGCGATAAATAGTACCTTGATAAAACGCTGATCCAGATAATGGGGCTCATCGGCTTTTTTAGGATTTTTCTGAGTCACTTTGGTGAATGCAACCGGCTCGGTATGCTGAATACGTTCTATAAAATATTGATCAATCCAGTCGAGGTTGGTATCCACCGTATGAAGATCAAAGCGTACACAGCCTTCTATTTCACACACCACTTTGGCCACCCCTTTGACGGGAATACTCTTGGCTTCAATCTGCACCCACGGATCTGTTTGGGTAACAACTGAATTGGATGGCGGCTGACAACCCAAGATATATACAGTGATTAATAAGACAGCATAAATTTCAGCAGTTTTAAACAGATTGATCTTCATCCTGAGCTCCCAAAATTTTGCAATTTCATTGACTCGACTTTTATTTATTTTAAGATGCTCTTGTGTCTAGATACAGCTGAACCTTGTAGCCTGCTCAAAGCAATCCTGATAATCGGCAATAAAAAAGCAACCTGAATCGGTTGCTCTTTGATTTACTTGATACTTCTGATTATTGATCAATAATGTCCGTACCTTTTGGCGGGGTAAAGTTAAAGGTAGAAGCTGGAATACTGCCATTCACTTTCACATTACTAAACTTAATATTTGTAGTTTGGCCAAGTGAATCCTGCAGGATCATCAAGCTAGGTGCTTTATTGGCGCCAAAGCTAATGGTCAGGCTCTCAAAGACACCATCGGTATTTTTAGGATACAGCGTGTAATAGGTTTTACCCTTATTTGGCTGAGTGACCCGGTAAGACTGCATAATCTGACTGGTATTTCCTGACAGAAGCAAAGCCGGTGTATTGGCAACTTGCTCATCCAGG
Source organism: Acinetobacter sp. YH12208 (assembly GCF_013418055.1). Taxonomy (NCBI): domain Bacteria; kingdom Pseudomonadati; phylum Pseudomonadota; class Gammaproteobacteria; order Moraxellales; family Moraxellaceae; genus Acinetobacter; species Acinetobacter sp. YH12208. The sequence goes on from NZ_VPCT01000007.1 coordinate 81,589, forward strand.
TTTTGACGAACCGCTTGCTGCAAATCCGGATCATAAATCCATACTGTTTTACCAGTCGTTGTAATGGTTTGCTTCGATGGTGCTGTCGTTTCCCAATAGAATTTACCCGGACGCTCGACTTTCATCACCCCTTGAAAGGTCTGATTCATATGTTGTGCGCTCAAGCCTTTTTTCTGGGTTGCTCTCGGATTGGTCACCTTGGTGCTTTGCTCAAAATTTGCCGTCATGCTACGCACATAATTCAGCTGCTTCACCAGACTGGCAGTTGCCTGTTGCTCCGACGCTGCCACAGGTGCAGCAAACACGGTTGTACTCATCACCGGTGCTAAAGTCACTGCACCCAGAGCCATAGCACAGACGGTTTTACGAAGCATATTCATAATTTCACCTTTATATTTTGTGTCATCGCAATTTATTTGATGTCTCATCTTAAACGAAAATTAAAAGCTAAAATGATAGAAAATAAGAACTTTTGTATGGTTATTAATTCGAAATCTATTTTTTTGTTCATCATGATGAAGATTTCAGCCGTTTTTTTACATAAGCTGGATCAGGCGTTCATTACAGTCGATTTTCAGGCATAAAAAAGCCCACAGAAACTGTGGGCTTTTTTTCTATCTCAGCGAATTACGCTTCAACAGATACGTAGCGACGACCGAATTGGCCTTTCACTTCGAATTTGATTACGCCGTCAGCAGTCGCAAACAAAGTATGGTCACGGCCCATACCTACGTTTTGACCAGCGTGGAATTCAGTACCACGTTGACGAACGATAATGTTACCAGCAGTCACAGATTGACCGCCGTACATTTTAACACCTAACATTTTAGGATTCGAATCACGACCGTTTTTAGTCGAACCACCGGCTTTTTTAGTTGCCATGTCTATTTACTCCTCGTAATTAGCCTGAAATAGCTGTAATTTTCAACTCAGTGAACCATTGACGGTGACCTTGTTGTTTACGGTAGTGTTTACGACGACGCATTTTGATAATGCGGATTTTGTCGTGACGACCATGGCTAACTACTTCAGCAGTTACAGTAGCGCCAGCAACAACTGGAGCACCGATTTGAATGCTTTCACCGTTTACAAGCATCAATACGTCATCAAACGTAATAGTTGAGCCAGTTTCAGCTTTCAATAATTCTACTTTAAGGGTTTCACCCTCGATTACACGGTGTTGTTTACCACCGCTTTGGATTACTGCGTACATAATGTACTCCAAACAAGCCCGTGTCGTCGTGCCGATAAAGGAAGATATCGATCTTAAGACGTACGCCACTGGGGGATATCTAAGGGCGAGGATTTTAAGGGATATTCAAAAAAACAACAAGCCATTTTACTGAAATAATAATGGCGAGTATGTGCTAATTATTTAACACTTAAATAATTTCTATCAAATCAGACACTCAAGATATATTCAGCAACAAAATAATACAGCAGAAATTCGGCCAGTTTGATTAATATACTCAGCCTGATGAAGAGAGCGATATCGCTGACCTTTCCTGATTTTTTGTAGCGCAGAATATAGATCGAATCTGAATAAGATCTATAAAAAGCTGATTTTTAGTGGAGTTTATGCATTTCTTAGGTTTCACTCATGTTATAAATTGTTAAACTACGACCTGCGATTTACCAGACTAGAGGTTTTCTTTCACATGACCATCGACTTTAAGCAAGACATTCTCGCTCCTGTTGCTAACGACTTTGCTGCGATGGACACATTCATTAATGAAGGAATTACTTCAAAAGTTGCACTGGTGATGGCCGTCAGCAAACATGTGGTCGAAGCGGGTGGCAAACGCATGCGCCCGATTATGTGTCTTCTGGCTGCCAAGGCTTGTGGTGCTGAAGATTTAGAACCGCATCGCAAGCTGGCCGCGATTATTGAAATGCTGCATACGGCGACGCTGGTGCATGATGATGTGGTCGATGAATCTGGCCTGCGTCGTGGCCGTCCGACTGCCAATGCGACATGGAATAACCAGACTGCTGTTCTGGTCGGTGACTTCCTGATTTCACGTGCATTTGATCTGCTGGTCGATTTAAACAATATGGTCTTGCTGAAAGATTTCTCGACCGGCACCTGTGAAATTGCTGAAGGTGAAGTGCTGCAATTGCAATCCCAGCACCAGCCAGAAACCAGTGAAGCGACTTATTTAAATATTATTCATGGTAAAACGTCGCGCCTGTTTGAACTGGCGACAGAAGGCGCAGCGATTCTGTCGGGTAAAGATGAATTCCGTGAGCCTTTAAAAACTTTCGCCGGTCATTTCGGCAATGCCTTCCAGATTATTGATGACATTCTAGATTACACCTCCGATGCAGAAACCCTCGGCAAAAATATTGGTGATGACCTGATGGAAGGCAAACCTACCCTGCCATTGATTGCTGCGCTAAAAAATACCTCCGGTGAGCAGCATGAAATTATCCGTCGCAGTATTGCCACTGGCGGTACAGAACATCTCGATCAAGTCATTCAAATTGTCAATGCATCTGGGGCACTGGACTATTGCCGTCAACGTGCGACTGAAGAAACGGAAACCGCCATTCATGCCTTGCAGGCATTACCTGACTCTGAGTATCGTCAAGCTCTGATTAATCTGGCCAAACTGGCCCTACACCGAATTCAGTAATCTTTAAACTCGCCTATGCATATTAATTTTCTTGATCTTTTCCAAAACATGCAGCATCAGCTTGAGCAACCTCAGGCGGTGCTGGATGAAAATCTTCTCATTGAACTGATTGAAAGAATCAGACCGGAAGACAGCAGAAATACCGAAGAAATCGAAGCAAAGTTCAATGCATTTATCCAAGCTTTATTATTGACGCCGAATGCAGTTTCAGCATTACAGACATTTACCCTGCGGATCATTAACCGTTATAAACAGACCAGTCTGTTTTCCGATACCGGTATTTTGTCTCTGGATGGTTTCTGGAATCAGCTCAATCAGCGTATTGGCGCGCATATCCTGCCAGTTATTCCGGATCATCAGCAATTACAAGAATTATTTCGCAAGGTTTTTTATCAGCCGACCGATAAATACTGGCTCGACTATTTTGATGAAGATGACTGGCAACGCTTATTTTCAGTTCTCAATCAGGGTCACTCCAATCAGCCTGAAAAGACCCGCATTAAAGATCAACTGATCAAGGCACTGACCATTTTGTCGTATCGGATCAGTGGTATTGGTCTGCATCCTGAATTTATTAATGCACAGCCGGAACTGATGGAATATGAATCTCCTTTTCTGGTGCAGAACCGTGAGATTAACGAATTTATTCAGGAATACAAAAAACGCTATAACACGGTCACGCTGGTCGATTCGATCACCCCGCCAGATGCTTCGCAAGCACTGGTGATGCTGGAACAGTGTCATGATGTCGTGGCAAAAATTCGCCGCTCTACCAAACGGATTGGGGTCAGCGTGAGTCTGACCTATATGCTGGCACTGCTGGAGCAGTGTCTGGAGCGGGTTGAAATCCTGCTCAACATGGTCATGGACGAGGATGACCTGCGCTACCAGTCCATCGGCCTGTTTATTGCAGATATCACTGAAGCGATTTATAGCGAACGCAGTGTACGTGCCCTGCTGGCGACCAATAGTGAACTCCTGGCCTTGCAGGTGACTGAGAATGCTAGTAAAACCGGCGAGCACTATGTCAGTACTGACAAAAAAGGCTTTCTGGCCATGTACAAATCGGCCGCCGGTGCAGGTGCAATCATCGCGACGATGGCCACCCTGAAAATCCTGATGACACGCCTGAGCATGGCGCCTCTCATGCAGGCCTTTAGCTATAGCATGAATTATTCGCTGGGTTTTATGCTGATTCATGTGCTGCATTTTACCGTGGCGACCAAACAGCCAGCGATGACAGCCGCTGCACTGGCGGCCACAGTCCAGCAACGCAAAGGCTCAAAAATGGCGCAAATTGCCGAGCTGGCCGCGCTGATTGTGAATATTATCCGTACCCAGTTTGTGGCAATTCTGGGCAATATTTCGATTGCCATTCCGGTGGCGGCATTGATTACCTTAATGTGGGACGTTGCTCTGCATGAACCCTTAATGAATCATGCCAAGGCAACCAAAACCTTACATGACCTGAATCCCTTTACCTCTTTGGCAATTCCGCATGCTGCAATTGCCGGGGTATGTCTGTTCCTGTCCGGGTTATTGGCCGGTTATTTTGACAACATGGCCGTCTACCGCAAGGTAGGCCCCCGCCTGAAAGCCCATATACGTTTATCGCAATTGATGGGACAGGAACGGCTGTACCGGTTTGCAGATTATATTGAACGTAATCTGGGAGCGCTGGCAGGTAATTTCATGTTTGGCATCATGCTCGGCAGTATGGGCACCATTGGTTTTATTCTGGGGTTGCCGCTCGATATCCGTCATATTGCCTTTGCCTCGGCCAACTTTATTCAGGGCCTGATCAATATTAATGGCCCGGATATTGGCTTGATTGTGGTGTCTTTCCTCGGTGTGTTGTTGATTGGCCTGACCAACTTATTTGTCAGTTTCAGTTTGACCATTATTGTGGCCTTACGTGCACGACGGGTACGTTTTGAACAGTGGAAACCGTTGGCAAAACTGGTCATGACTCACTTCCTGACCCGGCCAAGTGATTTCTTCTGGCCCCCCAAGCAAAGCATTGAAATTGACGAAAATCATACATCGACAAAATCTTAAAACTGCGACAATTACAGTATATTTAGCAACAAATTCCTTACTAAAAAAATGGAATTCGCATAAAATACGCACACTTGAAAAAAAGTGTACTGACAAGTACACTTCTACTCCAGACAATTAACCGATCTGCGAACGGTTAAAGGGACAAGGATTTTTGGCATGCATTACTTGTTACTTTTTGTCGGTATTTTATTTTTAATTTTCAGTGTGTTCATCCTGAATATCCCTGCTTTAAGCAAGCTTGATTTGCACGCAGTGGAAAGGATGAGTCTGTATCGCACCGAGTTTTGGAATCGAATTACTCTGTCCTTATCAGTGATAGGTGGCATGCCATTTGTATTATTTTTATCCACACTATGGTGTATTGCCTTGCTGTGGTATAAAAAGCATACAAGCGTAATTTTTATATGTATCGGAATTATCGGAGGAATACTCCTAGCTTGGCTGTTAAAGTTTGCAATTGCCCGACCCCGACCACCAGAGTCCTTGCATCTGGTTGAAAGTTTTGGAAGTTCCTTTCCAAGTGCGCATAGTCTGTATGCGGCATGTCTGGCTTGTCTGGCAATTTACATGTATCGGCAACATTCTCGCTTTACCATCATCATGATCGGTGCAGGCTTATGGATGCTGATGATGGGGATTTCAAGAGTTTATCTAGGCGTACATTTTCCTTCAGATGTCATATCCGGCTGGAGTATCAGTTTTATTTGGATTTCGTTGTGGTATATGGTCTGGATCAGATATTGCGCGGCGCACAAATAAGAAAATTTAGATAAAGATCTAATAGAGGTGAAACAATGATGTCTGCAAAGCTTTGGGCACCTGCCCTGACTGCTTGCGCATTAGCAACAAGTCTTGCACTTGTTGGTTGTAGCAAAGATCCAAAAGAGGGCCAGCAAGCTGGTGCTCAACAACAAATGCCACCGACTGAAGTCGGTGTTCTTGTTGCACAACCACAAAGTGTAGAGCAGTCTGTAGAGCTCTCGGGTCGTACAACAGCATTTGAAATTTCAGAAGTACGTCCGCAAGCCAGTGGTGTGGTGCTTAAACGCTTGTTCACTGAAGGCAGTTATGTGCGTGAAGGTCAGGCTCTGTACGAAATCGATTCAAGCACCAACCGTGCGACCGTGGATAATGCTCGTGCAGCAATTGCCCGTGCTGAAGCCAATCTGGGTGTATTACGTGTGAAGGAAGGCCGTTACCGCCAGCTGGTTGGAACCAATGCCATTTCTAAACAAGAATATGATGACATCGTGGCACAGGTCAAACTGGCTGAAGCCGATCTGAATGCCAACCGTGCCACCTTGCGTAATGCCGAAATTAACTTGGGCTATTCGACTGTACGTGCACCGATCTCGGGCCAGACCAACCGTTCGTCTGTCACTGCGGGTGCATTAGTGACGGCGAATCAACCAGAGCCATTGGTTACCATTCAGCGTTTAGATCCAATTTATGTGGATATCAACCAGTCCAGTGCTGAGCTTTTACGTTTACGTCAGCAGCTCAACAAAGGCGATTTGAATAGCTCAAACAACACTAAAGTGAAGTTAAAGCTTGAAGATGGCAGCATCTACCCGATTGAAGGCCGTCTTGCATTTTCGGATGCCAGCGTAAATCCGGAAACAGGTACGGTGACTTTACGTGCGGTATTCCCGAACAAAAACCATTTACTCCTGCCAGGTATGTTTGCGACTGCGCAAATCGTACAGGGTGAAGTGCCCAATGCCTTCCTGATCCCACAAGCGGCGTTGACCCGTACTCCAACAGGTCAGGCAATGGCGATGCTGGTCGGTGCTGATGGTAAAGTAGCACCACGTCCAGTCACGACCACCGGCTCTCAAGGCAACAACTGGATTGTGACTGAAGGTCTGAATCCAGGTGATAAAGTGATTGTGGACGGGATTGCAAAAGTGAAACCTGAACAGCAAGTTGTAGCTAAACCTTATCAACCTCAAGCTGCTGCGCCACAAGGTGCTGCACCGCAGCAGCCTGCAGCAAGCGAGAAAAAGGCAGATGATGCAAAGAAAGAACAACCTGAACAAAAACCTGCTGCAAATGCATAAGGAGTAATGGTTCATGGCTCAATTCTTTATTCATCGCCCGATTTTTGCATGGGTGATTGCATTGGTTATCATGCTGGCCGGTATTTTAACCATCAGCAAAATGCCAATTGCACAATATCCAACGATTGCTCCGCCAACCGTGACCATTTCTGCGACTTATCCAGGTGCATCTGCTGAAACTGTTGAAAATACAGTCACCCAGATCATCGAGCAGCAGATGAACGGTATGGATGGCTTACGTTATATCTCGTCTAACAGCGCGGGTAACGGTTCTTCTTCTATTTCCTTGAACTTTGACCAGGGTGTTGATCCTGATATCGCACAGGTTCAGGTTCAGAACAAATTACAGTCTGCCACTGCACTTCTTCCCGAAGATGTACAGCGTCAGGGTGTGCGTGTCACCAAATCCGGTGCCAGCTTCCTTCAGGTATTGGCTTTCTATTCACCTGATGGCAGCCTGACCGCCGATGACATCAAAGACTATGTCAACTCGAATATTTCTGAACCTTTAAGCCGTGTGGCCGGGGTTGGTGAAGTTCAGGTCTTTGGTGGCTCTTATGCGATGCGCATCTGGCTAGATCCGGCCAAAATGGCCAGCCTGCAAGTAACACCGAGCGATATTGCGACTGCAATTCGCACCCAGAACGCACAGGTTGCGGTCGGTCAGCTTGGTGGTGCTCCTGCTGTTGAAGGTCAAGTGCTGAATGCAACCGTAACGGCTCAAAGCCTGTTACAAACCCCAGAACAGTTCAGCAATATCTTCCTAAAAAATACCACTTCGGGCGCGCAAGTTCGTCTGGGTGATGTTGCACGGGTGGAACTCGGTGCAGATAACTATCAGTTTGATTCGAAATTTAATGGCAAACCGGCTGGTGGTGTGGCAATTAAACTTGCCACAGGTGCTAACGCGCTTGATACAGCAAAAGCGGTTGAAGAACGCTTAGAACAGTTACGTCCGAACTATCCGCAAGGCATGGTCGATCAACTGGCCTTTGATACAACACCATTTATTGAACTGTCGATCAAGAGCGTAGTCAAAACGCTGATCGAAGCGATTATCCTGGTGTTCCTGGTCATGTTCCTGTTCTTGCAGAACTGGCGTGCCACGATCATTCCAACCATGGCCGTTCCAGTCGTGGTCTTGGGTACCTTTGCCGTGATTAACGTCTTCGGCTTCTCGATTAATACCCTGACCATGTTTGCCATGGTGCTGGCGATCGGTCTTCTGGTCGATGATGCCATTGTTGTGGTCGAGAACGTAGAACGGGTCATGGTGGAAGAGCATCTGGATCCGGTTTCTGCGACTGAAAAGTCGATGAAACAGATTTCTGGCGCACTGATTGGTATTACCTCGGTGCTGTCAGCAGTATTCGTTCCTATGGCATTCTTCGGTGGAACCACCGGGGTTATTTATCGTCAGTTCTCGATTACGCTGGTCACAGCAATGGTCTTGTCGCTGATAGTGGCATTAACCTTTACCCCTGCCCTGTGTGCGACCTTGCTGAAACAGCATGATCCGAACAAGCCGCAAAGTAACGGTATCTTTGCCCGCTTCTTCCGCTGGTTTAACCGCAGCTTTGACAATGTGGCGGTGAAATATCAGGGCGGCGTAAATCGCATGACCCACAGCAAGATTTTCTCAGGCATTGTCTATGCAGTAGTGCTGGGTGTTATCGTGCTGCTGTTCCAGAAACTGCCGTCTTCATTCCTGCCGGATGAAGATCAGGGTGTGGTTATGGCGCTGGTTCAGCTACCGCCAAATGCTACCCTGGAACGTACCGACAAAGTGGTCAACACCATGACCAACTATTTCTTGGAAAACGAGAAAGATCATGTCGAGTCGGTGTTTAGTGTGGCAGGTTTCTCCTTTACCGGTGTGGGACAAAACGCAGGTCTGGCCTTTATTAAACTGAAAGACTGGTCTGAACGTAACAGTCCGGAATCTCAGGTCGGTGCCATTATTCAACGTGGTATGGCGCTGAACATGATTGTCAAAGATGCCTCTTATATCATGCCATTGCAGCTTCCTGCGATGCCTGAACTGGGTGTGTCGGCTGGCTTCAACTTACAGCTCAAGGCTGCAAGTGGTCAAAGTCATGACCAGCTTCTGGCAGCACGTAATGCAATCCTGGGCATGGCAGCACAAGATTCGCGTCTGGCAGGTGTACGTCCAAACGGTCAGGAAGATACTCCTCAGTACCGTGTCATTGTGGATCATGCGCAAGCAGGTGCACTGGGTGTCAGCGTTGCCGAAATTAACAGTACTATGGGTATTGCTTGGGGCGGTTCGTACATCAATGACTTCATTGATCGCGGTCGGGTCAAGAAGGTATATGTTCAGGGTGAAGCTGGCTCACGTATGATGCCGGAAGATCTGGACCAGTGGTATGTGCGTAATAATCGCGGTGAAATGGTGCCTTTCTCGGCCTTTGCCACAGGCGAATGGACCTATGGTTCACCACGTCTTGAACGTTATAACGGCGTATCGTCGATGAACATTCAAGGTACACCGGCTCCGGGAATCAGTTCGGGTGATGCCATGGTGGCCATGGAAGAAATTGCGGCGAAGTTACCAGAAATGGGCTTAACCGGCTTTGACTTCGAATGGACCGGTCTGTCTTTGGAAGAACGTGAATCTGGTGCACAGGCGCCGTTCCTGTATGCCCTGTCACTCCTGATCGTATTCCTGTGTCTGGCAGCCCTGTATGAAAGCTGGTCGATTCCGTTCTCGGTTCTGCTGGTGGTGCCATTGGGTATCGTCGGTGCATTGCTCATGACTTATGGCGGGATGGTGCTGCTGCAAAACCCGAACCTGTCGAATAACATTTACTTCCAGGTGGCGATCATTGCCGTGATTGGTCTTTCTGCGAAAAATGCGATCTTGATCGTGGAATTTGCGAAAGAGCTACAAGAGCAAGGTGAAGATTTATTCGAAGCAACCTTGCATGCGGCGAAAATGCGTTTACGTCCAATTATCATGACCACTTTGGCCTTTGGTTTTGGTGTATTGCCGCTTGCCCTGGCTTCAGGTGCAGGTGCAGGTAGTCAGCACTCAGTCGGTTATGGTGTACTTGGTGGCGTGATCAGCTCGACCTTGTTAGGTATCTTCTTTATCCCGGTATTCTACGTGTGGATTCGAAGTATCTTTAAATACAAACCAAAACAACAAAATCAGGAGTATAAGTCGTAATGCAAAATGTATGGTCTATTACAGGTCGTAGCATTGCGGTATCTGCCCTTGCGCTTGCTTTGACAGCCTGTCAAAGCATGCGTGGTCCAGAGCCGGTTGCACAGGCAAATATCCCGAGCAGCTATACCAATGCGTCTGGTACTTCTGTAGCAGAACAAGGTTATAAAAACTTTTTTGCCGATCAGCGCCTGTTACAGGTGCTCGATCTGGCATTAAACAATAACCGTGATCTGCGCACTGCTGCCCTGAATATTCAACGCGCCCAGCAACAGTATCAGATTACTGAAAACAATCAGTTACCGACCATTGGTGCCAGTGGCAGCGTGTTACGTCAAGACACGGGCAGTAGCAATCCTCAAAGCCGCGGTGCTGTAACCACCTATAATGTAGGTCTGGGTGTAACCGCATTTGAGCTGGACTTTTGGGGGCGTGTACGTAGCTTAAGTGACAATGCACTGGATAACTTCCTGGCGACTCAAAGTGCGCGAGATGCGACGCAAATTGCACTGATTGGTCAGGTGTCTCAAGCCTGGCTCAGCTATTCATTTGCCAATGCCAATCTGGCTTTGGCTGAACAAACGCTAAAAGCACAGCTTGAATCGTTTAACCTGAACAAGAAACGTTTTGATGTCGGGATCGACAGCGAACTTCCTGTGCGTCAGGCCCAGATTTCCGTCGAAACGGCACGCAATGATGTCGCGAATTACCGCACTCAGGTGGCACAGGCACAAAACCTGTTAAACCTGCTGGTCGGTCAGCAAGTGCCTGCGACTTTATTGCCGGCACAACGCGTAACCCGCATCACATCCAATACGGCACTGGGTGCAGGCTTGCCAAGTGATCTGCTGATTAACCGTCCAGATGTACGCGCTGCCGAGTATCGTCTGTCTGCAGCGGGTGCCAATATTGCAGCAGCACGCGCACGCCTGTTCCCGACCATCAGTTTGACCGGTTCAGCAGGTTATGCATCGACCGATTTAGGCGATCTGTTTAAATCAGGCAGTTTTGGCTGGTCCTTTGGCCCAAGTCTGGATATTCCAATTTTCGATTGGGGTACCCGTCAGGCCAATATCCAGATTTCTGAAACCGATCAGCAAATTGCATTATCAGATTACGAAAAGTCGATTCAAGCCGCTTTTCGTGAAGTAAATGATGCGCTAGCAGTTCGCCAAAACATTGGTGATCGAATTGCTGCACAGCGCCGTCTGGTAGAAGCCACCAATACCACCTATCGCCTGTCGCAGGCACGTTTTCGCGCCGGGATTGACAGCTATCTGACGGTACTGGATGCACAGCGTGCCTCTTATGCCGCAGAACAAGGCTTGCTCTTGCTTGAACAGGCCAACTTGAACAATCAGGTTGAAGTCTACAAGACCCTCGGCGGAGGCTTAAAAGTCAATACCACGGATACCCTGCCGAATCAGCCGTCCGTGACTGAACAACGCCGCGCAGCAGAACAGCAGGCGAAATAGATTTAAAATAGAAAAAGAAAAGCTCACTTCGGTGGGCTTTTTTATTGCATTTTCAAGGCAGTTTTCCTATTGTCATAGACCAGCAATTTATTTAGAAAACATACGCATGTTACTTAGCAATCTGGAATCTGTACCGGGACATACTATTCGCCAACAAATTGATGTGGTTTATGGCAGTACGGTACGCAGCAAACATGTCGGGCGTGATTTACTCGCTGGCCTGAAAAATATTGTCGGGGGTGAGCTTACTGCTTATACCGAGCTGCTGGAAGAATCCCGTCAGGAAGCGATGAACCGGATGGTTGAAAAAGCCCGTAGCATGGGTGCCAATGCGATTGTCGGTATTCGTTTCTCGACCTCCAATATTGCCCAAGGCGCCTCTGAACTGTTTGTCTATGGAACGGCGGTCATTGTTGATCCAGTCATGCCAAAATTACCCGACCCTTTTCCACAGGCAGAATAATTCATGGACGGTTTAATTTTTCAGATCGTCATTTTTGTCATTCTGTTTAGCGTCGGTTTTGGCTTTGGTCGTTATAATGAACGCAAACATTTTCGTTATCTAGACGAACAGGAACAACGACTGGCTTATATCCAGGTCAACAACAGCCGCTTTATCTTATCTGAACATTCCGGACAGATGATCAGCAGTAATGTGGTCATTTCCCATGATTATTTTAAATACGCAATTGCCAATGTGCAGAACATGTTGGGAGGTCATTTGACCAGCTATGAAAGCGTGGTAGAGCGGGCACGGCGTGAGGCGATTGTACGTTTAAAACTTGAAGCTGAAAGAATCGGAGCCACCCAGATTATGGGGATTCGGCTGAGCACTACGGAACTGGGCATGCAAGGCGGTATGGTCGAAGTCTTTGCTTATGGCACTGCAATTCAGCAATCTGTTTCACCAATCAAAAATATCTATACAAACAATAGCATGCAGATGGTTAGCTCATGTTGCGCAGTACGCGCAGATAATTACTGAATGTGGATCAACTCGCTTATCGACTGGCGATGCAATATCATAGAAGAAGTGATTAAGCTCAAAGTTAGCGGCATAAATATAAATAATATGATGCCGTTTCTTCAGTCGATCAAACGGCACTCAATCCCATCTGTATTGCCTTATTATTTTTCTACGTCTTAAGCCGCATTGCTTAGAGAACGGCAGCAAGCTAAATGGCTATACATTGCCGAATTGACCGCCACCACCCAGCTTAAAAGTGCCCTTTTTAAATATTGGTGAACGAGATGGGTGCACTAATTCAGGCTGTTAGGCTCTTGCGTAATTCATCTTCAACGATACTGAGTTCAATTTCACTAAATTTACGAATCTCGCCTTCTGCATGCTTTTCCAGCATACCGCCGAGCAACGGCACTTTGACCTTTACTGTCCAGTTGAGCTGAAACTGGATCTGGTCTTCATCTCCAGTGACTGCACGCTGACAGGTCGCCTCGATCGGTAAATTTGCCCCGAGTTGTACCGTCGATGTCATTTGATTCAGATCGCTGATATCGGTACGCTGCAAACGGAATGCATCCTTGAGTAATTTTTTTGCCATATCCGGGATGTTGACATCCAGATTATAGGCACGTTTCAAGGTATACATATGCCCCTGCTTTTCCGAGACCAGAATTTCTAAATTTTGCGCAGGAATTCGATGACAGACTGCCTCATGCAAACGAATATCATTGGCCAGACGTTTAAATTCATCAATAGACACGCCATTGATAATTGCTTTCACAGTGAACTGATGTGCCATGCTATTTTTCCTTATTTTTATTGCATTATTCGCTTAGGTCACTCCGGACTATCGCAAATAAAACCAAACACAGAGATGATTCTGCAATTTATATCAACTTTATAGCATCTGTCATTATTCTTTTATCGGGAAATAGCGGCAATTCGGTCAATCTTTGCAAGATAGTTTTGCAGACAACTGTGTCTGGCCACAACTGATCTGTAGCTGCGCTGTGGCATAGTCAATCACGACATGAAATTCATCGGCGCCATCGTCTAGACCGGACACATACCATGTGGTTCCGTTTGGAAAATCCCGCAGCCAGTCTGCTTTATAAAAGTCTGAAACCGAATCAAACTGCACATACAGTTCAGGCTGCGCTTCGATCTTCATTGCCAGAGCCATAAACTTCTGTAATTTCGCCTGCTGAAAATCAATAATCATACTATTTCCCCCTGTTTAGACATGATGATAGCGCAGCAATCTTCATATATGTTTAAAGGGTTCTTCTCGCTATACGACTGCCGAGTTTTGACATCTGGCCCATTATTGGATTAAACATAAGCTAGCGCACAAAAAACAAGATCTCATCCAATATAACGAAGGATATACTCATGGTGCAGGGAAAAATGCAGGTAGAAAGTGTCCAGTTTCTGGCAGAAGATGGTTATAGCTTAAGTGGCAAACTCTACCGGACACCGTCTGTGGCGAAGGCCAATATTGTCGTTGCCTGTGCAACGGGAGTACCGCAAGCGTTTTATCGCCGTTTTGCAGAATATGCAACTCATGCCGGTTTTCAGGTGCTGACCTTCGATTATCGAGGGGTGGCCGCTTCCGCACCGAAACAGCTCAAAGGCTTTAAAATGTCTTATCTGGACTGGGGAGAATATGACCTGAGTGCGGCAATTGAATATTTGGGCCGGACAGGACTGGATATTTATATGATTGGCCATTCCTATGGAGGTCAGGCATTAGGTCTGTGTAAACATCATGACCGCATCGAAGCGATGTACTGTTATGGCACAGGCGCCGGCTGGCATGGTTATATGCCGCTCAAGGAAAAAATCAAGGTTCAGATGATCTGGAATATTGTTTTCCCTCCACTCGTAGCAATCACCGGCTATTTGCCATGGAGCAAATTTAACATGGGTGCAGACTTGCCACGTGATGTCTATCGTCAGTGGCGTAAGTGGTGCAAATATCCGACCTATTTCTTTGCCGATCCGGATTTGAAAGACTTACACACACGTTATGCTGCGGTAAGTACTCCGATTTATGCGGTTGCTGCTCTCGATGATACTTGGGCCCTGCCTAATTCCAGACATGCTTTTATGCAATATTACCGTCAAGCAAACGTGCATTATATTGATCTTAAAGCTGAAGATTATGGTTTAAAGGACATTGGTCATATGGGCTATTTCCGTCAGGGGGCAGAAAAAATCTGGCAAGATGCCTTAAATACCTTTTCCGAATTACATCGGCTTAAATATGCAGCTTGATGTTTAACGCCTATCGTCTCCTGCAAAACTTACAAGCTTCCTGAGCAGAGAGATCAAGCACAATCTGACTGTAAAAGATCGGTACGAATTTCCTGACGATGCTCTTGGCCAAAACGGTCGACATGCGTATAAAACACGCCATAGCGGCCGACATAATATTCCAGTGACTGATGGTAAAAATTCCAGAAAATCGACCACTCCCCTAAATCCATCTGACGAATTTGTGTACTGCTTTGCATGGGCATTTTTTGCAAGATTTCCTGCTGTAACTGCTCTGCCTGTGCCCTGTCCTGAATAGCTACATGACGCTGAAAAAACAGCTGAGCCACATCATCAAACAGTTCCAGTTCATAAGCATCAACCAGATGCACCTGTTCCTCATGCGTAGTCATGACATGTTCTGAAATACTGGCAATTTGTTCAGGTTTTTCTGCACGCTGCGCAGAGAGATAAGACTGGGTTTTATAAATTTTCCGCCCCACGATCCAGGCGGCATTGAACAGCAAAAAAATACACAGCAAGAGCAACAATTTAAACATAGTAGATCATCTCGTGTGGCTGATTTTATTTTTATTACCGAGCACTTCATATTCATTTGAATAATGGCCTAACACCTAGCATACGTCTATTTTTTAGACAGTGCAAACTCCTGCACTATTTCGATGATGGCATCCTTGACTCGATTTTATGGGGATTTAAAGTAAGCACGGCGATTCTAGCAAAGCTTGCTGTAAATTTGAGCACCCGCTCCTGAGAAGCGTTGATTTTAGAAAATCAGATAAACAAAACCGACAGATCAGCAACATAAGTTATCTTCACCTACTGGTTTTTAAGAAAATCCTCTCAAAAAACTACAAGATTGTTATTTTGTTTCAACCTGCATTTCTCTTCCAATGAAGCCTTCCTGTAAATGTTCGAGAAAATGAATAACATGGTGATTCGTGAAGGGAAGATTCAGGATATACCTCAAATTATTCAGGTGATTCATGACAGTATTCAATCTTGTGTTTTAGATCATCAACGTGAGGACAGTCGCATCCAAAGCTGGCTGGAAAAATTTGATCACGCCAGCCTGATTGTCGATATGCTTTATAACGATTGTTGGGTTTGCCTTGTGCACGACAAAGTAGTCGGGTTTTTATTGGTCAGTGATACTGGAGAAATCCGGATGCATTATGTCGCCCCACATTGCCAGAGGCTTGGATTTGGCACCAAATTATTTAATCAAATGCATGCAGCATTAGTAGAGAAAAAAATCTATCAGATTGCAGTCAAGTCGACTCAAACAGCCCTCAGCTATTATCAGCGATGTGGATTTGATTCCAGCCCTGCACATTCACAAGATGATGGATCATATCTGTATAAATACGTTTTTTAATCCGCGCCCTGCTCAAAGTTTAATTGATCACGCCCGGTGTGTTTGGCCAGATACAGCTGCACATCTGCAGCTTTCATCAAGGCATGAATATCGGCATATTGATGTTGTGGGCTTATCCAAGCCGCGCCCACACTGACCGTGATCCAGGCTTTGCCATCCGGCCGGTTTAGATGTTCAAATTGTTGTTCCCGAACCTGCTGAATGACACGTTCCAGATATTGCAGGGCAACCGGAATCGGTATATCACCAAGCAGAATGGCAAATTCCTCCCCGCCATAACGCGCCAGATAACCCGATTGAGGCAAGCTGGCCTGAATCACCTTAACCAGGTTTTGTAGAATCTCATCACCCTTTAAATGGCCATAATGATCATTATAATTTTTAAAATAATCAACATCCAGCATGGCAAAAAGCAGTGTGGCATGTGAATGTTGCTGGCTTTGCAAAAACTTCTGCTGGATTTCACTATTTAAAGCACGCCGGTTAAAAGCACCGGTCAGCGCATCAATCTTCATCTGATGTTCCAGTTTGGCATTTAGTTGATGCAGTTGCTGGGTACGCTCTTTGACTTTTTGATCAAGCGAACTGTTGAGCTCGATGAGGTTAAAATTTAGCTGTTCTGTCTGATAAGTTTGATGCGCATAGTGTCTAGACTGCTGAAACATAATCAACAAGGCATATAAACTGGTGGAAATGAAAGACAAATGTGTGGTTTGAATGACATTAATCAGCAAGAGATAGTCATTTAAAAATGTCAGACACAAGAAAATAATGGCAAACAGATTCAGGCGTGAATACGGTTGCTTATCACGTAGGGTCTGATAAAACCCGTACATGAAATTCCCAATAATCACCAGACCATAAATCGCACTATAGAGCGCAAGACGTTCAAATAACTCTGGGGTAGAAAATAGCGTCACACTGATATTCAAAATCAATAAGACGATCGCAATATAATAAATCAGCGGTTTTAAATAGCGCTGATTAAACAGATGCATATAACTGAGGAAAAACAATACCGCCAGAAACGTAAACAGATACTCTAAACGTGTTCCCCATAACCAGTCGATATTGGTAAATACCGAATAAGCATAGGGCGCTGAAAACATATTATGCAGGGCCAGAAAGATAATAAAACAGCCAAACACAAAAATGCTTTTGCTATTACGCTCTTTCGATCCTCGAAATATTGAAAACAGGATATTGAAAACACCCACCCCGAGTACTGCGCCACAGGTCATGGCAATACTCATCATCAACTGCTGGAATTGACGATTGACTGTACCTGCGACCCCAATCTGCATTGGGCGTTCCAGCCCTCCATGCAAATGAGTGTAATTCGAGGCCTGAATGCTTAAGGTAATGTATTCACTGTCTGCAACGAAATAGCCAATCCGGGGGGCTTTTTCAGTGATCTGCTGTTCAGGTGTTTTACTGATTTGCCCAAGCCGGACAATAAACTCGCCATTTACATAGACCCGATAAGCGCCATATTGAGCAGGAATCCGAATGGCAATCCGGCGTCCGATAAATTCTTTAGGAATTTTATAATGGCTAATAAATGTGCCATAACCAATATTTGAGTTGGTCAGTATTTTAAAAGAAGCCGGCAATTCCACTGTTTTTGATAACAGTACGGAACTTGGCTGGACAATAAACTGGCTCGGATAAAATAACCATTTCCCCTGCAAAGGGCTGCTGCTGTGTTCGCTAAAATGAATTTCAGAGATATGATCACGGAACTGCTGCTGCACCCCGGGGGATGTGGCAGCGATCTGGGCAGATACTGAAGTGCTCATCAAGATGCCCCAGCTTATGGCCCAAACCCACATTACAAAATAGACATTCCTTATCACGTTTTGCAAAGACAGTAGTTTCCTGAAAAAGAGCTTTATTCTTCTTATAATCTACTTGGAATATCAGGGAGTTCAAATATTTTTTTGTAGTTTATCGGAAGAAGCCCCCAATACTGAGACTTCTCCCGATCAGCATTCACTCATGATACTGAATGAATCTTATTTCAATGAATTAATTACGTGTTTTTACATCAAACAGTTCAATTTCAAAAATCAGGTCTGAATTGGCTGGAATCACTTTGCCCATTTTACGTTCGCCATAGGCCAAATGTGCCGGCACCAGCAGTTTACGTTTACCGCCCACTTTCATGCCCAAAATGCCCTGATCCCAACCTTTGATCACACGGCCTGTTCCGATCACGGTTTCAAAATAATTACCGCGATCAATCGATGAATCAAACTTGGTTCCATCTTCTAGCCAGCCGGTATAGTGTGTGGTAATCAGCGCGCCTTTTACCGCCTCTTTCCCTTCGCCTACTTTTAAATCAATAATTTCAAGTTCGTTAATCATACTTATTTACCTGAGATTGGCATAAATTCAAAAACCAGTATAAACCGGATTGATTGATTTTTTTAGGCTTTAGTCCTTGATGGATTAAAAGCTGAGTTCCTGAATATTCTGATCATTGAGTAAATGCAGGGTGAGTTTTTGATGGTTTTTGGCCGATCCCATCAGCACCCATCTTCCGCTAATCTGCTGCTCAACCTTGCGCTGTGAAGAATGCATGACTTTTAGCTTATATTGTTTGAAAAGCGATTCATAATGGTTGAGCTCATGTTTCTCAAAAGGACAGACAATTTCGTAATTACGTTCCTGATTCAGCGACTCGATCCCGCGCTGTACATACATCAGTAGAACCAGTACCACCATGACCATTAAAGTGGCCCAGATACTCAGGATTTCATAACCCGCACCGGCTGCCATGCCCAGTGCTGCGGTCATCCAGATGGTGGTGGCCGTGGTAATTCCTGAAATACGGTTCTCATCTTTGAGAATGACCCCTGCCCCTAAAAAGCCTAGCCCCGTCAGGACATTGGCCGCCAGCCGGTCAGGATTTTCCACGCCTATTTTCAGGGAAATGATAGTAAACAGACAGGAGCTGAGACTGACCATGATCATGGTACGCAGTCCGGCAGATTTACTGTGATATTCACGTTCTGCACCAATAATGGCCCCGATCGCGACGGCCAGCAGTAAATCATAAAGTTCATGGTACATGACACAACCCTGAGTATTTTTATTCCTCAGGTATACGCAATTTAAGCGACAGGATACAAGTCCAGACGTGCATCCTTATGCGTCCTTATTGTAACTGTTCCCACTCGACCAGCACCTGCCCCTGATCGCCAATCAGAGTCCATTCACCATCCATCACATTGAGCTGTAACTGCATGGTGCGTGCACATAATTGTGGCAATGCATCGGTGGTTGTAGTCGATAATTTCCACACCTCCACATTCTTTAACGTCTTTAATTTGCTGCTGCGCTTATACCATTCATCTACCGCAGAACCATAGGTCACCACAGCCACTTGCTTACAGCGCGCACTGGCTTTTTTGACTTTATCTTCATCCGGGCTACCGACTTCAATCCATTTCACCAATTGACCAGTGAGGTCTTTTTCCCACAAGGCCGGCTCATCGGTTTCAAACAGATCCTTGGTAAATTCCAGCGCTTCATCGGCATAACGCGCATACGCCAGAATACGCACCATCAGGCGTTCAATGGTTTCTGAAGGATGCAGCGCCATCGTCAACTGATAATCTGCATAACGGTGCGTATCCATATCTGCAATATTCAAATCAACCTTATAAATCGTCGCTTTTAACGCCATAACACAATCCTCAAATTTGGCGCCTAGCATATAAGATTTAGCAGTATTTTGCTGAACAGATTTAGGTCAATAACTCATTCAGCGCCTTAGCAACAGTACTATTATTTTTCCGGATCAATACGGCATTGCATCAACGCGCTTTCAAACTCCAGCCAATCCCGTGACTGTTGATAAATCACTTCGATCCGGTTATCAATACCTGCCTCAACCGACTGATAATTAAACTGCTCCGGATTGAAATTAAAGCTTTTCCAGTCCTGATCGGTATTAAAAATTCCTTTGATTCTGAGCCAGTCTTTTTGTTCACACAGCAAGTCGAGCAAATCATAAAAATGAAATTGCCAGCGTTTTGGCAACTTCCAGCCCGCAACCTGATAGCCCTGCGCGCTTTCCACATAATGATAAGGCAGCTGCTGAATCAGCACGGGTGCCTCTGGGGAAGGATTGATCTGTTGCTGTTTTAATAAAGGCTGGAGCTGACGTACAGAACCTTGATAATCCTGTTTAATCTGCTCAATACTCAGCTGTCCCTGCTCTGTGCACAACCACTGCTGGGCATAGACTTGATATTCCGCCTGAAGCTGCGTAAGCGCAGCATGATCTTCGGCTGTCATTAAATCTGTATGTGAAATCACCACAATCTGCGCGGCCTTAAGCTGATCTGCATACAGATTTTGCTGTGACCAATCCTGATCATGCAAACGTGAACCATCAACCACAGTGACCAAAGCCTGCATGTTTAAATGACTGTGCCAATGCGGTTCCGTCAACTGTTCTAACAATTGTGCAGGATGTCCCAGCCCGGTCGGCTCGATAAACAGCCGATCCGGTTTCACTTCGGACAGTAAACGTGACAAGGCAATCTGCATCGGCAACTGACTACTACAACATAGGCAGCCACCCAGTAATTCCTTTACCGCATAGCCTGAATCTTGTGGTAATAACTGCTGGTCGACCCCGATCTGACCGAACTCATTCATCAGTACGGCCCAGATTTCCTGTTCAGGTTTCTGCTGTAATAAATGTTTAAGCAGTGTGGTTTTACCCGCCCCCAAAAATCCAGAAATGATATGGACAGGAATCGGCTGTGCTGCGGACAGAATTTTCAAAATCGGTTCTCAAGAGATTAAATAGACAAGATCATGCCCTGTATTATAGGACACAGCATGGTTGTAGAGACATTTTCTTGCTCAATGGCGACTTGAAACCATCAGTTTATAAGTTAAGAGAATTATCTCAAATAGAGAATCTTGATGTTTATTCATATTTAAAATTTAGCTTTTTGAAACATTCATATACATTTTCATTAAATAGAACACTGCATAATTAACAGTAATTAAACAACTTTCTGCATTGTGTATATGCTGAGTTATTCACTCCGTGTCGCTTTTGTTAATTGATTTGCTCATCAAAATTTCAGTGCTTAGGATGAACTCCTGTCGAATTGATGTGATGGTCAGCTCGGCAAATTATATGACATAAATAAAGGATGCCAAAAATGAAATATGCACAAATCTTACTTGCAACAACGCTTACTGCTGCTGCAGCCACCAGCTTTGCCGCGACTGAAACAACAAATGCAAATACAAACACTGAAGAAAAAGTGATTGTCAGTACCCAGGAATTGCCTGAGTCAAATGCTCCGGTTGCTGGCGCAAATGCAGAACAACCAGCTGCATCTGAAGCTGCAACAGAAAGCGCAACACCTGCAGCACGTTAAGTGATTTAACGACGGGTTAAATGATCAAAGAAAATATCAGGGCAGTATTTCTCCAGTAGGCTTAGCCTGTACTGCCTCATATTGATCGATGCTGAATCATGCTTGCTGCGGGTTCAGCATTTTTATTGACTAGATTTAAATGCCCATCATAGTTAAAACTGATCACAGGATTGAGAATGACTATTGAATTATTTTAAATTTATCATTTAAATTCAATTATTTAAATAATAAAAATCCACTTAAGATTAATATTATTCATATAGCTCAACTACTATCGCCTAACTTGTTTACAGCTCAGAACTGTCCCTTAATAGATTGAAATGCAAGTCGATTGAATGGACATTCACTATGAGCAATACCAATTACAGCACTGATGTAGCAATCCTCGGCGCTGGGCCTGTAGGCTTAACCATTGCCAACTATCTGAGCAAGCAAGGCGTGAGCGTCACGATGGTCGAGCAACTGGATAGTTTGATTGATTATCCACGTGCCATTGGGATCGATGATGAATCTTTGCGTACCATTCAATCCTTAGGTTTGGTCGATCAAGTCTTGCCCTATACCACGCCCAATCATGCCATGCGCTTTTTAACACCTAAGGGTCGCTGTTTTGCAGATATTCAACCTTTAACCCGTGAATTTGGATTTTCGCGCCGTAATGCCTTTATTCAGCCACAAGTCGATCAGGTTCTGCTTCAGGGCTTAAAACAATATGAAAATACGCAGGTGCTGTTCTCACGTCAATTGACCCAGTTTAGTCAGGATGCCGAGGGTGTAACGCTTAACCTGCAAAATGAACAAGGGAATACAGAAACAGTCCGTGCCCAGTACCTGATTGCCTGTGATGGCGGTAACTCTTATGTACGCCGTAATCTGGGCATTGCTTTTGAGGGTGAAACTGCGCCGAATCAATGGATCGTAATCGATCTTGAAAATGATCCGCTTGCGACACCGCATATTTACCTGTGTTGTGATCCGGTACGTCCTTATGTATCCGCCGCATTGCCCCATGGAATTCGCCGTTTTGAATTTATGGTTATGCCGGGTGAAACTCAGGAAGAACTCAGCAAACCGGAAAATATTGCCAAATTACTGGCCAAAGTGCTTCCAAGTACCGACGGCATCGAAGTGATCCGTCAGCGTGTTTATACCCATAATGCCCGTATTGCGGACAAATTCCGGGTAAACCGTATTTTACTGGCAGGTGATGCTGCGCACATTATGCCGGTATGGCAAGGTCAGGGTTATAACAGCGGGATGCGGGATGCCTTTAACCTGGCCTGGAAAGTCGCACTGGTGGTTCAAGGCAAAACCGGCCCCGCACTTTTAGATTCTTATCAGATTGAACGTAAAGACCATGCCAAAGCCATGATTGATCTGTCCGTGATGGCCGGTCATGTATTGGCACCACCAAAAAAGTGGCAAGGTTTTGTCCGTGACGGTATCGCCTATGCCCTGAACTATATCAAGCCGATCAAACAGTACCTGCTGGAAATGCGCTTTAAACCGATGCCGAAATATCATGATGGTGTGCTTTTGAGCAACGGCGCCAAAAATTCTCCAATTGGCAAGATGTTCATTCAGCCTCAAGTTCAGCTTGCATCAGGTGAAACAGTGTTACTGGATGAAGTGATTGGCAATGATTTTGCCATTATTGCCTGGGGTGTCGATCCAAAATGGGGCCTGAGTCCAGAGACACTGCAACAGTGGAAAACCCTCGGTGTGAAATTTATTCAGGTCATTCCGGCAGTACAGTTACAAAATACCCAGCGCCAACAGTTTGAAGATGTCATCACCATTGGTGATAGCGGCACAGAAATTCGCTCCTGGTTTGGCAATACTTCCGATTCAGTGGTGATCTTGCGTCCTGACCGTTTTGTGGCCGCACTGGCCATTCCACAATCACTGGAAAACACCAGTCAGCAACTGTTTAAAAAACTGTACCTGAAATAATTTTAAGGTCATTTTTTACCACGCTTCGGCGTGGTTTTTTATTGTGATGAGATATCCAGATCAAGTGATACAGAGCGATGAACTAAACTCGATAGTCTTGAAACCACGGCATGTCTTTCAGGGAATCACGAGAGGCCATCTGCTGCAAATAGGGTCTGAACTCGTCAAATGGCGGTAAAATTTTTGCAGAGATCGCAAAGACTAAACAATAAGCCGCATATAAGTCTGCTGCGGAAAATTCTTCACCCAGCAAATAGGGATTGGCCTGGCTTATGCCCTGTTTCAGAAAATCAAATACGGCTGCTTCATTCCCGAAACTTAAACTTCTGCGGTTCTGTTCAATATTTTCTGGCGAGACCTGCAAATTTTTTATATCGATATATTCGGTGAAGGGCCCATGACAGAACAAT
Organism: Acinetobacter sp. YH12208; assembly: GCF_013418055.1. NCBI lineage: Bacteria > Pseudomonadati > Pseudomonadota > Gammaproteobacteria > Moraxellales > Moraxellaceae > Acinetobacter > Acinetobacter sp. YH12208. The sequence continues at coordinate 105,401 of NZ_VPCT01000007.1, forward strand.
ATCCATTTTAAATATGCCCCACGCTTGGGTTCATCCAAAGCAGGTGCCAAGCCTTGGTCAGAATACTTATCTGCCAGATAGATAAAAATGGCGGCCATTTCTGAAATGACAATCTCCTGATCGACCAGACAGGGAACTTTTCCCATCGGATTAATCTGTAAATATTCAGCTTGATGCATATATTCATAGGACACTTCCACCTGCTCAATCTGGTCTTCAATCTGCAATTCTTTCAATAAGGGCAACAGGGTCAGGCCCCGTGATTGCGGATTGTTATAGAGCTTCATCATATTGCTTTAACCATTTTTTATTTTTAGAGCTTCAGTATAAAACGGTTTTCTGTGTCAATTTACACAGATGTGCTACAGATCATTTCTGTCGCACAGCTTTTAAAATATAGGCAGACCAAAGATGTAAATCTTAAAAAAGATCGACACAAAACTTTTCTTTTAAGACTTTTAAAATCAGATCAATCACCACATGTTTTTGGTCTTTACGATAATTGGCATATAGCCCAATCATGGGCAAAGGTTCAAGGGTCTTTTTGACCACGATATTATCGCCGAGTAATGGAATCACATAGGCCGGCACCAGACTCCAGCCCACGCCCATCCCGACCAGATTGACATTGAGCAGGATATTGGTCGAATGCTGCACCACATTGACCTTCAATTTGGACTGTTTAAAAAAGTCTTGAATAATTCGATGCAATTGTGGTGAAGCCTGTTCATCACTAATGACAAAATCCTGATTTTCAAAGCTCTTAATACTGACATGTGGCAGGGTCGCAACCGGAGAATCTTTAGGCACAATCAGGGTTAAAGGTTCATCAAAAATCCGGATCGAATCAAACTCGCTCGACTGTCCCGGATAGCGGGTAAAAGCAATATCGATCTGGCCTTTTCTTAAAGCACTAAACTGCTCAGCGTCGGTCAAACTATGAAATAGTGCTTTCAGTTCAGGAAAATGTGCGCGGATATTGGGCATGATATAGGGAAAGACTTTCATTTCCGCAACCGGTACAAATCCGATATTCAGCTGATCCTGATGTGCATTGGCAATCTGTCTGGCAGCGTGGATCGCACGTTCTGCATGTTCCAGACTGAGCAAAGCTTCTTTTAAAAAAACCTGTCCGGCCTCGGTCAGGTTGACCTTACGGTTATTTCGCTCCAGTAACTGTACGCCTACCTCACGCTCCAGATCCTTGATTTGCTGACTTAAGGAAGGCTGTACAGTATTCAATTTTTCCGCAGCCCGGGTAAAATTCAGTTCCTCGGCCACAGTGACAAAATAACGTAAATGTCTTAATTCCATTTTATGCTTCCTGATTTTCCGGTACGTGTATTGGTCTTTTGGCCACATACTGACGATAAACCAAGATCGTCACAATGACGAGTGCAGCACTCGACACATACATCGCTTCAAAGCCCCAATAGGCAATCAATAGGCCCATCACCACGGAACCTACCGCCAAACCCAGATCAAACAGGGTAAAGAAGGTTGAAATCGCATGTCCCATACGCTGCTTATCGACAGATTGAATTGCGAGTGTCTGCAGACATGGAAATAATGAACCATAACCGATCCCCACAAAGACCGCTGATAACCAGAGCGTCCATTGATTGGATATCAGACTCACCATGACTAGGCCAATCGCAAAGAAAATAAAGGAAGGATAAATGACAGCACTTGGCCCCTTACGATCATAGATTTTCCCGACCCACGGCCGTACCAACAGCATCGAAGCCGCAAATACAATAAAAAATACACTGGTATAAGCCAAAAGCTGCTTGCTTTCACTAAATGCCGTGATAAAACTCATGATGCCCGAATAAGCAAACGCCGTCAGCAACGCCACACAGCTTACCGCCAGGACTTTCACTTCCAATATATCTTGTAGACTCAATTTGGTTTTTTCTGTGCCGATCCGCCTTGATTTTGGCAGTTCGGTAATTTTCAGCATCCAGCAGAAAATCAGTCCCAGAGAAATAATAATAGCCAGAATCCCAAATAAGCTTTTAAAGCTGGTGAATTGAATGACGGTCAAGGCCAGCAATGGGCCAAATACCACCCCCAGATTGGTCGACATGACAAAATAGCCCATGCCCTCGCCTTTACGCTGTTCTGGAATAAATTCATTGGCCACCGGAACCGCCACCGTGGTCAAAATACTGAACCAAATGCCATGTAGAAATCGCACCAGCAACAGTGACCACAAGCTATCAATGAGCAAATAGCCAAAGGCAAACAGCGCAAAAATCACGCCTGCACCGCGCATCGAGATTTTCTTGCCCAGTTTTTCGATGATCATGCCGGAAAAAGGCCGAACTGCAATTGATGATGCCAGAAACAAGGTCAGTGCCAGACCCGCTTCTTTGACTGAGCCCCCCAAATCTTTCATGATGTAAATCGGCAAGATGGTCAGTAAGGCAAAATAATAAACAAACAGAAAAAAGTTATTGAATAAGCACAGGATAAATGAGCGATTCCATAAACGCTCGGGGCTGAGAGACATAAAAACCAACTTTAAGAAAAATAGACCAGGCTCAGGCTTGAATTACAACAGGATGCAGCACTAACCCAACCAGCGCCCGGATGTAATTTTCATCCGGCATACGATTGAAAAAAATAATCTGGTAATGGATCGGGCCGTACAAACTGTCCAGCATTAAATCAAAAGGATAATCCGCGCGAATCTCGCCACGCTCAATCGCTTGCTGAATCAGTTGATGAGTCTGCTGTCGACGCGGCAATAAATATTGCTGAAAGAATTCACCGGCCAGCTCACGATGATTGGCGATTACCACCAGTAAAGCCCGACCAATCGGATGGTTGAGCGCCTGAGACAACAAGCTTAGCTGTCGAATCAGATTACTTTTCAGGTCATTTGCAGGATCAGGCTCAAAGACTGAGACCGTATGCTGTTTGAAGGTATCTAGCACCAGCTCCGATTTATGCTTCCACCAGCGATAAATCGTAGATTTTCCCACCCCAGCTCGTGCTGCAACAGCCTCAATAGTCAGTTGATGATACTCTCCCTCTGCCAATGCATCGGCAACCGCCTGCAAGATACATTGCTGTCGTCGTGAGCTTTTTTCGTCATGATTCATAAAGTCTACTTATCTTCAAACACAATCGATACGATACGATACGTATCGTTTTATATTAGAGCAAAAAACGATAAAGCTCCAGACATAAACTGAAATTAAGGCAAAAAAGACTCTCTTATAAAGTAATGCTGATCAGTTAAAGAATTTAAAAATAGACGCTTTAACTGCTTAGTCGTTCATGATGGAGTCTGAAGGTTTTAAATCAAATATTTTCAATATCATTTGTTACTTTGGTTTCATTCAAATGAGCAGCGGAACTTCGCAAGGAAGGCATCTTGCAGTCATATTCCTCACCGCAAAACTCGTCAGCCACCCTCGACTCGTCAATTTGTCATGGAGACCATCATTTTTTTAATCTTGCGGTGCAATACACCTCATGCCTCAAACAGTTGCGGATGACTTTTCCACCTATCACATATAATCCTCAATTTAAAAAAGAAAATGCCAGTCAATTGGTTAACTGACTGGCATTAGTCTTATGAAGATGTTTTTAAATCACCGCTTAACTCTGTGCAGTCTTTTTATAAATACTGCATGAAGGATGATGATTCTCTTGCAAACGCGCGACTTTACGCTGTTCGGCTGCTTCAAAACGGCAACGTTTCCAGTCATTGTCCAGGTTCAAAGCCGGAATCTGTTTCGGTTTGCCATTTTCATCTACGGCCACCATAGTGAAATAACAGCTATTGGTATGGCGTACCGTTCTTTTTTGAATATTCTGCGCTTCTACACGAATCCCGATTTCCATCGAGGTGCGACCAACATGGTTGACACTGGCCAAGAAAGTTACCAGCTCACCCACATGAATTGGTTCCTTAAAGTTTACCTTGTCTACCGATAAGGTCACGACATAACTGCCCGAATAGCGACTCGCACATGCATACGCCACCTGATCCAGTAATTTCAGAATAGTTCCACCATGAACATTTCCTGAAAAATTTGCCATATCTGGCGTCATGAGAACTGACATCGTTAACTCTGACTGGTCATCTGACACTGCTGCAATTTGATCTAAAGGGGCCATCGTTTTCTTTGAACTCTTTGAATGACAAGGTTATCGCTTATTATTATAGCGTTTTTAACATGAATAAAATGTTCAATTCGGCAAATGAAGCATCATAATTATTGATATAGAAACTGCACTCATACAGAAAAAAATATATTTAACAGATCTCAAGGCTCAGCAAGAAGCTAAGTTCCAAACAAATAAACACTTATTGATCCAAAGCATCTGCTTACCCAGCTCAAGTTTTTTTCGGGCCGCTCTCATTTTGCAAAAAATAATTCAAGATGTTGGATAAATCATTACTGATTTAGCGCATGAGTGGTTTTAACATTTCCTGGGCGACATTTTCATAGCTGAGAATTTGCTGACCATCCAGTGTGGTAGTGACCGTGAAAGAACCATCTTGATGTGCAGCTGTCACTGTAAAAATATAGTGTTCAAATTGCGCCAACTTGACCTGATGTCCAATTTTAATCTGATTCATTGTCGTTACATCTATTCATTAATCTTTCAAAGCACATTCTGTCATGAACAATATTTAAATATTTGATCAACTTAAGTATAGGAATAATAATATTAAAATTTCGACTTAGAAAAGCAACACTTATTTCCAAAAAAATATAATTTATAATTCAACAACTTATAGTCAAAATAAAGTTTATCTCTCCTGAAAATTCTGGCCAATTCATATGCAGAAACAATGATTTAATCTTTTATAACGATCAGCCAGTGTTAAGATCAGAATCTGGAAAGCATAGGGATGCAATAGCTTTGCCTACCTGGTTCGATCTCATAAAAAATGAACAAAAAAATTTAACCGCAATATGCTTTAGGGCTGCTGCTGTTCCTGAGCCACAAAGAGCGGAATATGATGGCCGCGAGCATAATTATATTTTTGATAAGCGAGAGAAATATCCATCAGTTTTAACTGTGCAGCATCAATGCCGGCCTGCATGGTTAATTCTCTGCCACGTACATCAAAGATATGTCCTTTTTCCCGTAAATCGGGCTGGATCACCACATCGGCATGCTTTAATTCTTCTTGTGCCAAGTGTTGCTGCATAATATTAATATTCTGGTTAAACAGTCCCCAGACATTACTGGTTTCCGTATGAATAGGCTGTGCCAGAATATCAACCGCAATCACAATATCTGCTCCCAGCTCACGTGCCACATTCACCGGTACCGGGCTGACCAGCCCGCCATCGACATATTCTTTTTCTTCAATTATTGTTGGAATAAACATACTCGGAATCGACACTGAAGCACGTACTGCCTGTCCAGTATTGCCATAATTAAAAACGACTTTCTTGCCTTCTTTTAGTGCTGTGGCCACCACAAACATCGGGATTTTCATGGCTTCTAGTGGAGTTTGATCGACTTGTAAATTGACATAGTCTTCTACTTTTTTGCCATCAAAAAAACCTTTTCGATCCAGTTTGATATCGCGTACATCGGTTGCTCGCATGCTCAAGGCAATATTGCGCAGCTCAATCGCCGGTTTACCACTGGCATAAATAGATCCGACGATGCTGCCCGCACTGGTTCCAACAATAAAATCCGGACGAATACCGGCCTGTTCCAGTACTTCGAGCGCACCGATATGTGCATAGCCACGCGCACCACCACTGCCTAAAACGAGAGCAATGACCGGACGCTGTTCAGTTTGCTTGATCTTTTCAAAATCAATTTGATTCGGACGTGCCTGAGCTTCTCCGCGTTGTGCAGCAGGTTGCAAATGACTGGTTGCCGCTTGGGCTGTCATTGGAGTCGTTTGGCAAGCACTTAGGCCAAATGTACCCAGTATCACCATACTCAACACATATTTCTGCATGCAGAGAATGTCCTCATTAATCTAAAGCAGCATAGTGTATAAACACATGCATAAATAGTCTGTAGAATTTCGTAAAACTGTCATACAGTTCAGCTACTTTATCTTCATTTTTCCCCATAACTGTATGCCTTCAATCTCACTGTATCGGATTTTCCTGATTTTCCTGCAACTGGGCTGCATTTCATTTGGTGGTCCGGCGGCGCATCTGGTGTTTTTTCACCGAAAATTTGTGACCCAGCTGCAATGGCTGAATGACACACAGTACAGTCAGCTGGTCGCTTTGGCGCAACTTTTACCCGGGCCGAGCAGCAGCCAGGTGGGCCTGTCGATCGGTTATCTGCAACGGGGCTATACTGGTGCCGTGATCGCATGGCTGGGTTTTACCCTGCCCTCGGTTATTCTGATGACCTTGGTGGCGCTCTTGGGTCAAAGCTATTTTCATATTTTAAACTCAAACAGCTTTCATACCATCCAGTTAATTGTATTTTCTGTAATCGCCTGGGCTTTCTGGCAAATGCTGAGAAGCTTCTGTAAAACCGCCTGGCAATACGCTGTCTTAATCCTCTCGGTGGTATTACTGATGGTGGTTTCAGTAAGTTTTAATCAAATTCTGGTGATTATGCTGGGCGCAGTCTGTGGACTTTTGGCGGGACATTTTTATCAATCAGATTCGAAACCCAAAGAAATTAACAAAACGGCAATCAGCTCGCCGTATATTCGATCTGCCGCTGCACCCTATTGGTTACTGGCATTTATCTTGCCGTTTATTCTACTCCCCTTAGCAGGGAAATTATGGGGTGAATCAGACCTGCAATTTTTTTCCAATTTCTATCAGACTGGCTCGCTGGTGTTTGGTGGCGGTCATGTGATTTTACCTTTGCTGCATCAGGACTTTGTCACAACCGGTTTAGTGAGTGCACAATCTTTTGATCTTGGCTATGCATTTGCCCAGCTCATGCCGGGACCTTTATTCAGTTTTGCCAGTTATATTGGTGCTTTGCTGCCTTGGTCGCCTTATGTCTGGCTAAATGCAATTTTAGCGACCTGTGCAATCTTCTTACCTTCATTTTTTCTGATCTTTGCAACCTTGCCCTACTGGTCATGGTTGATGCAACAGCGCTATATCCATCAGGCGGTAATGGGCATCAATGCTGCAGTGGTGGGTCTGTTACTGTATTTATTGCTGGATCTGTCACAACATTATTTTAACAGTATCTCCGACCTGCTGTTCGTTGCGGTAATGATTGCTTTACTCCGTTCAAAATTACCAGTCTGGTTCAGCCTGATTCTGGGTTTTATCCTTTATCAAAGTTATTTGAATTTCTTTTAAAATACTCCAGTCATAAAAAAGCCCTGAATGATCAGGGCTTTTTGCTTTTCAGGGTTACCAGATATCAGATTTGACCTTGTCTTTAAACTTAGGATGATTATCCAGTTTAAACTCAGGTTCTTTCACGCCACGCTTCAACTGACCGGTATAGTCTTTGAGTAGCATGAGCAGGAATGGCATCAGCAACAGGATCGCAATCAAGTTGATACTTGCCATCACACCCATGAACAGATCCGCCATATTCCAGATCAATGGCACGCTGGCGATGGAACCGAAATACACCATCACCAATACAAATAAACGGAAAATCAACATAACCCGGCTATTGTTATTGATGAACTGGACGTTTCCTTCGGCATAGGCATAGTTACCAATAATCGAAGAATAGGCAAACAGGAACAGAATCAAAGCCAGGAAGTCATCACCCCAGGCACCAATCTGGCTTTCGAGTGCCATCTGGGTCAAGGTCACGCCTTCAAAGCCTGCATTTTCATACAGACCCGAAACCAGAATAATAATCGCGGTACATGAACACACCACAAAGGTATCTACAAATACTCCGAGCATCTGTACCAGACCCTGGTTGACTGGATGTTTGACATCCGAGGCTGCAGCAGCATTCGGTGCCGAACCCATCCCTGCCTCGTTAGAGAACAGACCACGCTTGATCCCCATCATCATGGCCATAGACACCATGGCACCAAAGAAACCACCCGCGGCAGCTTCAAACTCAAAGGCTTTACTGAAAATCAGCTGAAAAATGGAGGGCAAGACATCGTAGTTGATCACCGCAATATATAAAGCCACCGCCAGATACAGTAGCGCCATAAAGGGCACTACCTTTTCTGCCACTTTGGCGATACGTTTAATACCGCCAAAAATGATTGTAGCTGTAATCAATACTAAGACTAGCCCGATCCAGGAAACTTCAAAATCCAATCCGCCTAAAGGCAAAATGATATTGGCCTGATCCCAGCCCCATGCATGTGACGTTGCACCAGTAATGGCATTGGCCTGAACCGCATTAAACACAAAGCCATAGGTCGTGATCAATGCAATTGCAAAGACAATCCCGAGCCATTTCTGTTTTAGACCCTGAGTAATGTAATAGGCAGGGCCGCCACGGAATTGCTGGTTTTTATGATCGCGCACCTTAAACAATTGTGCCAATGAGGATTCCACCAAAGCAGAGCTCATACCCAGAAATGCAGTAACCCACATCCAGAACACCGCGCCCGGTCCGCCAATCGCAATGGCAATCGCCACACCGGCGACATTGCCCACCCCAACCCGGCTTGCCAGTCCGGTGACAAAAGCCTGGAACGGAGTAATCCCGTGCGTATCCTGAACCTTGCCACGGCTATTTTTCATGACTTTCATGCTGTGCCAGAACAAACGAATTTGTACTGCACCCGTCATGATCGTATAGAAAATACCGACTGCGACCAGAAACACTACCAGAAAGTCCCATAAAGGGCCATTCAGGGCATTAATCCAGCCGAGTAAGGTTTCATTTAACTGATCATTCATGTCACATCCTTATGAGCCTATGACTCATCGTATCAGGCATAAAAATTATGCAAAAAACTTCAAAATCATCTGAATAACAGTAGCATTGATTAAGTCAACGAAGAACGCCCCACATAATGGAACGATCAGGAAGGCCTTATGCGACGCACCATACATATTGGTAATCGCCTGCATATTGGCAACCGCTGTTGGCGTTGCTCCCATACCAAAACCACAGTGACCTGCTGCAAGTACCGCAGCATCATAGTTTTTACCCATCAAACGGAAAGTGACAAATGCCGCATATAAACCCATCGTAATGGTCTGCGCACCCAGAATCACCATCAGCGGGCCTGCAAGGTCAGCCAATTGCCACAATTTCAATGACAATAGAGCCATTGCCAAATACAGCGACAATGACGCATTACCAAACACATCAATGGCACGATCAAAGATCTGGACTTTGAAAATACCTTCCAGTACATTACGCAGAATGACACCACCCGCCAATGCCCAGACAAATGTTGGCAGTTCAAACGCAGTACCTTTACTGAAACCCGTCATAAACTCTGCAAAAGCCAAACAACCTGCGAACAGGCCCAAGGTCGTGATTGCATTATCAGCGGTAATTAAACGCACCTGATGCGGATATTCAAACGGTACATATTCGTTGGTCGTGCTATCCATTGGTGTATTGTCACGCTTTTCGATCTGCTGATCGGTACGTGCAGTAGCCAGGTTATGACGATTGATCAGTAATTTGGCCAAAGGTCCACCAATGATCCCGCCGATGATCAGACCGAAAGTCGCACTGGCCATACCCAGTGCCAAAGCACCCTGAATGCCATGTTCAACTTCAAAAATCTCCCCCCATGCACCCGCAGTACCATGACCGCCGGTTAAGGTAACTGAACCTGCAATCAGGCCAATCAGTGGATCAATACCAAGCAGTGTTGCCAGACTCATACCGACTGCATTTTGCAAAACAATAAAAATCGATATAGCAAACAGGAAAATTACCAGACCGACACCGCCTTCACGCAACTTGGAAAAGTTGGCACTCAGACCGATCGAGGCAAAGAAGATCAGCATAAAACTGGTTTGTAGCTCTGAACTGGTGGTGATGCTGTATCCCCACAGTGAATGCACCAGTAATGAGATAATCGCAGCAACCAAACCGCCTGCAACCGGCTCAGGAATATTGTAGCGCTTTAAAAAATCGATTTTATTAACCAGGAATCGGCCGAGTAACAAAACAATGACTGCGGCAATCAAGGTATAAAATGCGTTAAAAGTAAAATCCATAATTTTTTGCCCAAGATGATTTTGAATTTTTTATTTTTCTAAAAGTTATGGAGTGCGCTAGATTTCTAGCTCGCTCATTAGATGTTCATCTGGAAATATCCTGATTTGATCTATCACCTTTAGAAAAACAAACCGATTTATCATCTCTTTCAAACTTATGAATATCATCATCACGATCATATTCAACAAATGAGAGATTTATAAAAGCAACACCTTTTCTATTCCGATACTCAGTCTGTTGTAAAATTGCAGACAATTTTCAAACAGATGCGCATGCTGGTAAAAAAACTGTGTTTTAAGCTCAAAAAAAACATTCAGTGCTTGATGAGTGCTTTCAACCTAAAGACTTCATTCAAGCCATCTGGAATCGCGTTATTTAAAACAGATCTTAATCACGAAATGCATGAATTAAGATGAAAAGTCGTACATTATGCTGTTTCTTCGTATCAGGTTTTATTTCTTTTTATTAGCAATAGTTAATTTACCTATAAAAAATAATTATAAATTCTCATTTTTATATGAAGATTAATCTATATTTTAATTCAAAAAAAATATTAATCTTTTACTCGACACAAAATGAAACAGGGATCTTGAAATTAAATTATCTTGATTTTCAGTCAAAATAAACCAGTTCTCTGTGTGAAATTGTTATTGTTGAATGGTTCAAGCACTTGGGTTTTAAGCCATTTTTTAAATCAAAGACCAACTTTATGACTAAATCCATTGCTATCACTTAGGCGATTTATGCTCAGCTAAAAGAATGCGAAATTTCATTATTCAAGTCATTTTGCTGATAAATTGTTTTTTCAGCTGGCGAAGAATTAAATTTTCCTATCCCCCGTTCTGTTTGTTTAGTTTATAGTCATTGCAAACTCAATAAGGATATTCGACTGGACCCCATAATGGATCAAAATCTTGTTCATGCTGTAGATCACACCATCACTTCTCGCCATTCAGTGCGTGCTTTTTTAAATACCCCCGTTAGTACAGACACCTTAAAAGAGATTCTGGCGGTGGCCAGCCGCGCACCTTCAGGAACCAATACCCAACCCTGGAAAGTGTATGTGGTAACAGGTAAAAAGCGTGATGAACTCGTGCAGCAGGTTTGTCAGGCACAAATGCAAATCTATGCAAATCCGGAATTGTCGCAGCAGTATCAGGAAACTTTTGCCTATTATCCTGAACAATGGATCTCGCCATTTATTGAACGTCGTCGTGAAAATGGCTGGGGTTTATATGGCTTGCTGAATATTCAGAAAGGCGAAAAGGAAAAAATGGCGCGTCAGCAGCTGCGTAATTTTGAATTATTTGATGCGCCTGTCGGCCTGTTCTTTACCGTCCATCGTTCTTTGGCGATTGGTTCCAAAATGGATGTTTCGATGATGATCCAGAATGTCATGCTGGCAGCAAAAGCCCGCGGTCTGGACACCTGTCCGCAGGCTGCCTGGAATCATTTTCATCCGATCGTGCTTGATCTGGTCGGCGCACCTGATGATGAAGAGCTGGTCTGCGGTATGGCACTGGGTTATGCCGACCCAGAGCAGATTATTAACAGCTTTATTACCCCGCGTGTTCCCGTAGAGGAATTTGCCGTATTTATCGATGAGTGATGCAAGCAGGGCTAAGCCAACTTGCTTAGCCCTCTGCTCAATCCAGCATTTTTAATATATTAGAGAACGCCCAGCATCTATGCATTTTTCAAGATTGGCATCTTGATTTTAAAAATCGCCCAAGCGGAAATACCTACAAAAACCAGCATGATCAATGCCATATTTAATAAGGCATGCCAGATCAGAAAATTCAGTAATACACCGCCCAATAAGCCACAGACAAATTGCATACTGCCCATAATCGCACTGGCGGTTCCCGCCCGCTCGCCCTGTTCAGCCATTGCCAGAGCCATGGCATTCGGACCAGTAAACCCGATAGATGCCACCACAATAAACATGCCTAACAACACCCAGAACACAGAATCGACGTCCAGACAGCCCAGCAAGATTAACCCTAATACACCGGTAAACTGCAGACAGGTGCCGATTTTCAAGCGCTGTAATATCGAGAATCGCCCAGCCAGACGTTTATTCAAGGTCGAAAACAGCATGATCCCGAAGGCATTGGCACCAAAGGCATAAGCAAACTGCTGCTCAGTCAGCTGATAACGATCCATCAGAATGGTAGAAGAAGCACTGATATAACAGAACATCACTGCACCGGAAAAACAGCCAGCATAGAGCGGGCGTCGAAAGCTTGGATCCTGAAAAATAGTACGGTACAAACTTAATACCTGCTGGAAGTTCAGCTTGAGACGACGTTCTGGCTCCAGGGTTTCTTTAAATAGAAAATGTACACAGGCCAGACTCAACAGACCGCAGCCCATCAGCACCAAGAAGATCACATTCCATTCATAAAACATCAATACCCAGGCCCCCAGACTCGGAGCGATGATTGGTGCAATCGCAGTCACAATCATCATGCTGGAAAAGGCCTGAGCTGCTGAATGCATATCCAGGCGATCACGAATTGCAGCACGTGCCATGACCACCCCGACACAGCCACCTAAGGCTTGCAGAATCCGTGCAGCGATCAGACTCCATTCATCCTGCGCAAAGACACACAGCAAACTTGCCACAATGTATAAACACAGCCCAAAATACAGTGGCGGTTTACGCCCAATCCGGTCACTGATCGGACCATAAATCAGTTGCCCGATCGCCAGACCGAAGAAATAAGCCGGCAGGCTGTTAGAAACCATCTGGGTGCTGACACCAAAATCTGCTGCCATGGCCGGCAAGGCCGAAAGATACATATCAATGGATAAAGGCCCGAGTGCACTCAGTGTTGCCAGCAAAATAATCCAGGACATGGCATAAGGTTGTTGTACTATTTTATTCGATGTCATAAGCATGAAGATTTAAAGCGCTAATATGCAGACAAATTAACACAGTGCATAGTATGATTTAGCCTGAAATGAAGATTTATAAATATACTATTTTCATTAGCCTATTCAGATTCAGCTCTAAGACTGCAGTATAAAGGACGACCTTTGAAATCTTGGCTCACTCGTCTCAAGCAAACCACCTATAATACGACCTTGATGTATAACCTGCGCATGATGACGGCATTTGCAGGTACCGCCTTTGTTCCCTATTTTATGGGACAACAATTGATGACGATTCCACTGACTTTAGGCGTGGTCGCAGCCGGTTTAAGCGATATTGATGACCGCTTTTCGGTGCGGATTTTAAATCTGCTCTACACCTACATTGGCTTCTTTATTACGGCAGTGGGCGTATATCTGCTTTTTCCTTATCCCTTGCTGTTTGCCTTGGCCTTAATTGTGTCCTGTATTGCCCTGATTTTGCTGGGTTCACTAGGGCGACGATATGCCACGATTTCCTACGGCTGTCTGGTGATTTCCGTTTATTCCATGCTTGGGGTGGAGCTGTTTGATGAATGGTATAAACAGGCTGGTTTATTGGTCATCGGTGCGATGTGGTACGGCATTCTGTCGACGCTCAGCTTCCTGGTCTTCCCTGCCCGGTTGGCACAAGACAAGCTTGCCACCTCTTATGCTTCGCTTGGTGACTTTTTATATGCCAAGTCCAATCTGTTTGATGTGGACATGACCCCGACCAGTTATCAGCAGAGCATGATTGATCTTTCTCTTGAAAATGGCAAACTGATTGCCATTTTTAACGAAATGAAAACGGCGCTCTTGACCCGTCTAAAAGGCGACCGTGGGCAAAAAGATACCCGTCGCAGTCTGCAATATTATTTTGTGGCGCAGGATATTCATGAACGTGCCGATTCAGCCCATATTGATTATCAGAAACTGGCCAAGATTTTCCAGCACAGCGACATCCTGTTCCGCTTTCAGCGCATCATGTCGATTCAGGGCAAAGCCTGCAAGGACCTGAGTGAAAGTTTGCTGCTGCGCAAGCCTTATGTACATAACAAACGCTTCAAGCATGCTTTTGACAATCTTCGGCTGTCTCTGGAGAAATTACGTCAGGATCAGCATTATGATCAGGTCTGGATTAATGCTTTATTTTCACTATTTCAGAACCTGAAATCGATTGATGCCCAGTTACGTAACCTGGAAACCGAGCAAAGTATCAAAGCCGAGCGTTTTAAACATATTGAAAACCAGCTCAGAGATGATGACCTGAAAGGCTGGGACGACATCAAGGTTCGAATTAAACAGCATCTCACTCCAGAATCGGTGCTGTTCCGGCATGCCATCCGCCTGTCGATTGTGCTGCTGATCAGCTATATCTTTGTACAGGTCAGCAATATTGAATATGGTTACTGGATTTTATTAACTGCATTGTTTGTCAGCCAGCCAAACTTTAACGCCACCAAACGCCGTTTACGTCTGCGTATTGTCGGTACGTTGGTCGGTATTATTCTAGGTTATGCCATTTTGTATTTTGTGCCTTCCATCGAAGGACAATTATTGCTTCTGGTATTCAGCGGAATTCTGTTCTTTGAATTGCGCAGTAAACAGTATGCACAGGCCACCGCCTTTATCACGATTTTAGCCTTGATCAACTTCAATCTGGATGGTATGGGCTTTGCTGCGGCTATCCCGCGGATGATTGATACCCTGATTGGCTGTGCCATTGCCTGGTTCGGGGTCAGCTTTATTTTCCCGGACTGGAAGTTCCGACGTTTGCCGCGCAGTATCAAACGCAGCTTGCAGGCAGAAGCGGACTATTTAAGTGAAGTGATCGAGCAATATAAATCGGGGCGTAATAATGGCCTGAAATATCGGATTGTGCGCCGTGCTGCCCACAATACCGATGCCGAGGTGGCTTCACTCATTTCGACCCTGGCCACTGAACCGGATATTGATCCTGTGCAAAAATCGCTGGCCTTTGAGTTCCTGTGTCTGAACCATACCTTTATCAGTTATATCGCAGCGCTGGGCGCACACCGGGAAAAAATTGAGGATCAGGACATCCTGAATTTACTGGATCAATCGTTGGAGAATATTCGTGGTGCCTTACTGCGAGATGAAATGCCCGATTTAAGCGCACAAAATCTGATTGTCAGTATTCGACAGCGCCTGTCTCATGATCAGGAACAGGATCAGAAATCTCTGATCATTTTGCAGCAGCTGTCTTTAATGTTCAGTATTTTAAATCAGTTAAGCCAGTTGAAACAAAGTTTGAGTCATGAGCGTGATGAACAGGCGACCGAACTCGGTTCATTATAATTTGGATGATTTTGGAACAATATACTCACTGAATTGGTACAATTAGTGCTAAACTTTTTACAGTTTTAAATCTGCTAGTTTCACTATGACCGCGAAAAATTTATACGCTTATACCTTACAGCCTGTGAACTATGAAATTTCCGAAGCCGAGCAGCGTCATGCTCAGCTGGTGATCTGGCGTAGTACCAATAAAATAGGCATGAAAGCCTGGCTGATCATGGGTGCTGTTGTTGCACTTTCTATTCTGGGCCTTCTGCTTCTTAAGAACTATTCAACCGTGTTCTGCTGGGTGGCGATTGCCTGTGTGGTGTTGTATTACCTGATCCGTACCTTTGGTCTGGAATGGTATGTTAAACGCAAGATGAACGAATTTCCGGTACAGGAAATCAAAGGTGTTCGTCTGGGTGTTCAACCGCACGGCATCATAATGCGCCAGAAAATGGGCCTGCAAGAAGGTGTGGGTGCGATCAGCTGGAAAGACATTTATGAATGGTACAACACACCAGAATTCATGTTGGTCAATTTTAAAGTAAAAGGCCAGCAAGGTGCTTATATCCTGCCTAAACGTCTGGACAGCAAAAACTTTTCTTTCAATACGATCCGTAAGCATCTAGAAGCAGAAGTTGGCGCAGCCAAACAAATCTAAACCGTACCCGTTTCAACAAAAAACCTCCTGCCCCGGCATGGAGGTTTTTTTTCATCATAAAAAGATAAATGATAATGAGAATAAATATTATCCTCAACATCTATAATTCAGTATTAAAGTTCAGTTATAATTTGCCCACTTTTATCAATCTCACCCTTGATCTGACGCCCATGTTTAAAAAGACATTTTTCCAAATCCACTGGTTTCTGGGGATTACAGCAGGTTTAATCCTATCTTTGATGGGGGTCACTGGCGCAATTTATTCATACGAACAACAAATCCTAAAATGGATAAATACCGACAGTTATACGGTTCAGGTTCAGCAAGGTGACAAGCTTACGCCGGCCCAGCTGTATCAGCATTTTCACAGGACTGTCCCTGAGATGAAGATTAACAGTATTAGCGTGGCACAAGATCCAAGTGCTTCAAGTACTGTAAATATTGCCAAAGAGGGAGCACGGCGTGGTCATAACATCCTGATCAATCCCTATACTGCCGAAGTTTTGCCTGAGATTAAGGGTCGAGAATTTTTCCAGTTTATTCAGCAACTGCATCGTAATTTAACGGTTGGCCCGGTCGGCAAACAGATTACCGGTGCTTGTACTTTAATGCTGATCTTTTTCGTCTTGTCCGGTCTTTACCTGCGCTGGCCAAAGCGTCATTCGATCAAGCAATGGTTCTTTGTAAAACCCAAGCTGAAAGGCCGTAATTTTATCTGGGATCTGCATGCTGTTGTGGGAACCTGGGTGGTGATTTTCTACCTGATTCTGGCTTGTACCGGCCTGTACTGGTCCTATGACTGGTGGCGTAGCGGGATGTTTAAAGTTCTCGGTGTTGAACGTCCACAGCCTACCATGCAAGCCAATGCGGGCAATAATCGTGGTGAAGGACGTCAAAGTGGCGAACGCGGCCCACGTGGTGAAGGACGCGAAGAAGGCATAAATCCAGAACAGATTGGCCGCGCGCTAGATTTGAGCTGGACTGGCTTTAATACTGAATTTTCAGATAAATATTCCACAGTAACCTTTAATCTTCCCAAAAAACCCGACGGCAGCATGCAGCTCAGCTTTGTCGATCCGGTTGCCCAGCATGAACGTGCGCGGAACAGTGCCACTTATAATTACCAGACAGCCGAATTCACAGAAGTTGAATTCTATGAAGATAAAAAGCTCAATGAAAAGATCATGAGCAGCATGTTACCGGTGCATCGTGGCAGCTTCTTCGGCCCGATCTACCAGTTCTTTGCCATGGTCGCAGCCTTGTTAATGCCATTATTCTTTGTGACAGGCTGGATGCTGTATCTGAAACGTCGTAAACAGAAGCGCTTAACGCTGGCAGCGCGTCAGGGTGTCACTCCAGTTGACTTAGATGAAAATGCCAAACCTTGGCTGATTGCTTATGCATCACAAACAGGTGTCTCAGAACAACTGGCTTGGCGTACAGCAACTGCCCTGCAGGAAGCGCGTCAGCCAGCAACAGTAAAAGCGGTACAACAACTGACGCTTGCCGATTTACAGCAAACCGAGCAGGTATTATTTGTTGCCAGTACTTATGGCACAGGTGAAGCACCTGATCTGGCCTCTTCTTTTGAGAAAAAAATCCTGTCCGGCAAAGCTGATCTGCGGCATTTAAATTATGCGGTGTTGGCGCTCGGTTCTCAAGAATATCCGGATAGCTATTGCAGTTTTGGTCACCGTATTGACCAGTGGTTGCAGCAAAATGGTGCCCAGCAGTTATTCACCACCATTGAAGTGGATAATGCCAATAATGAGCACATCCAGCAATGGAATACTGCACTGGCACAAGTAACTCGCCTTGAACTGCAAGCCATGGGTATCGATAAAACCTTTGATCAGTGGACACTGACTCAACGTGAAATCCTCAATCCAGGTAGTCTGGGTGCTCCTGCCTTTAATATCGAACTGATTCCTGAGCATGAAGCAATCTGGCAAGCAGGTGATATTGCCGAGATTCAGCCAGCTAACAGTCCGGAACGTATTCAGGCATTTATGCAACAACACAATATTGCTGCCGGCACACAAGTGCCTTCTATGCAGCAAAGCATTGAGCGCGCGCTTTGGGATCGTGATCTGACTCAGGCTGAACCTTTTGATTCACTGGATCAGCTCCTCAAGCAATTACCGGCTTTGGCATCACGTGAATACTCGATTGCCAGCATTCCAAGTCAGCAAGTCCTGCGTCTGGTGGTACGTCAGCAAGCTGATGCGAATGGAAATCTAGGTCTGGGTTCAGGCTGGTTAACCCAGCATGCCGCACTCAATGCACCGATTGCGCTACGCATTCGCAGCAACGAATCGTTCCACCTGATTGATGATAACCGTCCGATCATTTGTATTGGGAATGGTACCGGTATTGCTGGTTTAATGAGTCTGCTCAGCTCCCGTAACCGTCAGGAATACACCCAAAACTGGCTGATCTTCGGTGAACGTCAGCGTGAACATGATTTCTTCTTTGCAGAAACCATTCAGGCCTGGTTGCAAATGGGAACCCTGAAACGGCTGGATCTTGCGTTCTCTCGTGACCAGCAGGAAAAAGTCTATGTGCATCATAAATTACGGGAACAGGCTGAAGAGCTGAAAACCTGGGTTGCCCAAGGCGCAGTGATTTATGTCTGTGGTAGCATCAATGGCATGGCCAGTGATGTCGATCAGGCCCTGACCGAGATACTTGGTGAAACGCTGCTCGATCAATTACGTCTGGATGGCCGTTATCGCCGTGATGTATATTAAGATGAACTGATATACTAAAAACCGGGCGCAATAGCCCGGTTTTTGAAAATACAAAAGTAATAATAAAAATATGAATAAGAAAAAAGGAAACTTGGATGCTCAATCAACTTAAACGAAGTCTCAGTCTGATCTTTGGCTTGATCCTCTGTATCAATAGCGTCTGGTTACTGAATCAGGACCAAAGGCATTTTGGTATCATGCTGTCTATCATCATTGGTGTGGCACTGATCCTGTATGCCCTGCTTTTTTCATCTATTCAGCGCTGGAAACAAAATTCTCGACTCAGAACATTGTTCTGGAACAGTCTCTGGGGCGGATTTTTACTCTGGATGATCAGTGTTGCGATTTTTTTCGCTTATATCCAGATGTCGATCAACTCGAATATTCCTGCACAACCGGCTACAGCGATTCTGGTATTAGGTAGTGGGATTAACCAGGGTCAACCCTCACCCATCTTAAAAAATCGTCTGGATACTGCAGCAAAATATGCAGAACAATATCCAGATACGTTGATGATTATGACCGGAGGACGAAATTTCCGGGAAAGACAAAGCGAAGCTGAAGTCATGCAACATTATATTCATACGACCTATCCGCAGCTCAAAAACCCGATTCGCGTAGAAGATCAAAGCAGAAGCACCCAACAGAACCTGCAATATTCTCAGGCGATCTTGCAACAACAGAATATTGGCCGAAATGAGCCCATTGTGATTGTGACCAATGATTTTCATAGCCCGCGTGCCCGTGCTATTGCCAGACATCAGGGCTATCAGCAAGTGATCAGTCTGAGTGCCAGCACTCCTCAGAATGCTCGCTACCATTCATGGCTACGTGAATATTTTGCGTTGATTAATGGCTGGCTGCTGAATGAATATTCACTGTTCCAATAAACAAGCTGCTTAACAACAAGAAAATTAATTTAAACGAATGTGTCTTGGCAAAGGCATATCCGGATTTTTAAAAAGTTCCGGCTTTTGCACATAGATCTGATACAGATAATTTTTGATATCCAGTAATAATTTTTCCGGTGCCACCAGAATATTCTGCCCTTCTGGCGTCAGATCAAGAGACACAATGGTACTTTCCTGACGTAAAAACGGAATCACTTTCTCTACAAAATCCTTGAGACCAATTTCCTGAATATCGTAATTCACCCAATTGTCTTTAATCAGCAGACGAGCCAGACCTTTACTGTGCCAGCAAGCAAATGCACGCTGTCCAGTAGGGGTCGCACACAAAGCCCAGCCATCCTGATAAAGCGCAAAAATGCCGGCATTCGCGACAATCGATTCAATATACTGTTTATAAAGGTGTTGGGGGTCGTATGTAGTTTGAGATTTGGTCGCTGCCTTGCGCTGATATGGATTTCTCATCGTCGTGAAACCTTCAAATTATTATAGACTTCAAATTCTATGAAATGTTCAGTGTTTAGGCAAGAAAGATATGGTGGGCGCTGACGGGATCGAACCGCCGACATTCTGCTTGTAAGGCAGACGCTCTACCAACTGAGCTAAGCGCCCTGAGAAAAACAACAGCGTTGTTTTTAATGACGCAAGACAAGGAATGTCTTGGTATATTGAACACTCAGATCTCAGGAATCCAAGCTTCTCATCTTAGGATGGCGCAGCGGACGGGGCTCGAACCCGCGACCCCCGGCGTGACAGGCCGGTATTCTAACCAACTGAACTACCGCTGCATCGTAAGAATCTGGTGGGCGCTGACGGGATCGAACCGCCGACATTCTGCTTGTAAGGCAGACGCTCTACCAACTGAGCTAAGCGCCCTGATAAAGAGTGTCAATCTTTAGTTTAATCAAATTTAAGCTCAGGGACCTAAATTTAATTTCTTTTGAAATGGCGCAGCGGACGGGGCTCGAACCCGCGACCCCCGGCGTGACAGGCCGGTATTCTAACCAACTGAACTACCGCTGCATCGCAAAAGATTATGGTGGGCGCTGACGGGATCGAACCGCCGACATTCTGCTTGTAAGGCAGACGCTCTACCAACTGAGCTAAGCGCCCTCAAAAGGTCTATTGTATAAATGGCGCAGCGGACGGGACTCGAACCCGCGACCCTCGGCGTGACAGGCCGATATTCTAACCAACTGAACTACCGCTGCATTTACACAATGTCGCTATTGTGGCAAACGAGAATCAAGATCTTAAAGTGGCGCAGCGGACGGGGCTCGAACCCGCGACCCCCGGCGTGACAGGCCGGTATTCTAACCAACTGAACTACCGCTGCAACTATAAGGTCTCAACATGAAAGAGCTTGGTGGGCGCTGACGGGATCGAACCGCCGACATTCTGCTTGTAAGGCAGACGCTCTACCAACTGAGCTAAGCGCCCTTTCTAAACGTCTATCATCGTTTGATGGGTGCATTATAGAGAATCTGCACAGCCTGTCAAACGCTTTTCGGAATGTTTTCCACTTTTTAGGTGTGAGTGATTAAAAAATAGGTTGTTTGTTAAAAAAAACAACACTTTTTGTTTATTTTTTAAGTCTCTACCGAAATTTTTTAATTTCCAAAATGAAAATCACAACAAAATTTCCTGTCTTCTCTTGCGAGATTTCAGACTCACTCAGGCAGTATGCTTTAGTTCCGATCAAGAATTATACAAAGCTTTAAAATTACTCGGCGTTGTGTTCATGTAATCTTTCAACTGTCATTTATTTTTATGTGAAAAATAGCGATAAAGTTTAGCTTTAGACGATGATTCAACCCGTTTCATGCTGTAAAAATAGGATCTGGATCAGATTAATAAATGTCTTAAACTGTATTAAATCATCTCATCCCGCCCGTAAAAACAAAATCATTTTCACATGACATTAAAGATCGATTCATTATTCAGTATGCACACCCTTCAGCATTTTTGAATCTAATGCATGTTCCGAGATATACACCAAGGCATTCTCACCCACCAGGTCAAAGAGTTCAGCGACCTCCAGATTACGCATACGAATACAGCCATGAGAAAGTGGCTCTCCCATCATTTCTGTTTCTGGCGTGCCATGAATATAGATATAACGTTGATAGGTATCGCAGCCCTCGCCTTGATTAAAACCGGCTTCAAGCCCACTCAACCATAAAATACGGGTCAAGATCCAGTCACGTTGCGGAAACTCTGCTGCCAGTTCAGCATCATAAATTTCACCCGTCGCCTGACGTGCAATAAATACACTGTTTAAAGGTGCATTCTGACCAAACTTTTCAGCGATCTTGTGCCAGCCACGTGGGGTCTTGCCACTATTTTCAGTTTCACCAATGCCATTTTTACCAGTGGAAATCAGATATTGCTTGTTTAGACGTGGCAAATACAGCTTTTGTTGGGCGAGATCAATCAGGATATCTGCTTGATCCAGATGCAAGGTACTCATGACTTGTTATTCTCTGAATCTACTTTATTTGACTCTGTTTTCTTTAACTTTATCTCTGTTTTTTCAATATGAATCGTTTCTTGATGAAGCATCACCTGATCCGGTTCAGGACGTCGCCATAACCAGATGGCCACAATCAGCATGGTGATATTGGTAAAGGCTTTTACTGCCAAGGGTGCGGTAGTAAACAGCATGATAATCCCGCTGATCAGCATCATGATACTGGCCAGCCATTTGGCCTTACGCGGTACAGTACCATGCGCCCGCCAATCTCTTAAAGTCGAGCCATATTTGGGATGGTTCAATAACCAATTATCCATTTGTGGCCAACCTTTAGATGCCGCCCAAGCAGCCAGAATCAAAAAGACCGTTGTTGGCATACCCGGCAGGATTGCACCGATAAAGCCCAGGATCACAAACAGCACCACCAGACTCCGCCAAAACAACACTTTCATACATCAACCCTAACCGCAGAATTCAGGTAGTATAAAGCGTTTTCCGATACTGTCCGTTGTATTTCTGCACTTTTCACAGGTTGTACCATGTCTTTTTCCAGTTTAAACCAAAATCTTGTAGAAGCATGGCATCGTTATCAACATCCTCTGGTACGGCAACTGGCATTTGCTGTCGGCAGTCCGAATATCCTGTCCGGTATTCCCGAGGAGCTTGAACTCATACATCGCTTTGAGCTGCATGACAGCCAGACTTGGCAGCAATATCTTAGCCAGTATCATCCACGTTTGGAATTTCTCGATCAGCATCCAGAAGAATTAATCGAATTTGTGCAGCAACTGAAAAGCACGCGTTTGGGGCTGCGCTTTGAAATGCTGGTCTGGTTCTGGTTACTCGACGATGCTTATCATCCCTATCAGCTACTCGGTCATAGTATTCAGCAAATTGAGGGTGCAAAAACCTTGGGTGAACTGGATTTCCTAGTCCTTAATACCGATACCGGACTGGTTGAACACTGGGAAATTGCCCTGAAATATTATCTGGCCGAAGCAGATTTTAGTCTGCCGCATTGGTACGGCCTGAACCGCACCGATACCTTAATCAGAAAAATGAACCATTTCACACAAAAACAGTTCCAATTTGATGAAGCTTTAGCACATTCTATTCAAAAACGTTTTTGTGTGATGAAGGGACAGTTGTATCTGCCGACCCATCATGCTGACCAGCCTATTCCCACCTGGATCAATACCGAGCGTCGCCTAGGTCTATGGGGACAGCATATTCCTGCTGCACAAGATGCGTTCTATCGCCTGCAACGGCATGAATGGATTTATCCGCAAGCCCAGCCAAGCAGTTTGACTGCGACCTGGTGGACGGATGGTCTCTATAAAAAAATCGATCGCAATGACTTCTATATGTATCGCCAACCGGTACTAAGCCAGTATCCATCACATAAGCCCCTATAAAGCATTACATTTATTAACCGAAGCACTATGAAAACCACATATTTTTTAGTGCGTATATTTTCTACTCTAAGTTCCACATCATAATAATTTTATTATTGATTATACGGAGATGATGATGAAAAAAATTCTTGCTGCTTCATTAATGATGGCTTTTGTATTAACTGGCTGTAACACCGTAAAAGGTATGGGCAAAGACGTGTCTAAGGCGGGCGATGCGGTAACCAATACTGCTGAAAAAACCTCTGACGAAATCCGTCAAAACTAGTTTTTTCTTAAATGCTCATAGAACCCTATCTCAGATAGGGTTTTTTTATATCGATCGTTCACATTCAAGCCGATATTCGCCTATTATAGAGCCGAGAAAATTATCGACTGTTGAAAACCGCATGAGCTCTTCCGCTACTCTCGATTTAAGCCTGCAACTATTACGTCAGCCTTCTGTCACCCCCATTGATCATGACTGCCAGAATATTATGGCGGAACGTTTAAAAAAGATTGGTTTCAATATTGAATCCATGCGTTTTGAAGATGTCGATAATATCTGGGCACGCAAAGGCACAGAAGGTCCGGTCTTCTGTTTCGCTGGCCATACCGATGTGGTGCCAACGGGCAACCTGGATGCCTGGAACTCAGATCCATTTTTACCCGAAATCCGTGAAGGTAAACTTTATGGTCGTGGCAGTGCCGACATGAAAACGGCTTTGGCAGCTATGATCGTAGCGACAGAACGTTTTGTAGAAAAATACCCAAATCATAAAGGTTCAATTGCTTACCTGATTACGTCAGATGAGGAAGGCCCATCAATTAATGGTACAGTCAAGGTCATTGAAACCCTGGAAGCGCGTAATGAAAAAATTACCTGGTGTCTGGTCGGTGAACCGTCAAGTACCCATAAACTGGGGGATATTGTCAAGAATGGCCGTCGCGGTTCTTTAAATGCCAATCTCACGGTAACAGGCAAACAAGGCCATGTGGCATATCCGCATCTGGCAGTAAACCCGATTCATAGCGCCTCTAAAGCGATTGCCGAGCTGTGTGACACCGTCTGGGACCATGGCAATGAATATTTCCCGGCAACCACTTTCCAGATTTCCAATATCAATTCAGGTACAGGCGCAACCAATGTTGTTCCGGGTAACATGAATCTGCTATTTAACTTCCGTTATTCAACTGAAGTGACCGCCGAAGAACTTAAAGCACGTACTGTGGAAATTCTGGATCGTCACGGTGTGGACTATGACATTTCCTGGACTTTGTCGGGCTTGCCATTTCTGACCCCGGTCGGCGAGCTGGTCAATGCAGCTAAAACCGCTATTCTAAATGTCACCGGTACTGAAACCGAGCTTTCTACTTCTGGTGGAACCTCGGATGGCCGCTTTATTGCACCTACAGGCGCACAGGTACTGGAACTTGGCGTATTGAATGCCACCATCCACCAGATCAATGAGCATGTTGATATTGCCGATCTGGAGCCACTGGCTGAAATTTATGAGCAGATTTTGGTAAATTTACTTGCCAATTAAGTAAATTCATAACGCAATAAAAAAGGAACTCCATGGAGTTCCTTTTTGATATTTAATAGTTTGCATTACAGCCCGATTGTAGCCTGAATATTCGTCATATTCGGAATATGAAACAGCTGTTCATTCATTCGTACATATTGAAAGATGGCAGGATCATTCACCGGCTGATCGACATCGACCACTTCAGAAATACGAATCCGGATGGTTTTCGGCATTTCATTGCACATTAGGGCAAAACGCTGATTGATCTCATCACCTTCAATCACCAATGCCACGCCATGTTGACGTGAAGGCTCATTGATGGCATAGACTGGCAATTGTGCTTCATGCCATTCCACTGTCTTGACCTGGGTATTGCTGTCCAGCGCTGACAGCACAATGTTTTGTGGCAATAACATCGGATCTTTGCCATGACAGTCAATAATATAGGCATCAATAAATCCGGTCGATACCGTAATCAGATGCTGAAGTTCCTGCTGGCTAATCTGATCAGCCATCTTGCTCGTCGAATTGCTCTGACTCATCGATTACCCCTGTTTTTCGGCAATTAATTGTTGAATATTGGCCAGCAGTTCAGCTTCCTGGAACGGTTTACCCATATAGTGGGTCACGCCCAGACTGAATGCACGTTCACGATGTTTCTCACCAGTACGCGACGTAATCATAATAATCGGCAAGTCACGGTGAATATCATGGTGACGAACCAGGTTGGTGACTTCAAAACCATCCATACGTGGCATTTCGATATCCAGCAGCATCAGATCTGGTCTGACATTTTCTAGCTGCTCGATCGCATCTACACCATCTTTGGCGGTCACAATGTCATAGCCCTGACGTTCAAGCAGACGCGAAGTTACCTTACGTACTGTCACCGAGTCATCGACAATCATCACCAGACGGCGTGCGTTAGAATGACGCGAACCATCACGCTGATCATGCATCTGTTTCACACGCTGTGTCGCCTGAATCTGACGCGCAATATTCTGGCCATCGAGAATCAGACAGACCTGACCATCACCCAGAATCGTAGCACCCGCCACTACCCCGATGTTGGCAAACTGCTGTCCAATCGGTTTCACCACAATCTGTGCACGTGAACCCACCAGTTGATCGACCAGCAAGGCAATGGTTTGGCCACTGTTGCCCTTAATCAGAAGCACCGGCAATGAATGACCGACATTATTCAGACGTGGAATCGGCTGAGTACCGACAAATTCCGACAGATAACGCAGCTTGTAGTTTTCACCATCAATCTTGAAGTAATCATCTTTACTGTTAAAGTAAGTTTCCAATGTGGTCGGCGCAATCCGCACGATTCGGTCAATCTGCGCCAGAGAAATTGCATATTGCTGATCGCCCGCTTTCACCATCAAGGCATCACTGACGGCCACTGTCGTCGGTACGCGAATCGTAAAGACCGTGCCCTTACCCAGTTCCGAGCTGACCGAAACATGACCGCCGAGCAACTTGATTTCACTTTGTACCACGTCCAGACCAACGCCACGACCAGAAATCTGGGTGACTGCTTTTGCGGTAGTGAAACCAGGATGGAAGATATATTGTAGTATTTCATCCTGATCAATCGGCTGGTCGGCTTTGATCAGATCCAGACTGAGGGCTTTCTCACGAATTTTCTCCGCATCGATCCCCTTGCCATCATCACTGAAAGAAACGATGACATCGGTTCCTTGGCGGCTGATGTTCAATACAATAGAACCCACTTCCGGCTTGTTCAATGCCAGACGATCTGCGGTATCTTCCAGACCGTGGTCAATCGCATTACGCAACATATGTTCAAATGGCGTAACCAGACGTTCCAGAATATTACGATCCAATTCACCTTCAGTATTCTGCACAATCAGTTCGGCAGGACGGTTCAAGGTGGTTGAGGTTTGACGCACAATACGTTGTAAACGCGGCAACATCCGGTCAAACGGCACCAGACGGGTACGCATCAGGCTTTCCTGAATCTCGGCCTGAATACGCGATTGTTGTAATAATAGACCTTCAGTTTCACGAATCTTGTCGGCCAAGGTGCTCTTGAAATCGACCAGATCCGATGCTGATTCTGCCAGAGATTTGGATAACTGGTTCAACGATGAATACTGGTCCATTTCCAGCGGATCGAAGTCGGCATAGCGCGAATTTTCTGAACCATGTTTGGCAATAATCTGTGATTCCAGCTCGCCTTCCATTCGACGCAACTGGTCGGCAAGTCGTTTGATCGCCAGTTCCATCTCGTTCAGGGTATTGCCAAGCTGACCCAGATCCATCTCGATCCGCGAACGGTTAATCGAGTTCTCACCCGACAGGTCAATCATCTTCTCGACCAGATCAGCAGAGATACGAATCATCTCGTTATTGCTATCGCTACTGCCTGTATTCGCCCACTCACCCATCATCTGTGGCGGTTCAGTACCATCACCCTCAACAAAACCAAAGTCGGTACTGACCACCAGATGTTCTGTTTTTGCCAGACGCTCAGGCAATTGCGCAGTGACGTCCACATAAGCAATCTTTTTCAGACTGCTTTGAAGCTGCTCAAAACCGCTATAGTCGCGCTGGAAAATTGCCTGTTTTAACCAGGCCAGTGTTTTCTGCAATAAGCCATCATAGGCATTCGAGTTAAATTGATAAACTGCAAACTGCTCGAAAGTGGTTTCCAGTTCATAGGCAATGCTGGCCACCTCTTCAGTTTCAATCATGCGTGCACCACCTTTAATACTGTGGGCAGCACGTTGTAACTGAAGTAATAAACTACGGTCACTACGCTGATCAAACCATTGATTGAGCAGCTTCTCTGCATTGGCCAGAATTTCTTCAGACTCTTCGAGGAAGGTTTCTTCAACGATTGATTTCAGCTCATCTTCTTCAGAGCGTTCAACTTGATTTTCAGTAAATCCAGGGGTTTCAACAGTTTCAACTAATTTTTCTGTTTCAGCCAGACCAATTGCAGGCTGCTCTGTCGCCACTGATTCTTCGAATGGCACTTCAGGAGTTGATAGCGTCTCTAACGCGGTCACGTTGAATGCAGCAGTTGTGCTTTCAACAGCAGCCAGCGTTTGCCCAGAAAGTAGTGCCTGAATATTTTGTAAAATTGCCACCGCTTCTGTCGCCGGATAATCAATGCCATCATCTCGAATGGACTGAATACGGTCGGACACATTGTCCTGTACCAGACGGACAATCTGGATTAAAGCAGGTGTTACGGCAATCTGCTGACGGATCACCCGTTCATAAATACTTTCCAGTTCATGGGCAATCAAACCGATATGCGAAGCCGCAATCATGTTTGCACCACCTTTTAAGGTATGCAAATGACGCATCAGATTGTTCAGTGAAGTCGTATCATCCTGTTTTTTGCTCCAGGTATTCAGATCTTCATCAATACCTGCCAGCAATTCATCGGCTTCTTCCAGAAAGATACCTAACAGTTCTTCATCGAAATCACGGTTGGTTTCAGCACTCTCGCGCTGTTGACGATCGGCTGCAATACGCTGGCTCAAGGCAGCGAAATCTACGCTGCCTGTGGTTAAGGTGTCAGCCGTTGGGATAATATCTGTGGTCGGCTCAACGCCTGACTTTTCAGTCTCTTCAGCAAAGATCTCAAGATCCTGTTGTACAAATGCCGACAGTTCACTTAAAGTTTTTTGAATGTCATCATTTAGAATGACGCGCTGTCCTGCAGCCAGGGTATCAAATAAATGAATAAATTCCTGATGTGCCTGTGCAAACAGTTCATAAGCATAATTGCTGTTTAACAGCACCGGCTTTTTAAGCAGGGCATCATAAGCCGATTTCAGATCTGCCGTGAATTCATGAATTCCTTTGGCCGCGCGGCTATCAGTATGCGCCAGTAATTCTGCAGCCTGTTGACTCAGTGCCTGGATATATTCCGGATAATCGACTTGTGCGCGTTTATCGAATTCAAACTCAGCATCGAGCAACAGGTCAATATCCAGTTCAACCAGTTTGGACACCAGACCTTGGGTTTGAACCGCATCTGATTCAGTGACCGCAAAGCCATAATCACTCCAGACTGCTTCAAAAGTGGCATAGACCGCATCTAGTTTTTCGGTATCCCCCTGACCTAATAAATGCACATAATCACTGATAAATTCGGCATATTGAATCAGTAAGGCTGTTTCTTTTGAGGTCGAGACAATTTCATCTTGTAACAAGGTCTTAAATAACTGTTCAACTTTAGAGCTGGCTTCAAAAATCTGTTCAATCTGCGCCATCGATGAACTGCCACGCAAGGTATGAATGGCACGAATCAGGGCATTATAATCTTGTGATTTTTCATCTTCAGTACGCAGGAAGGTGGCAATCGTTTCCAGATGCTCTTCGGCTTCTTCAATGAAGATGGCCACGGTTTCTTCAATATCAGTGCGAACCGCTACTTCTACCGGCGCTGTTTCGATAATAGCAGCAGATTCACTTAGGTCATGATCTGCAATTTCCAGCCCTGTGGTCTGACCTTCGGCAGTCAAATGATCGGCCAATGCTAATAATTCTTCTAACGCAGGTTCAGGTGAAAGGTTTTGTTGTAATTGTTGTCCCAACAGCAGCATTGGACGCAGGTCGAGATCCAATTCCTGTACATGTTTGAATTTTGGATATAAAGCATATTGATAGACATTCAGTACCGCTTGGGCAAATTTTTGCACCATCGCTGTCAGCTGAATTGAACCGGACAAGACCCGGTTCAGGGTATCTTCAACTGCCCAGGCCATTTCCCCTGCCGATTTTGCACCCACCATACGACCTGAACCTTTCAGGGTATGAAAATGGCGGCGAATGGTCTTCAGATTTTCCTGATGATCCGGATTGACCAGCCATTCTGGAAATAAAGCATTTAACTCAACGAAGATTTCTTCGATTTCCTCAACAAAAATTTCAAGAATTTCTGCATCTTGATCAAGATAACTATCTTCAGGAAGCGTTGTCGTTTCAACTAAATTTTTTAATATTTCTTTCATAGCTTATGCTTCTTACGTTATGCCGCCAAGAAGGGCGCTCAAACTTAATTGTGACCGTCACGCAATACCTAACATTTGAGGTTAAGTACATCTTGTCGAGGCTTTATCTGTATTTTTTGAATGTGCCTCAATCGTAATCAAGGCACATTCTCCCCATCATCGCTAACTTTATTCTGGTAGTTTAAAGTCAGCTACAGATTCACGTAATGCATCGGCCATATTTGCCAGTTCAGATACCGAACGTGCTGTATCGAAGGTGGCACTGGTGGTTTGCGAAGTAATTTCCTGTACGACATTCATCGTGGTCGCAATATGACCTGCAGATGCAGACTGCAGTTTTGCTGCATCAGAAATGTTCGCAATCAGTTTCGCCAGGTTATTCGATACGGTTTGAATCTCATCCAGTGCCACACCGGCATCTTTAGACAAGTTCGCACCACGTACAACCTCGGCTGTAGTTTGCTCCATCGAAATAACCGCTTCGTTGGTATCGGTCTGAATGGTTTTTACCAGGCCTTCAATCTGCTTGGTTGCAGACGCAGAACGCTCTGCAAGACGCTGTACTTCATCGGCTACAACTGCGAAACCACGACCGGCTTCACCCGCCATCGACGCCTGAATGGCTGCGTTCAATGCCAAAATGTTGGTTTGGTCGGCAATATCGTTAATCAAGGCAACGATGTTACCAATTTCCTGAGAAGATTCACCCAGACGTTTAATACGTTTTGAGGTTTCCTGAATCTGTTCACGAATCGTGTCCATCCCCTCAATCGAGCGTTGTACGACATCCGCACCATTTGCAGCAATTTGTACCGAACGGTCTGCTACCACAGCAGATTCATCGGCGTTGGCAGATACCTGATCAATCGACATGGCCATTTCGTTAATTGCCGCAGAAGCACCGGCAATTTCCTGAGCCTGATGTTCAGAAGCTTCAGCCAACTGGTTGGTAATGCCCTGTGTGGTCGCGGTATATTGCGCAACTTCTTGCGAAGTTTCAGTAATACGCGATACCAGGTCACGTAACTGGTCGATTGCAAAGTTAATCGAGTCGGCAATCGCACCGGTAAAGTCTTCCGATACTGTTGCGTATGAACGTAAATCACCATCTGCAAGATCGGCGATTTCATCCAGTAAACGTAAAATCGCATTCTGGTTACGGTCATATTCTTCTTGTAAACGGCCTACACGCTGCTTATCCGATACACCACGTAAAGAAAGCAATTTGAATACACAAAGCAAGAAACCAAGTAACAAGGCAATCAACAGGATGGCTGGAATAACGGTTTTAAGACCTGAGTTACCTGATAATTTGTTCAGGTTATCTAAAAGCACATCAGACTGGGCAAAAATAGATGCAGCGGCCTGACGAACTTTTACAATTTCAGTCGAGTTCTTCAGAATAATTGCTGATGCTGATTCGAGTACTTCATCATATTCAGCCTTAATACCTTCTAGAGATTCACGCATTGCTGGATCAGCAATACGCTGTACGCCCAGTTCAACAGAACCATTCAATTGTGCATTTAAATAAGAGCCGAAAGTTTCGGTATCGGCACTAAAGTCATCCGCCGATTCACGAGAGCCATCACTACCCGTCAATACCAGACTGATTGAACGTAAAATACGTTCTGCAATAAATACCTGGTTCTTGGCAATCACCACCTGGCTCGATGGCATATCTTGACGCGCCATCTGGTCAACCATCAAGTTATATTCCGCCTGAATCCCGGGAATTGCTTCACCAATGGCAATGTTGGTGTCGTATAACTGGTTAATGATTTTTTGTTGCGAGGTAATCAGATCAATACCGCTAGAAACTTCTGTCCACTGTTTATCAACAGCTTGTAGCGCCTCATTATCTGAATGAATATTTTTAACTGTTTCAAGGTTCTCAGCAAAAGATTTTTGCGAGTCAGTTAGGTTTTTCATTGCCTCCGGTGTACCCGAAGCGGTTGCTTCAGTTGCTTGGCGCGAAATCGTTTGCGAGAGGAGACGTAAATCACCCAGACTTTGAGTGAGTTCGTTGCTACGTGGCACACTATAAAAAAGATATAATAAAGTGATCAGTGCGGCTAAAAGACAGCCTGCTGCCCCATAGATCAGCGGTTTTGACTTTTCACTATCACCAAATACACGTGATAATTGATCTA
The DNA here is from genome assembly GCF_013418055.1 of Acinetobacter sp. YH12208. NCBI lineage: Bacteria > Pseudomonadati > Pseudomonadota > Gammaproteobacteria > Moraxellales > Moraxellaceae > Acinetobacter > Acinetobacter sp. YH12208. The sequence continues at coordinate 137,563 of NZ_VPCT01000007.1, forward strand.
TTTGCGATTGAATCTTAGTGAAAAAAGCATTACCGCCTTTGCGGCCAGTGCTTTCACCTGTATTTTTCTTTTTAAGTTTAAAGCCCATGCAGCCTCTCCCCGGTTGACGCCTTGATCACTTTCGTGCGCGACATTTAATTTATAAATTTTATAGATGCGTTCATAAAATTTGGATTTTGCAACAGACGACTGAATAAGAACACATGCCACTGCTGGTTGTGCTGATGAAAAAATCCTTGACAGTATTCTTGTAAGTTTTCATCTAATTCAGATTTCTTCGAAAAGAAACTTTTCTTATTGAAATGTTGTATACCCAAAACTTGATCTACGACCAAACCGACATACTGGTCATTATGGTTGATGCACAATACTTTTTGAGTCGGTGAAAACTGACTGCTATGCCCTGATACGTATTGAGTGAGATCAGAAACGGATAACAATCTTCCCCGGATATTCGCCAGACCCAACACCCATGCTTGTGTCTTGGGTACCGGCGTATATTTTGGGGGATAAATCACTTCTGATACTTCCCCCAGCGGAGCAACAAAATATTGCCCCATCATCTCAAAAGCAATGCCCGACCATCGGTTCACTTCATTGTCATTGGAAACGTAGTTTTTATTTCCCCGTTTCGCAATGCGAAGCAATTCGATAAATCCATTTGCTGCCATAGAGCTTATCCTGCATTGAGGTGTTGCTTAATTACTTCTATTAATTGTTTTTCATCTACTGGTTTTGTTAGATAGTCTGCTGCACCCTGACGCTTGCCCCACACGCGGTCAGTGGCCTGATCTTTGGTACTGACAATCACAATTGGAATGTGTTTGGTGGTCGCCCCACGCGCAATCTGACGGGTCGCCTGGAATCCGTTTACGCCCGGCATCACAACGTCCATCAGGACCAGATCAGGCAATTCAGCCTGTGCCATGGTGACGCCATCGGCCCCATTGGCTGCTTCAATCACCTCAAAGCCATGTTTAGAAAGAATTTCTCTAAAGCGAAAAGTTTCTGTCGGTGAGTCATCCACAATTAGGATACGTGCCATGCCAATTCCCCAAAAAAAAAATCAAATATTAAGCACTAATATGGTTACGGATTGCGTTCAGCAATTCATCTTTACTAAAAGGTTTGGTCAGGTATTCATCTGAACCCACAACACGACCTTTGGCCTGATCAAATAAACCATCTTTACTTGATAGCATAATCACAGGAATATTCTGGTAATTCTGAGAATTTTTAATTAACGCGCAAGTTTGATAGCCATCTAGACGCGGCATCATGATGTCTACAAACACGATATCTGGATTTGCTTCGGCAATTTTTGACAAAGCTTCAAATCCGTCGACGGCAGTAATCACTTCATAACCTTCGCGCTGAAGAAGAGTTTCCGCGGTACGACGAATGGTCTTTGAGTCATCAATAACCATAACTTTTAGATTTTGGAATTTATCGTCCATTTGTTTAACCCTTCCCATTTTAGAAACTATTATGCCATAAGGCTCATAGGATTATTTTATTACGATCGATAAACATTTTTAACATAAAGTCACTTGTATTATCAACGAACATTTTCTACACAAGTAGACAAAATCAGTTATTTTTAACAACAGCTTCACATTTTACCCACGCCGATGTTTTTTTTTTGACTAACGGTAGTTTTTAATTCGTAAATTTAAGTCTAATATAACAAGATTATTACTTTAAAATAAGTAATTTAGTCAACTTTAAATTTAGGGAGCCAATGATGGGTCAGTTTTCAGAAAAACTTGCTGTCATTGATAAAAATAAAATGACTGGTCAATTCATTGTTGCTGTGCTGTTACTATTACAGGTGACCTTAGCTTGTGCCAACAATAACCAAATCCAGCAAAAGGCCACTTGGTACCGCTATTATGATAGTAAAGGCGTGGCCAATATCAGCACTAATGTGACGCCCAATCATATCCGTTACGGTTATGAAGCGCTTGACCAGAATATGCAGGTCATTAAACGTGCTCGTCCTTATAATGCCGAAGCCGATATCAGACAGGCTCCCCAACGTGCTCAACAGGCCAAGCGGATCGCCGAAGACAATAGACTGAAGCGAGCGTACAATAATAGTCAGACCGCCTTACAGAAAAAAAATGACAGTCTGCTACAGTTGAAAAAGCAAATTGATTTTCAGCAAGAACAAATGAAGCAATTGCAAAAAGATCGAGTGATGTTTGTACGCCAAGAACGTGAATATTTACGTAAAGGTAAGGCTCCACCGGCACACCTGAAAACCACACTTGAGAATAATCATAAAAATCTCATTTCCCAAAAAGAAAATATTCAATCTTTACAAAGTCGCTATCGAAATCTGGAAGCAGAATACGACAAAATTATCGCCCGTTTAAAAGCACTTGAATAAATACAGATAGCTTGTGTTGGTTTTAAACCACAGTAAGCTACAAGGACTCTTATGCAAACTGCACCACATGCTCATGGTTTAAATATGCCTTCTCCGCGCTCTCTCCTGATCATGAGTGCACTTTGCTTAAATATGTTATTAGTGGCTTGTGATAAAAATGAACCCGTACAGCAAGCCGAAACACCCACATCCATTGAACTGATTCCTCAAGACCTGATTGCAGTACAGTCCGGCAACTCAGTTCAAAAAACTGCGTTTACCGGCACGATTCGGGCTGTCAATCAAAGCAGTATTCAGGCGCAGGTGTCTGCCACCGCCACCAGTGTCAATGCCCAAGTCGGTCAGACCGTCTCCAAAGGTCAGGTGCTGGTACGGCTAAACAATCAGGACAATGCTGCCCGACTGGCACAGGCACGTGCCAATCTGGCCTCTACTCAAGCTCAGGCCAATCAGGCTCGAAACATGATGCAACGTAAAAAGCGTCTGCTCGATCAGGGCTTTATTTCAAAAGTAGAATATGAACAGAGTCAGGTCGATTATCAGGCACAGCTGGAAAATGTACGTGCCCAGCAAGCCAATGTCGATATTGCCGAGAAAGCAGATCGTGACGGAACCATGACCAGTCCGATCAGTGGCGTGATTACCCAGCGTCAGGTGGAACCTGGCCAGACCGTATCGATTGGACAAACCCTGTTTGAAATTGTTGATCCTAAACAGCTGGAAATTCAGGCACGCGTGCCTAGTGACCTACAATCAAACTTAAGGCTAGGCAGTCAAGTCGAATACAGCATTCAAGGCAATCCCAATCGGCTCACTGCAGTGATGAGCCGGATTTCCCCGATCGCCGATCAGGCCAGTCGCCAGATCGAATTCTTTGCTACGCCGAATGAAACAATTCCCTCTTTAAGTATCGGTTCCTTTGTAGAAGGCAATATTTTGAGTTCACGCCAAATCAGTGGGCAGATTATTCCCCTAGATACGCTGCAGGATATCCAGAACAAACCCTATGTCTGGGTGATTCGCCAGAATAAACTTATCAAGGCCAATGTGCAGATACTGGAACAGCGCTATAACGACAATATTGCAGTGGTCAAAGGATTGGAAAGCACCGATCAGGTCAGCCGAATTAAATTTAGCGAAGCCGATCTACAAAAAACTGTCACACTTCGCTCGAACTAAAGCGCCTCACACAGGATCATTGACATGTGGTTTACCCGAATTAGTGTGAAGTATCCAGTTTTCACCATCATGATGATGTTCTGTCTGATGGTATTGGGACTGGCTTCCTGGCAGCGGATGGGCGTTGAAGAATTTCCCGATGTCGATTTTCCCTTTGTGGTGGTGTATACCAACTACCCGGGTGCTTCTCCAGAAACGGTCGAGTCAGAAATAACCAAGAAACTCGAAGATCAGATCAATACCATTTCTGGTTTAAAACAGGTGATTTCACAGTCCAGTGAAGGCCTGTCGATGATCACGACTGAATTCAACCTAGATGTACCTTCTACCACAGCCGCTCAGGATGTGCGGGATAAAATTGCCTCGGTAACTGCTGAATTTCGTGATGAAATTCAGGATCCGATTGTCGAACGTTATGATCCAACCGCAAATGCGGTCATGTCGATCGTATTTGAATCCAATAACATGGATATCAAAGCACTCAGTTCTTATCTGGATCAGCGGATTGTACCCCAACTGCGCACAGTTGCTGGCGTGGGAACGGTGAATTTACTCGGCGATGCACAGCGCCAGATCCGGATTCAGGTAGAACCGCAAAAACTGCAAGCTTTTGGCCTTGGTGTAGACAGTGTCATCAATACCTTAAAGGCTGAAAATATTGAAGTTCCAGGCGGCACACTCAGATCTGGCAACTCGGAACTGGTGATTGAGATCAATTCTAAAGTGCTGCATCCCTTGGCCTTCGGCGATCTCATCATTGCCAATAAAAATAGCGTACCAATTTTCCTGAGACAAGTCGCAGAGATCCAAGACAGTCAGGCAGAACTAGAATCTGCCGCCTTTTTAAATGGCAAAACCGCAGTTGCGATTGATATCCTGCGTAGCTCGGACTCTAACGTGATTGAGGTCGTCGATAGAACTTACAAAATTTTAGAAAATATCGAGACCCAGCTTCCTCAGGGGACGACCTTGCAGGTTGTGGTGGATTCTTCCAAAAGTATCCGCGGCACCATTGGCGATGTAGCCCGCACCATTATTGAAGGTGCGGTACTTGCCGTGCTGATTGTTCTGCTATTCCTTGGTTCATTCCGCTCCACTGTGATTACCGGTTTAACTCTGCCGATTGCATTATTAGGTACTTTGACCTTCATCTGGGCCTTTGGCTTCAGTATCAATATGATGACCTTGCTGGCGTTATCCTTGAGTATTGGCCTGTTGATTGATGATGCGATTGTGGTCCGAGAAAATATTGTCCGGCATGCCGACATGGGCAAAGATCATGTGACTGCCGCACTGGATGGCACCAAAGAAATTGGTTTAGCTGTTCTGGCCACCACCCTGACCATTGTCGCCGTGTTTCTGCCGGTGGCCTTTATGGGCGGGATTATTGGTCGTTTCTTTTATCAGTTCGGGGTTACAGTTAGTGTGGCTGTGCTGATTTCGATGTTTGTTAGTTTTACTTTAGATCCGATGCTTTCTGCACATTGGGCCGAAAAGAAAAAAGATCCAAATAAAAGACCCGGACGGGTGAAACGTTTCTTTAGATGGATTTCTGGCAAGCTGGACAATTTAAGCCATGTCTATGAAAAGCTGCTCAAACTGGCGCTGCGCTTCAGATTCATTACCTTAATGATTGCCGTAGCTTCATTATTTGGTGCCTTGGGATTATCGAAACTGATTGGCACCGAATTTGTACCGGTTCCTGACAAAGGCGAAATCCGCATTAAGTTTGAAACACCGGTAGATTCTTCGCTTGAATACTCACAAGCCAAACTGCAACAAGTCGATCAGATTATCCGTCAACACCCTGACGTTAAAGCAACTTATGGCGTAATTAATGGTGTAACTGACCGTGGTAAAAACCACGTCAGCCTGCGAGTGACCGTGACACCACGGATCGAACGCGAAAAAAGCCTGACCGAGCTCAACAATGAGTTTCGACAACGCCTGCAATCGGTTGCCGGGATCAGTATTACCTCGGTTGCATCTGCCGATGAAACCGTTTCGGGTGGTCAAAAGCCAATTATGATCTCGATCAAGGGCCCCGACCTGGATGAACTGCAAAAAATTTCCGATCGTTTTATGACAGAGATTGCCAAGATTGACGGTATTGTCGATTTGGAAACCTCACTGAAAGAACCCAAGCCGACACTCGGTGTACAGATTAATCGTGTCTTGGCCAGTGATTTAGGATTATCCGTGAATCAGATTGCCAATGTGGTTCGTCCACTGATTGCCGGTGATGATGTCACCACCTGGCAGGATGAAAAAGGCGAAACTTATGATGTGAATTTGCGCCTGACAGAAGACCAGCGCAGCTTGCCACGTGATTTACAGAACATGTATATCACTTCAAATAAAACCGATGCCAATCATCAGCCGATTCTGATTCCACTTTCGAGTGTGGCCAAGTTTGAAGAAAAACTCGGTGCTTCACAAATTAACCGCCGTGATTTGGCACGTGAAGTTCTGATAGAAGCCAATACCGCTGGTCGTCCTACAGGAGATATCGGCACGGATATCAGCCGGCTACAAGCCAATTTTGATATGCTGCCAGGTTATAGCTTTGATACCCAAGGTTCAAATGCCGATATGGCAGAATCCGCAGGCTATGCCCTGACCGCCATCACCCTGTCGATTGTGTTTATCTACATTGTGTTGGGTTCACAGTTTAATAGCTTTATCCATCCTGCGGCGATTATGGCCTCCTTGCCATTATCCTTGATTGGTGTGTTCCTGGCGCTGTTCCTGTTTAATTCCACCATGAACCTGTTTTCGATTATCGGGATTATCATGCTAATGGGACTGGTGACCAAGAATGCGATTCTGCTGATCGACTTTATTAAAAAAGCCATGGATCGCGGTGAAGAGCGTTATGATGCGATTATTGCCGCGGGGAAAACCCGACTGCGTCCCATTTTAATGACCACCAGCGCCATGGTCATGGGTATGGTGCCCTTATCCTTAGGGCTGGGTGAAGGCGGTGAACAAAGTGCGCCGATGGCCCATGCCGTGATTGGCGGGGTGATCACCTCAACCCTGCTCACTTTGGTGGTTGTCCCCGTGATCTTTACTTACCTGGATGACTTTAAGAATTTTATGCTGCGTCAGATGCGTAAAATCATGGCATAATTTAATGCAACACAATGAGGTGACATTCCCAAATGCTCATCTCATTTTTTATTGTATAATCTCTGCTTTAACGCTTAATTTTTTAGGACAGTTTCCATGCGCGCGAGTCGCTTTTTATTTGCAACGTTAAGAGAAACCCCGAACGATGCTGAGGTTATTTCCCATCAGTTGATGCTTCGTGCCGGTATGATTCGTAAGTTGGCTTCAGGTCTGTACACCTGGCTGCCGATGGGCGTTCGCGTATTAAATAAAGTTGAAGCGATCGTTCGCGAAGAAATGGACAAGGTCGGTTCACTTCAGGTCTATATGCCAGTGACTCAACCTGCGTCTTTATGGGAAGAATCAGGTCGTTATGTACAATACGGTCCTGAACTGTTACGTTTCAATGACCGCCACGGTAACCCGTTTGTACTGGGTCCAACCCATGAAGAAGTCATCACTGATTTAGCACGCAATGAACTAAAAAGTTATAAGCAGCTCCCTGCCAACTTCTATCAGGTGCAAACCAAATTCCGTGACGAAATTCGTCCGCGTTTTGGGGTAATGCGTTCACGTGAATTCATCATGAAAGATGCCTACTCTTTCCATGCCAATCAGGAATCATTGCAACAAACCTACGACGACATGTATGCAGCCTACTGCAAAATCTTTACTCGTCTTGGTTTAGATTTCCGTCCGGTTCAAGCAGATACCGGTTCGATTGGTGGTTCAGGTTCACACGAATTCCATGTACTGGCTTCAAGCGGTGAAGATGATATCGCATTTTCGACCGAATCAGACTACGCCGCCAATATTGAAATGGCTGAAGCCGTTCTGGTCGGCGAACGTGCGGCACCAACTCAAGAACTTAAACTGGTTGATACGCCAAATCAAAAAACCATTGCGGATGTATCTGCCTTCTTGGGCACGGATCCAGCTCACTCAGTAAAAGCATTGCTTGTTCAAGGCATTGCAAAAGAGGATGGTTCTGTTCCTGTGGTTGCTTTATTCCTTCGTGGCGATCACGAACTGAATGAAATTAAAGCCGAGAAGCATGCACAAATTGCAGCTCCACTCACTTTTGCAACCGAAGAGCAAATCGCAGCACTTGGCTTGACAGCTGGTTTTGTAGGCCCACAAGGTCTGGTTGAAAAAGGTGTCACCGTCATTGTTGACCGTGCAGCATCAGTATTGTCTGACTTTGTTGCAGGTGCTAATACAGCTGACAAGCATGCAACCGGCATAAACTGGGAACGTGATGCACAGTTCACTGAAGTTTATGACTTGCGTAATGTAGTTGAAGGTGACCCTTCTCCAGATGGCAAAGGTACACTGCAAATCAAACGTGGTATCGAAGTGGGTCATATCTTCCAGTTGGGTCAGAAATACTCTGAAGCATTGGGCTGTAAAGTCTTAGGTGAAGATGGCAAACCATTCACTGTGACCATGGGTTGCTATGGTATTGGGGTAACACGTGTGGTTGCGTCTGCCATTGAACAAAACTTTGACGAGAAAGGCATTATTTGGCCAACTGCCATTGCCCCGTTTGAAGTGGCCATTGTACCGATGAATGCACATAAATCACCACGCACAGTAGAAGCAGCTGAAGCGCTTTATGCTGAACTCACTGCTGCGGGTTATGACGTAATTCTAGATGATCGTAACGAACGTCCAGGCGTTAAATTTTCTGACCTTGAGTTGACCGGTATTCCACATCGTATTGTGATTGGTGAAAAAGGCTTGGATGCAGGTACTTTTGAATATAAAGGTCGCCGTGATGCTGAATCTGTAAATATTTCCAAAGAAGAGTTGTTGGCTAAAATCGCGAAATAATTTTGCTTTCTTAATAAAAAAATCCCGTCAAGTGCGGGATTTTTTATTCTTTTTAACTTAACAGAATTTATGTCCACCGAAGCAGTTCGGTTGAAAGTTCTGGCCTTTAAGCTCTAAATTTTTCAAAGGAAAATCAAGAAGTGCCGGGTTTTTAATTTCTTTCACATCTAAAGCTCCATCAAATACACAATTCAAAAGACTTCCACATGCTCTGGGTTTTGATGTTAAATCATGATTAATCCCTGCAATGGTTTGTGCTAATACCGCATTAGTAATATCCACACCTTTATTTGGACTAATATCACCAAGATTTACCTCATCCTCGATTGCCATCCACCAACCTTGATTAGCAGCAACGGCAGCACCCGGCCAAAGTATTTTTTGCGATTGTAATGATAAAGATGCTGGGTTATTCAAATACAATGCATGGATTAAGCCAAGATCTTGATCCACTGTAATATCTGTTCTAAGGCCTGTCATATAGCCTGTAATTTGTTTATCCAGTGTAAGCTCAAATAAATCCAGTGGCTTTAAAATGGCCTTTAATGGGCCACTAAAATCAATTCTGTCAACTGTACCAGTCCCCTTTAATTTAACTTCACTCATTCGTGTTCCTGAAACTATAGTGGCTGGAATCACAAATGGCGCATTGGTACTTGTTAAATTAAAAGTATAATCATTCGATTTATAATGAAGTTCCAGATCCTGCCCCAATATTGTTCCCGTAACAGCACCTTCAATATATTTATTGCCAGTTGATGCATAGGTCATTGTTCTTGGATTAGTTACAGCTGTTCCTTTGGCTTCTTTAGTCTTCATATATCCACTAAAACTATTAATACCATTTGGTGTGGCCGTATTTTCTGTACCCATAGTCAGTAGACCTGAAATCTTTTCTGCACTTAAACGGAAACCCAAAACTTCACGTGTAGATGCCTGATTTGGATTTTTTATAGCAAATTGAACAAAAGGATTAGTAATCAAGGCAGAGGTCGCAGCACGATCCATTCCATTTGCAGAATTACCACTTAAGGAAATATGATCAATATCAATATCACAACCAGTTGCACCATTAATTCCTCCACAACCAAGTTGCAGTTTTTTAATATTGGCATTAATTTCCATTTCAGCTTCTAGACCCAATTTATAAAATGAGATATTTCTCTGGTCATATGCCTCTCCCAAATTATCAACTTGGTTAAATCCGGCCTGAACCTCCATTGACAATAAAGCTTGTCCATTAATATTTGAAAGCTCCTGATCTTCTAATGAGGTTAATGCAGATACATGACCACTCAATCCCACCATCGCCGCAACTAGACTCTTTAATATTATTTTTTTCATTTTTCTCATCCTGAATTTAGCGTGGTGTGATTCCCAGCGTGCTACGAATAGTGCCACCAGTCAGTGCAATACTTGCCATGTTTTGCATATTGCCATTGGTCGCCATCGCAAAATTGGTTTTAAATGGTGTCGCGATATTATTTTCATAATTGAGTTTGACCTGATTATCCAACGTTACGGTATCAGCACTGACACGAACTTTCCCATTAACACCCAAATGACCTTCCATCCGGTTAAAGTTGATCGAAGAAACGTTTAATGCTCCTGTTGTTAAATCAATATCTTCATTGGAGATACTAAAGTAGCTACCCAGATTAGCTTTATCTGCACTTTCTTCTGATGTGAGTGGCCTAAATTTAAAGTTTGCATCAAATGACAAAAAGTTGGTATCTGGTGAACTTGCGGTTGGATCTACCCCAGGAATAATCAGAAGCTCACCATTTCCATCGAGCTTAAAGGCAATATTGGTCAGTACATCATCACGTTTAGAAAAATTATCGTGAGGCACATAGCCTCCGCATTTACTGACTGATGCAGTGCTACAGTTATATTTAGATCCTGGTAATTGCCCCATTGCGAGCTCTGCTTTTGCTGCAATCAGTAATTTATCGGCACGAATATAAATCCCTTCATCTTCATAGCCAATAATCCCTTCAGATTTAATTAAAGCATCGATATTTCTAAAGCCGGCATAATAATTAACTGCCTCACCATGATCGCCATTCTTGCCATCAATCAATATTATTGAGGTAGTGCTTGGCAAACCGGTTTTTTTGTCAATTCCGTAACCTTCAGTCGATGCCATGATGTTATAGGCAATTGCCTGCTTATTATCTGTTCCATAAGTTGTTCCAGACAACGCGACATTGGCATTTAAATTATAAATAGGAATACCAATCCCCCATGAACCGCCATCCCCACCAAGTTCTGTCAAGGAGTTATCTGAAATAAAACGTGCTTTCGCAGCAATTGCCTGAAAGTCCATTCCTCGTACTGCAATAAAAGCAAAATCCTCTCCATCTCCTGCTGTACTCAGTGTCTGTTTCAGTACATCACTACTATGCCCCAAGGTTTTTCGCATATTTTCATTGATGATAAAATCGAGACTTTTAGCCGTAATAGTATTTATATAAATATCACCAAAATCGATATAGGCATTTTTACCATGTAAATTTTCATCAGCATTCCGTGTTGTCAGGGGCCTAATATTGGAGAATTGGACTGCATAGCTTCCATGGCCAGTATGACCAATTTCAAGCACGGTAGGCGCGATGTTGCTTGGGTGACCACTAGCAGCACCAGTAAAGTCGGCAGATAAGCCCAGATGCAAACCCCCTTCACCCACCAGATCGCTATATCCTGCTGCAGTTTTGTCTTGACGCTGTAAAACACCATTTAACTTGTTACTTACATCAAAAGTACCAATCTGGGTTTGATCGGCATTCATGGATAATCTGGCATTGGTCACCGCACCTGAAGCCCCAAGACGCATAATATTTTTACGTTCGTTATTTGGCGTGTTATAACGCAAGTCAATATTAACGCCAGGATTGGTCGGATTAACCCGGCCAATAGCAATATCAGTGGTATCTTCAACACGTTTTAAATCCACGTAATGGTCTTGATTGCCATTTCGGGTAGTGAGTACAACACCTTCATTGGGGTCAATGTACATATAGCCCTGACCCGCAAAATTAAAGTTAAAGTCATTTAAAATCAGGCTATTTTCACCTAGTTTATGACTAATGGTGGCATTTTTAAGTTGAAAATCGATACTGGCAATTGCCTCTTTATTAAATAAACCTGCAGTAGTTTGTAATAGAACACTAAGCGGCGTAGAGGTACTAATCCCTAATGCACCTAGACTTTGACTAGATTGTACGCCAGCAGTCCGAATACTATTCGCAGACTGGCTACATGGATTGGTCGTACAGGCTGTCTTTACCAGTTTTAAATCTGCAGTGGCTTGAAATGGTGAAACACTTGCAGCAAGCCGAAGTCCTGCCCCTTGTGAAGTAGCACCTACATCTATTTCAAGTTGACTAATAATTGGCTTATTATCTTTTCCAATAATTTCAACATTATGTAGACCTAAACCCATTTTAGTACTGGCAGTTGGATTGGGATCATACCAATTGACTTGAGCAATGTTGGCTTTAGAAATTTCATGAGTAATCACCATACCATCTTGTCCAGTGACTTCGCTCAATTCCTGCTCTTCAATGGTTTCAAGTGCATAAGCTTGCTGTATAAGACACATGCATACCGTTAGTAACTTCAACTTTATTGTTGTTTTTTTCATTTTTATATCCTTATGCTGTACTTGACGCTGCGATTAACAACGACTTTGTGCCCCACCTGTACAGTTATAACCAAATATTTTCAAATTACCGGACATATGCAGATTTCCATGAACATTCAATCCCATAAAACCTTTTTCGGCCCCCTTATCAAATGAAGGCACATCTTGTGTCGAGGTAGAAAAACCGCCTTCGGTATTATAGGTGCGTGCTGTATAAGTGTCATAAGTACCTGTATTGGCATAACCTTCTAGTGCACCACCCCCTGTACCCGTTTCAATCGACACTGTACTGAAACCCAAGTTTCTGATTTTCAAAGGTTTGTCATCATAAAAGCTGACTTTCATCGCTGTTTGCGGTTCATTACGATGATTAATGATGGTTGTTCCATCGATAGAAAACTTGTCAATCTGAATCGTGCCCTGAATACCTTTAAATACTAACCATTTTTTATTCCCATTGGCATCGACATGATTATTTGGGGCTATTGCCAAACGGCAAAACTGTTTTGTTGCACCACATGTTGTCGGATCTAAAACATAAAATACTTCTAGTGGATTATCATTTCCATCAAGTCGAGAAATTGTATCTTTGGTTAAATCTGTGGCGTAAATATGATTTAAGGATAAAGTCCAGTTAAGGTCTGCTCCGCCCTGTCCTACTGTCTCAGTTAACTCTTGCTGATTAAGGACTTCCAATCCGGCTTGACTGAGCATAGAGGTACATATCAATGCGCAGAGGGTCAATAATTTGGACATTTTTATACTCCCTTACAGACCAGTTGTTCTAATTTTTAAATGCTGAATCAGTACGCCATCAATGACTGCAGACCCAAAATTCTTACTTATACCATCAGTACTCTTGAATACGACTCCCGTGGAGTTGGGGCCATCTTTGGCGCGCAGCAAATTTGTTCCTGGGATACGCTCTGTAGTCCCTATTGAAATACTACTGTGAGTGGCGTTACGGCCTTGATAAAGCACGGTCGCATCTGAAGCATTATTTTTAATCGGCGTACCACAACTATAGACATTACAGGTTGAACCTTTTAAATCAGATTCTCCTAGTCCACCCCCATAATTCTGATAAATTTGATTATAGATAGCAGGAATATTTGGAATACGTGTCACTTCTAAAATAATATTATTGCCTTCTGAACCGACCACAAAAGGCTGATACATATTACCGAGCACCAGGTTAATATTTGGACTATATAAATATAAACCCTCAGAATCATGAAATATGGGAGCAGCACTTCCGTTTAAGGCTGGGGTCGGGACATTACCATCAAGTGCATCTGTTTTTGCTGCGGTACTTAGACGAATACCTTTACTGTTAAGATTGCTATCGCTACTGCTTAGAGTTTCTGGCCGATCATTGGTATTTAAACGAACGATACTTGCCATTCCTAAAGTTTGATTATAGTCCTTATTATCCGATTCCAAGGTTTGGAATAACCGAACTTGCGAACCATTTAAACTGAGACCATTGGCAACAAATTGCGTTCTTAATCGGTAATTTGTATCAAGCCCTGAAGTGGGCCCACCTGTTATAGGATCGACAACATTAGAGGAATTAAGCTCACGTGCAAAAATATCACTCCAAAACCCCAATTTAATATTATTATCACTTTCATCTGGAGCAATCTTGGCAAGAGGCGCTTCTAGAGCAATATAGCCTACATCTTTAGCAGCGTCCTTAAACTGTTTGACGCTTTCAGTTCCTGCCCGGAATAACCAAGGATTATCTGCAGATCCCCAACTAAAACCCTGATTACTGTATCGCGTGCTCAGCGAGTCATCACTTTTTGATAATGCCAGACCATAAATGAAAACATCTGCCTTGGTACGCAGGCTTCCAATATTGGCATTTTGTGCAGCAGCTTTTGCCATATTTATTGCATTTCGTACAACTTCATCATGCACGGTATTACTGGCTGTTGTTGCCTGTTCTTTCGCATAATCTGCAGCCAACTGATTTAGCATTTCAGTGGTCTTGGCTGCAAGCTGACTATCTACTGTATTTTTAATGACATTTGCACGAACATAGCTTGGAAACTGCTGTTTAAAACTTTGGTAAAAAGGTGAATTTGGAAGATTCGCTTCATAATTGTTTCCATACAACAACTCAATCATCTCAAGCGTATTTCTTAAAGCATGCTGAGATGATTTTTCCTTATTATGCCAAGTTCCACTTACACCATTTGTATCCGTTCCATCATTTATAATGGAATATATACCTGTTAAACCATCCCAATAATCTTCATAACGTTGATCATAATACTGTTTCATAATGGGGGTTTCTAAGATATCTTGCACCTTTTTAGTACGGTATGCAGTCGTATATTCAGTAGCAATTTCACTAGCTATACGCGTGCGATTGTCCGTAATATAAGTATCTCGGCTGGATGTATACGTATCTCCATATACATGGTTATAGATTCTCGCACGTTCAGCTAGATAAGCATTATGGTAAGTATTGCTATAAACTTTATCGTATAAACGCTCCCCTAGCTTTTCATAGTTTTCACCAGTTGGAATAATGCGAATAAAACCCGTATCCGCCTGTCCCGGATTTTCAATACCTCTGGCATAACTGGAACCAGCAGAAATATCTTTAGGGCCTTGAAACACCATTTTAAAATCATCAAGTACGAGCGCAACCCCCTCACCCGTGGTGTCAGAAAGAGAAGAATCTGATAATTCCTGCATCGCATGCGCAGAAGGCAACAGGATTAAACCAATTGTCATTGCTAAATAATTTTTGCGAAATTTAAATAGATCTTTTATCTGAGTCATCTCACTCTTTCCTTTTTATCCGATGCTCCGCATCTTTATGTTTCAGCTTCCCAGCCGCTACATTTTGTTTTTTATGATGCATTGCATCTTTTTTATGGTTATTCGGAATCTATTATGCTGACTTTTAATACAGATGCCAAAGTCAATTGAAGTAAAAACCTGAGTTTCCGATGAATGAAAATCTCAAAAAAATAAACGGGACATATAGTCCCGTTATTCAATATTTTAAACTGCTTAGGTCTTCGGCAAAGTAACGCCAGTTTGGCCTTGATATTTTCCGCCACGATCTTTATATGACGTTTCACACACTTCATCAGACTCAAAAAATAGCATTTGTGCGACACCTTCCCCTGCATAAATACGCGCAGGAAGGTTGGTGGTATTTGAGAACTCTAAAGTTACATGACCTTCCCACTCTGGCTCAAGCGGAGTGACGTTGACAATGATACCGCAACGCGCATAAGTCGACTTGCCCAGGCAAACCGTCAGTACATTACGTGGAATACGGAAATACTCGATGGTACGGGCCAATGCAAATGAGTTCGGTGGAATAATACAAACATCCGATTCAATATCAATAAAGCTGCGTTCATCAAAGTTCTTCGGATCGACAATTGCAGAATGCACATTGGTAAATACTTTAAATTCCCGTGCACAACGCACGTCATAACCATAGCTCGATACGCCATACGAAATCAGCTTTTGACCATTTTCATCCAAACGTACCTGGTTTTCTGCATACGGTTCAATCATGCCGTGTTTTTCGCTCATTTCGCGAATCCAACGATCAGACTTAATTGCCATTGATATAATCCAAAAATCTTAAGAACAAGTTATTGCGACGTACTTTAACTGAAATTGCCCCCAATGAAAATAAGTGAAGCGCTTGCAGCCACAGTGGATAAAAAATTGCTGATAGATATCAGCTTATAAACTTAAAAGTGCAGAATAGCTTAAAGGAATCGAAAAGCTCATTAACACCAGTGATGCGGTTTTTTGCAGGTTTTTTTGATTGAGCCAGCGACTGTTTTTTCTGGCCAGTATTGAGCCGAGGAAAGTCCAGAAGAATGCAATCGGAATCAGCAAAACCAGGAATACTAACATATGAGTCACATAGTGCTGACTGCTTTTCCAGACAATCACCGGAAAGATCGCTGAAGCAAATAAAAGTGCTTTAGGATTTAACAAGGTTGCCAGAAATAGTTCTCGTGCACGAATCGAGACATTTTCAAAATTTTCACTGAGTTCTGCCGTGCGCCATAATTTCACAGCCAGAAAAAGGATATAGCCGGCACTAAACAGCTTGAGAATGGTCGGCAAAAGCGGAAGATGAACGGAAATTTTTCCGATCAGAATGCCCCAAAAGCTAATGGCAATCAGATAGCCAAAGGCTTCAGCAGGAATTAAACGAAATGTTTTTTTAAATCCGACCTGTATGCCTGAAGATGCCAATAAGGTATTGGTTGGGCCTGGTGTTAAAAGAATGGTTGCCACTAAACCAATAAAAAACCATGAAATCATAGTTTGACCTCGCTCTAATCCGCGTAGCATAGAATAGTTCGGTCAATGCTGCAAAAAAATAATTGTAAGAGAACATATAATCAGAATTCACACTGAATTAAATCAATTTAATTCAATCACTTGAAACCATTTTGGGAACCAATACGCAACAGTCATTTCAGTCAATTTTCTTAATTTAAAGCTGTTTATTTCCGTGAATTATTAATAAAAAAGCCCTAACTTGAATTAGGGCTTAAATATGTGAACTCTCTATTTAATGGGTCAATTAGAAAATTCGGCTCTGATCTTTTTCGGCCTTAGGTAGCTGCGCTGCAATTTTTTCTGCAATCAGCATATAGCTTTCGGCTGCATCATCTCCGGCAATGACTGAAGGTGTGCCAGCATCGGCATTTTCACGAATTTCAGCATCTAAAGGTAAGCGACCCAATAATGGAATATGATATTGCTCAGACAGTTTATCTCCACCGCCTGTGCCAAAAATCTGTTCTTCAAAACCACAATTTGAACAGATATGGGTCGACATATTTTCAATCACGCCCATGATCGGAATTTGCACACGGTTAAACAGCTCAATGCCTTTGGTCGCATCAAGTAGGGCCACGTTTTGTGGTGTGGTGACAATCACTGCACCGGTTACCGGAATGCGCTGTGCCAATGTCAACTGAATGTCACCTGTACCGGGTGGCATATCAATCATCAGAACATCAAGATCTGGCCATAAGGTCTGGTTAAATAATTGCATCAATGCACCGGTGGCTTTCGGTCCACGCCAAGCCACTGGAGTATTGTGATCACCAGTTAAATGGCCAATCGATAACACTGCCATTCCATAGGCTTCGATAGGGACAAACTGTTCCGCTTCGATCATCGGCGTTTTGCCCGCATTACCGAGCATGGTCGGAATACTCGGACCATAAATATCGGCATCCAGCACACCGACCTTTAAGCCTAATTTTTGCAGAGCCAGTGCCAGATTCACTGTAGTCGTCGATTTACCTACACCGCCCTTGCCGGATGACACCAGAATCACATTTTGAATACGTGGATGTTTTGGTACATCACGTTGCTGAGGTGCAGCTTTTTGAATCGGTGGATTATTGGGATCAGCTTCTTCTTGTTTTGCAGGCTGAGCGGAGGCATCCACCACAGGAGGAAGATTGGGTTTTGCTTCTGCTTTAGGCTGACTGGAACAGCTTTCACCTTCGGCATGCTTATGCCCGCAGCCATCCGATTTATGACTTTTAGGCCCGGTTTTTTGCTGAATCACATGCATATTCAATTCTTGAATACCACATTTTTGCAAAGCTTGCGCCAGTTCATCATGGATTTGTTGCAGATCTTGTTTTTCTTCAGGATAAGTATTTAAGGTGATTTGTAGGATCTCAGCTTGAACATTGACCTGAGTAATACGCTGTTTGAGCGGATCATTTGAATTTGGCAACAGATAGTTTTGCAATACTTTTTGCACAGCTTCTTCGTTCACCTCCTGTGAAGGTGAAAAGACCGATTTGAGCGAAGAAAGCCACGACATAGGTTACTCCAAAACTATAGATAGATATCCGAATGGCATAGTTTAACGGGGTTTTCGCTTAAGGTTAAGCACTCTGCCGAGAAGATCGAAGAGATATCTGCAATTTCCAACCATTTTACTTGGTTTTGTTGGATTGTAGCGGATAGGCATGCTAAAAGTGAATCAATCAAAGTAAAGCCAACTGGATTCTTTTTGATGTGAAAAGAATTTTTATTGATTTTAGGTGTAGCAAGCCACTTTAACCTTCTTTGATTAAAGTGGCTCTACAATAATCACAGTCTATTTATGATTTTTATTATTTTCAGACTTGTGCTGCTGATCCTTGGCATTTTTATCCTGATCTTCTTTAGATTCACTCTTGTCAGACTGATCTGATTTCGATTCTGAATTTTGAGCTTTGGCATCTTTTTGCTGATCAGAATCATTGCCCTGAGATTGATTTTCTTTCATTTTATTCATGCTATCAGCCGCCATCTGTTTCAGCTCACCCAGCTTGGTAGAGGCTTCACTGACTAACTCAGTAATCTTTTGTTTTGTATCTTCAAACTTATGTACAGCCTCATCTTTTAAATTGGCCATGCTTGCCTGTTGATCGGTCTGAGCTTCTTTAGCATTTTGTTTATCTGACTGATTCGATGATTTATCTTCAGTGCTATGATCAGCTTTTGCCTTTTTTGCGTCATCTGAACCTTGATCATCATTTTTCTGGCCGTTGGACTTGCCATGTTTTAGCTCATTCAGAAGTTTTTCGCCTTTTTGTAATAGCTCCTCACCAATCGCAATGGCCTTGGCTTTTAAGTCATCCATCTTAAAGCTTTCGGTTTTGTTGTCTGACTGCCCGTCTTTTGAATCATTTTTTTGATCAGATGGCTGCTCTTTAGAGTCTTCATCCTTCGATTCCGAGTCAGTACCTGTATCTTTAGAGTTTTGTTTACTATCAGAATTTTCATCAGTCTGGTGTGGCTTTGTGTCTTGTGTATCATGCGACTGATTGTGCTTCTGGTCATTCTGGTTTTGCTTTTGCTCTTCTTTGGCTTTCTGATTTAATTGTTTCTCATGTTGTTCTTTGTCTTGATTTTGCTTTGAACTATTGCTCTGGTTCTGCTGAGTCATGAGGTACCCTCCTTAGGCATATCATATAAACAATCAGCCATTTTTTAGCACAAAGTGTGGGGCAAATCGGGCGCAGTAAGCAAACTGCAACAAAGCCTGTACATGTTGTTGCTATTGTTTGCAGTCTGTAGCATGAGCTGCGCCCAATCAGTATTGCAAAGATGAATAATCCAACTCTTTTGGATTCTGGCGATTCAAGTCCATCGATTACTTGAGGTTTCGACAAAGCCTGTCAGCACATTTTCTTTGGCTTCTCATTCAAATGCCGTTATAGCATAGTTTCCAAAGCCAAAGAATCAGTGTTGCCAATTCACAGCAGATGTTTATAGGATGCAAATGCATCAGGAGATATTATTTCAAGTCAGACACGCAAGGTGCTCATAAAGCTGAGCGCAGAGAACAACCAGATCAACAGAATGAAGCTGCGTGCTTGATTGAAGTTGTCGACATCTGTGCCATGTAGCATGTTATGACGGCTCATGGTCACATTCGAGCTTGAATCCATTTTATAGGCAGCAAGTTCAGCAAAATACGGATTCAGTTCAATCGCAATTTTAGACTTATGCCACAGGCTTTTAATTTCATTGCCTTTTAAACCCGGTACGATTTTATAGACATCGACAAACTTGGTGCCATTTTGCTTGAGGAAACCTGCTTTGATCAGGATATCTGTCAAAATACCTTCGAGCTGCGCATAAACATTTGGAATACAACCGCTGTAAAAGCCAAGTTTGTACATTTTCAAGCTTTCAAGCAGCACCAAACGGCGCTTGGCTTTGATGTCTTCATCAATCTCTAAGGCATCGAAGGCTTTCAGCATTTCAGTCTGGAAATATTCGCTATTGATCATATCGAGTAGCTTAAATTGCTCAATATCTTCAAGCTGGTGAATGGCCGGCCAAAAATGCATCAAATTTAAAGCATCATTGGCAAACTTTGCGCCAATCGGTTGATCGAGCTGATCTGCCAGCACTTGGAAATAAGCATCTTGCGCGACTAAACCCGATAAGTTTTTGATTAAAAGTGTATGTTCATCTGCCGAGATGTCTTCAAGATAAGCTTCTGCATCTTTTAAAATCTGACTGCCCAACTGTTTTTGACTCGCTGCATTTTGTTTAATACGCGTGACAGGTTGGTCAAAATCAAAATCATCTTCGTCAATCATGGTTTTCTAGCTCAAAGCTTTTAGATCAATGGCCTATTATCACTGTTATTGGCAACGCAATATAGAGAAATCTACATTTCCAAGACATTCTGTAAATACAAAGACCTTTCGACACGAATTAGCGGTGAAATGGAATTGATTCGCTTAAAGGATTGCTTTGTATTCGGACCTGCATCAGGTAAAATCATCCACCTTGCATAATATACGAATGAGAGAGTCATATCCGTGCGTAATATCTTAGTCACTAACGCCCTTCCATACGCCAATGGCCCGATTCATATGGGTCACCTACTCGGTTATATCCAAGCTGATATTTGGGTACGTGCGATGCGTGCAATGGGTCATGATGTGACTTATGTCTGCGCGGACGATGCTCACGGCACAGCCATCATGTTACGTGCTGAAGCCAACGGGATTTCACCGGAAGCACAAATTGCCAACGTGCAAAAAGAACATATTCGTGATTTTGACGGTTTTGCAGTGCACTTCGATCATTATGATTCTACCCATAGCGATACCAACCGCGCACGTGCATCTGAAATCTATCTCAAAAACCGTGATGCCGGCAATATTGCGGTTCGTCCTGTCACCCAGCTTTTCGATCCTGAAAAAGGCATGTTCCTCTCAGACCGTTTCATTAAAGGCACCTGCCCGAAATGTAAAGTAGAAGATCAATATGGCGATTCATGTGAAGTTTGCGGTGCAACTTATAATGCAACCGAATTATTGAACCCACATTCGACTTTAAGCGGTGCAACACCTGTCGAAAAATCATCTGACCATTACTTCTTTAAGTTGCCGAATTTTGGTGAATACCTGCAAAAATGGACACGTGATGAAGGCCGTTTACCAGTCTCGATTGCCAACAAATTAGATGAATGGTTTGAAAATGGCCTGAATGATTGGGATATTTCGCGTGATGCGCCATATTTTGGTTTTGAAATTCCAGACGCACCCAACAAATACTTTTACGTGTGGGTCGATGCGCCAATTGGCTACATGTCGAGTTTTGAAAACTATATCAAAACCAAACGTCCTGATTTAAGCTTTGATGACTACTGGAAAAAAGATTCTAAAAATGAGGTCTATCACTTCATTGGTAAAGACATTGTGTATTTCCATGCGCTGTTCTGGCCGGCAATGCTTGAAGGTGCAAACTACCGTACGCCATCAGGGTTATTTGTAAACGGTTTCTTGACTGTAAATGGTCAGAAAATGTCGAAATCTCGCGGCACATTTATTAAAGCGGAAACCTATTTAGAGCATTTAAACCCTGAATATTTACGCTACTACTTCGCGTCGAAACTTTCAGACAAAGTTGAAGATTCTGACTTGAACCTGGATGATTTTGTGCAGAAAGTAAATTCTGACTTAGTTGGTAAAGTGGTCAATATTGCCAGCCGTTGTGCGAAGTTCATCAATACTAAATTTGATAACAAGTTAAGTGCAAACTGTGCAGAGCCTGAATTGGTTCAAAGCTTCATTGATGCGGGTGATTCAATCGCAGCACAATATGAGTCACGTGAATTCTCTGCTGCGATTCGTGAAATCATGGCACTTGCAGATAAAGCCAATCAATATATCGATGAGAAAAAGCCTTGGGCGCTGGCGAAGCAGGAAGGTCAGGAACAACAAGTACATGACGTATGTTCTGTCGGTATTAACTTGTTCCGTCAATTGGCTGTTTATTTGGCTCCGGTGTTGCCAACACTGGCGCAACAAGTTCAAGATTTCTTGCAATTAGAATCTTTCGACTTCGCTTCTCGTGAAACGATTCTGGTCGGTCACGAAATTGCATTGTTCCAACCATTGATGCAACGTGTAGATCCAAAAGCGGTTGCCGCAATGGTCGATGCGTCTAAAGATTCTTTAGCTGCACCTGCTGAAACGCCTAAAGTGGAAAAGAAAAAAGAGAAGAAAGCATCGACTAAACCTGAACCTAAAGTCGGCGAAGCTGAAATCATTAATATTGATGATTTTATGAAAGTTGACCTGCGTGTCGCTGAAGTTTTAGAAGCAGCTCACGTTGAAGGTTCTGACAAACTTCTTCAATTGACTTTAAATGTCGGTGAAGCTGAGCCACGTAATGTATTTAGCGGTATTCGTGAGTTTTACCAACCTGAAGACTTAAAAGGTAAATTGGTGGTGATGGTGGCGAACCTTGCTCCACGTAAGATGCGTTTTGGTATTTCGAACGGTATGGTGTTAGCTGCGGGTAATGGCGAAGGCGTTTGGGTGATTTCACCTGAATCTGGTGCTCAACCGGGTGATAAAGTGTCTTAATTTTTAGACCTAAATATAAAAATCCCCTCAATTGAGGGGATTTTTTACTGCTGAGGACTTATCGAATTCTGTGAAAAATTCGGAGATCTTGGTCCATATAACAAACCTTTTTGCTGATTCAACCGTGGCGAATACAACAATTGACTTACCGTACCTGATAGTACATACGCCTTATCACTTAAATGATTCGAGATTTGATCCACCAAAGCACCAACCAACATACCCACTAAACCAGCATTATTATTGCTGTTAGCAAGGATCTGCTTTTCTGAACCTTCCCAAAGAAGTTGACCAGTTTTTAAATCAACCAATTTAGCTTCTACAGCTACCGTAGCTACCGTTTGAATCACTTGATACTTCGAACCATACTCTTTTACTTTCACATACAAAGCAGCATCAGCGCCAAAAATCTCTTGTAGCTTTTGAGTGCTTACTGTTTGAGCATCAGAACCGTTATAAATACCATTTTCCTTAAACATCGTATCGACAACGCTAATAGGGAAAACGTAATAACCTGCCTCTGCAACAGGAACAGTTACTGTTGACCAATAACTATAAATTGCACGTGTATCAGGAGATTCATTCACAGGTGGCATCACCAAAATAGACTTTGGCATATGCGCGGTGTAGCTGCTTAAATCACGCGTATTTTTAGGGGCTACTGCACAACCTGTAACTAACAATGTTACTGCAACTAAAGCGAATAAATGTTTTAACTGTTTCATTTTTTCGCTCCTGCAATAATAGTTTGACTTGTCATTTTTTTCAGTAAACGATCCATCAAAACAGTTGATTCTGGATAAACCTGACGCTCTAACTCAAAATACTCTACTGCTCGTGGGCCATTATTAAGATTTAAATTTAATAGCCCTAAATGTGCATATAAACCCGGGGGCACAGCCGCATTTTTAGCTTTAGCCTTCTCTATATCTTTTTCAAGTTTAGCAATCTGCTCTTGAGGAGAGGTTTTTTCAGGAACACTTAACAACAAATAAGTTTGTTGCGGATATGTACCCCAACTATATAAAGATTTAGGACCACTTGCACAACCAACCAAACTTAGTGACATCACAGCACCAAGTAATAAAAAAATATTTTTCACAGAATAATCCTATTACTTGTTTGACCATTTACCAGTCTGTAAATCAAGCACAAGATTATTCACTGCTTCACGTACAGCTAAATCTAAAACCTTACCGTTTAATGTTGAGTCATAAGATGCGGTCGAACCAAAACCAAGCACTTCACGCTCACTTAACGCATACTCACCTGCACCTTGTACTGAGTGAACCACTTCTGCAGTTTTTACATCAACTACATTAAGATTAACTTTTGCATAAGCGATTTGCGTTTTACCACGACCTAATACACCAAATAATTGGTGATCACCTACTTCTTTACGACCAAATTCAGAAACATCCCCTGTTAGTACAAAACGTGCGCCTTTAATTGATTGTGTTGATTTTCCAAATCCTGCTTCTTGTTGCAATTCAGATAAATTATCACGATTTAAAACAGAGAAATAACCCGTTTGCTGCAAATGAGTTTCTAAAATTGTTTTTGCTTGCCCCCCCAGACGATCTACATTGTCAGAAAAAATCCCGCGCATATAACTTGAACGGTTATCAAATTTCCCAATAGAAACTGCAGTTTTAGCGCCCGTATATTTTACTTGTGCGGTTGCAGCTGTTACTTGCGGTGCTTGTATTGTTTTTGAGGTTTCAGTTGTTGAACACGCTGTTAAAGCTAAGCAGGTTAAAGAACAAACGAGTGCTGTTTTTTTCAAAATATTAATCCTTGTGACTTAAAAAAATTTTTATTAATTCAAAATAATCTTAACAATAAATAAACAATATCTCCACATAATAAACAAATTAACAATATTTTTTTATAATTTTTATTCATTTAAATAATTAACTTTACTCTTCTTTATAGTCAATAAATACACCTGTATAACCGAGTAAAACTTGGTAATAACAGGATTTTTTCTATAAAATAATTATAAAAACACTGAGTAAAGTCCTGATATGCTAATTCTTAAAAAAATATTCATGTATACACTCTATTATTAAATTGAGAATTTTTTTATTTATTGCCTATAAGACCCAGTCGAAGCATGCTAAAAAACACGTCTTTATAATAGATAAAAATAACGATGAAAATATTCAATCAAAAAATCGTCATAACAGCATTAACGCTTAGCTTATTTATAGCTCTACCCCAAGCTCAAGAAACCGAATTAATCCCCTAAAAAAACAAGTTGCTGGTTACTACCACCACCAAATCATTGCACTACTTGATGGAACAAACTATCTCAATCCATCTATGCTTTAAGGCTTAATCAATACATAAAAAAGCCTCTATCTCTAGAGGCTTTTTTATTGCTGGGTCACTTAGCCTTGCAACACAAATTCCCAAATCACATAGCCCAGTCCAAAACCAAGTAGTGAATATAAGGTAATAATGAAAAATACAAAGCTGGCATTGTTTTTTCTTTTCCAAAAACTCATCGCGACACCCAAAGCTTGTTCGTAATACCCTATGTTAACGAGCTTTTAATAAAAAGTGAAATACATCTAAGCATTTTATTTATAATAATATTTTTACAAAAAACACATTCTTTACTTTCAAAAAATCAATATACAGATTCACACTGAATTTTTAGTACAGATGCTAAATCGCCATTTCGATTTAAAAAAATAGTAAATATATTCATATTCTTTTTTATCAATATCCATGCTAATACATAGAGTTGACTTTAATTACATAAGAATAGCCATGAAATACCTCAGCTCTTCTCTTGTCGGATCACTCCTTGCTTTAGGTTCATTGGCAGGTATTTCCCCAACACACGCACAAACGCCTTCCACTTTAGAACAACAAAAACAGGTTCCCGGATATTATCAATACAGCTTTGGAGATTACCAGATTACTGCCCTGCTGGATGGCACCAATTATTTAGCCAAAGCCTTGTTTAAGGATATTCCTGAAGCAGAAGTGAATCAGATTTTAAAAAAATATTATGTTGACCAAAGCAAAGGCATCCAGACCTCCGTCAATGCTTTCCTGGTAAATACAGGCAAAGAACTGGTCTTGGTGGATAGCGGTGCTTCTAGCTGTAATGGGCCAAACTTTGGGTCTATTTATTCAAATTTACAGGCATCTGGACAAAAGCCTGAGCAAGTCAATACGATCTTATTAACGCATTTACATCCTGATCATGTTTGCGGCATCAGTAATAACGGCGTCGCCAATTTTGCCAATGCAAATATTTATGTATCGCGAGCCGAACTGGATTTCTGGATGAATCCTAAAAGTGTAGAAAAATTACCAAAAGCAAAACAGGCCGGTTTTTTGGGTACAGTCGATAAAATCAAGAAAGCCATCGCACCTTATCAGGCCAAAGGTCAGTTAAAGACCTTTAAAGCTGGCGATAAAATCCATGGTTTTGATGTGATCAGTTCAGCGGGGCATACACCGGGGCATTTTGGATTTAGCTTAAAATCCAAGGGTCAGGAGATGATATTTATTGGGGATATTGTACACTCCCATACCATTCAGTTTGACCGTCCACAGACCGCTATAGATTTTGATATCGATCCGAAAAAAGCGGTTGAAACCCGCTTAAAGTATTTTGCGGAATATGCAAAGAATGGCCAGACGGTGGCAGCACCACATTTACCATTTCCGGGGATTGGGCATGTCTATTCTAAAGATGCTAAAAGCTACCAATGGATCCCCTTGCATTTTAAAGATTAATTTCAAATGATCAGCTGTCCCTTGGAAAGCTAGCAAGAATGATCACTTTCCAAGGATGAGGACTTCAAGTGTTGAAACTATTTCATTCCGAAAATAAGTTTTAGTCCGAGCACGGTCATCACCGCACCTGCTGCCCGGTCAAACAATGCCTTAAACTTTAAATACACACGGCGCGGCTTTTCAGCAGAAAGTGCGACAGCCACGAGTGAGCACCAGCCAGCATCAATAAAGAAACATAAAATGGGCAAAGCAAAGTAGAAATAGTTCGGAATTTCTTTTGGTAATAAGGCGGTAAAAATACTGGCCAGCACAATCGCAATTTTTGGATTCGACAACTGCGTGATTAAACCTGTGGTAAAAGCGCGACGTAAAGACATCTGTTTGGTAATGCTCGAATCTGCCTCAATCGGATCTTTGGCATGCTTAATAATTTTAAAAGCCAGCCAAAGTAAATATAGACCCCCACAAATTTTTAAGGCCAGATAAGCCGACGGCACAGCCAGCAAAAATGCCTGCAAACCCAGTACTGCCAGCAAACCGAAAATTGCTGCACCTAGACCAGTCCCCAGTGCAGTAAATAAACCATGTTTACGTGAAATCGCAATTGAATTTTTTGCCACATAAATAGAAGTCGGCCCGGGACTCATTGCACCTAACATCAGGGCAACAGCAATTGAGCCTAAAATCCAGAATGATTCCACGAGATAACCTGACTTAAAAATTGAAGGATTATTTTAAGCAAAAACCGGATGATTTGCTTTAAAAATTTCAGTATTGGTCAGGAATTTTAGTTACTGTAATGGCTTACTGTTTTAACTGATCCTGAGCAATGAATTGCGTGCCTAACAGTTGGTAATCCTGATCATGTACCGGTACACCGCCAATAATCATGGTACGGGTCTCTGTTTTAGGTTTATTCATCGCATCATCACAACCCGACAAACTGAGCATTACGCCGACCAAAACAGCATAGGACAATATTTTCATTATTCTACCCTCCTCAGGGTTTCCTGTATTTAGATTAGCATCCCTGCTTAAATAATCAGCAGAATATTTGTGACATTCTGCGTCAATTTTTATCTCATGCCTGAAAATGACTTATTCTCAATCCCTGATCTTTACTGCTTTCGCTATAATGGCCGAATAACTGACTGTGTTAATTTTTATGTTTGCAGAGATTGCCCAAAATATTCCCGATCAACAGATTAATTTTCACGATATTATTTTAACAATACGTCGTCTGGATCTGGTACATCCGCAAATTTCAGGCAACAAGTTTTTTAAACTGAAATACAATTTTCTGGAAGCACAAAGACAGGGTTATCGGCAGATTCTCAGCTTTGGTGGTGCGTATTCCAATCATATTGCGGCCACTGCATTTGCCGCACAGCAGTTTGGTTTTCAAAGTGTGGGGATTATTCGGGGTGAGGAGCTGGCCCATCGGCCACTCAATCCGACTTTAGCCACCGCACGGCAGTTGGGGATGCAGCTACATTTTGTCAGTCGTGAACACTATCGTCGCAAGCAACAGCCTGAGTATCTGGCCGAAATCGCACAACAATTTCCTGAGCATTATCTCATTCCTGAAGGTGGAACCAACGCTTTGGCCATTCAGGGCTGTCGGGAAATTTTAAGCCCGCAAGATGCTCAATTTGATGTGGTTTGCTGCGCAGTAGGCACTGGTGGAACCATCACCGGTCTGATCGAAGCCAGTCAGGCTCATCAGCAGGTTTTAGGATTTTCAGCGCTGCAAGGCTCATTTTTAAAAGATGAAGTCGCGCAACTAACCAGCAAAACCAACTGGACTATTCTGGATGATTATTGCTGTGGCGGCTATGCCAAAACCAGCACAGCCCTCATGCAGTTTATTCGGGATTTTGAAACCGAATTTGCCATTCCACTAGAGCAGGTCTATACCGCTAAAATGTTGATGGGCATCTTTGATTTGATTGAAAAAGATTATTTCCCAGCAGGATCTAGACTGCTGGTGATTCATAGCGGTGGGTTGCAAGGCCGTAACATGGATACTACTTCTACAATTGCTTAAGCCTGAATCGGTTGATTATTATTCAGCGCAATCATCCCTTTGACCAAGCGGTAGATATGCCAGATAAAGACCAAAAATATGATTAGAAATCCGATCAAGATCATAGTTAATAAGCCACCAACAATATAACCCAGCAAACTGACCCAGAAGGTTTTAATCTGCCAGTCCACATGACTTTCCAGCCAGGTGCCGCGCATTTCATCACGTTTAATATAGTTCATGATAATGGCTATAAATGGGGTCACACCCAGAAAAAACCCCAGAATATAAAGAATATAACTGATCAGGTTGTATTGTTTTAGATCCTCTGACGTTGCCATAAGCCCTGCCTTATTATTGTGACTTTTGTAAAACTGTACAAAAACTATGCATGATTTTAAGCCGACTTACAAATATTTTATGTTTAAACTCTAATACGGATTGGCAATCAGCCTGTTGATTGTTCAGGAATAGAGAAAGCGGAAATAAAATTGTCTATAATGCTTTCCTTTTGTTCTCCCTCGAGTGTTTTATGTCTTCCAAGCAATACGATGTTCTCGTCATAGGTGCCGGTGCTTCAGGTTTAATGACGGCGTATATGGCTGCACAACGTGGACGTAAAGTCGTAGTGGTGGAAAAAGCCAATAAAGTTGGCAAAAAAATCCTGATGTCTGGCGGCGGTAAATGTAATTTTACCAATCTGGAGGTCGAACCAAGCCATTATATTTCGCATAATCCACATTTCGTCATTTCAGCATTAACGCGTTATAGCAATTGGGACTTTATTGGCCTGGTCTGTGAATATGGTATTGCTTATGAAGAGCGCAAACATGGACAACTGTTTACCCTCAATGGTGCAAAAGATATTCTGTCGATGCTGTTGGCAGAATGTGACAAGACCGGTCTGGTCGATCTTAAAACCAGCTGCGAAGTAAAGGCAGTCAATCCAGTCGATGATCAAGGATTTCAAGTCGCTACATCACTTGGATATTTTGAGGTTGAATCTGTGGTGGTGGCATCGGGTGGCTTGTCCATCCCGACGCTGGGGGGTTCGGGCATTGGCTATGATATCGCAAAACAGTTTGGACATCATGTTTATCCAACCCGTGCCGGTTTGGTGCCCTTCACTTTCTCTGATGGATTTAAGGAGGTGACGACTCGTTTGAGTGGCAATGCCGTAGAAGCGACACTCTCCAATGAGCTCAACAGTTTCACCGAAGCACTGCTGTTTACCCATCGTGGTTTAAGTGGCCCAAGCTCCCTGCAATTGTCCAATTACTGGAATGTCGGTCAAAGCTTTCAAGTCGATTTCTTACCAAGTGTAGATTTGCTGGATTTCTTTAAAACCAAAAAACAAAGCCAGCCCAAAGTGTTATTGCGCACTTTACTCAATGAATTTTTACCGAAAAGTGTCGTGGCTGAATTACAGGGTCTAATCTGGACTGACGTCGCAGAAAACCCAATTGGCAATATCAGTGATAATCAACTGGAGCAGATTGCGACACGGCTGCATGGTTTTGAAGTGAAACCATCCGGAACAGAAGGCTACCGTACTGCGGAAGTGACTTTGGGTGGTGTGGATACCAGCGAAGTCTCTTCAAAAACCATGGAAAGTCAAAAGCAGAAAGGCCTGTATTTTATTGGTGAGGTGCTGGATGTTACCGGACATTTGGGCGGCTATAATTTCCAATGGGCATGGTCATCCGCGCATGCCGCATCGGAATATATTTAATCAATAGATCATCAAGACTGATATTTAGTTCATTCCAGATAATCTGTCTTAAACAGCTTGAGATTGGCCGTATTTCCTAAACGGTCAATCGTCAGCTGCATTTTTCGAGTGGCTTCTCGCAAATATGGCGGTGCTTCATCTGCTGAAGTGTTCTTGAATGTATATGATAGTGTTTGCCACATGATGTTGATCTCCCTTTTTTATATTTTTAATGCAAGAAGAATACCAAAATCATTTTAGTATTCACCTGAATATTATATATTTCTTAAAGGCCAAATTCTATTGTTTGTTATTCAGCAGAATTCTTTCAGTTAAATTCGTCTGTATCAGGTATTTTCCTATCCAGCGCTCGCTCTGACTGCTCGTCCTGTTTGCTCTTCACAAAAATAAATCGATAGGCAGCGGTAAAAAAGCCAAGGGTAATTCCCGCGATAACCAAAGGAGCCAGAACTTTGTTGGGTTTCTTGCTATTCATTTATTTTTCCTCGTGACTGAAAAAAATCGACCACATGAGCGTGGCCGATTTTGGTTAAAAATGACAGGTTATTTCAGGTCATCTTTTTTCTGAGTGGAACGATCAATATCGACATTTGGTTCTTTTTCTCCGGTTGAACCAAATGGATTATTGACTGGCGGATGAGTCGGATCGACTTTTACTGAATCAGGTACGGCTTGATCCGCATCCGGATTGACCGGATCAATACCCAATGATTCATCATCCTGCGGTGCAGTGGTGAGGATTGCCGGTGTGGTATGCGATAAGTCCGTACTCATTGGCGTAGTACCCTCTGCGTCTGAATCTTGATTTGGCACAATACCTGCTCCTGGCGTAGTGGTTGAAGAATCAGTAGTATCGGTCATGTTTTGTGAACGGTCGGAGTATTGTCCCATTGATGTATCTGTAGAACCCATCCCCATCGCTGCACCTGTCGTGCCTGCCATGTCCGTTGTACTTGAAGTACTCTGAGTACCTAATCCTGAAAATATGCTGTTTTCAGCTTGATCTTTGACTGGATTCGGTTCTTTGGCTTCGCGTTTTGCTTTATCAATCAGATCTGTTAAAACTCGCTCCGCAGGCTGACGACCACCCAGACCAAAAGCCAGAGCAAATGCTACTGCGACAGCACCCAGCGTTAAACCAAATGCCAGGTTCACAATCGAGTCGGCAATACCCATGGCACGTAGACCCATGGCAACGACCAAGCCCATAATCAGGACACGCACCAGATTCGCTAACCAGCGTGAGCTGTTATATTCACCGCGTTGTACGATGTTCGCGACAATATTTGCCAGCCAGAAACCGATCACCAGAATCACGGCACCGAGCAAGATGTTGGCGCCGAAGTAAATAAACATCGCAATCAGGCCGCTCACCTGTTCAAAGCCGAGACGGTCTGCTGCTTCGGACACCGCAAATAACATGGTGAACAATACGATCAGATAACCGACCACACTCGAAAGTTTAGTGGTGCCTAAAAAACGCTGTACATCCAGTTTGGCAGGAATTTCATCAACACCTGTACCCGATACCACTTCAACCACCAGACGTGCGACCAGTTTAGAGACCACATAAGCCAGAATCAGAATTAAGGCAGCAGCGATAATATTCGGAATGGCATTCATGATTTCATACAGCATTGCCGTGGCAGGCTGAGAAATCGCTTCGACACCCAATGCTTCAAAAGCAATAATCAATGCAGTAATGATCACGACGGCGAAGATGAATGAACCAATCACCTGTGCCACATTGGAATTTTTGAAAATACCTACTTTTTCAGCTTGTTGTTGTACATTCAGACTGTTTAATAGGCCTTCAACAATACCGCGAACAATTTTTGCCAGAATATAACCGACAAAAATGATCACTGCAGCAATAAAGATATTTGGTAAGTAGCTTACGACATCAGTCAGCATATTCTGAACTGGTAACAACAGACCGTTGAGTCCCAGAATAGACAGTACGATTGGCAAGAACAGTAATAAAATTAACCAGTAAGCAATTTCACTGATGTTCTGACTAATGGGACTGACACCCACTTCAGCACTGAGTTTTTCATCTAGTTGGGTTCGGTCAAGTAGCTTTTGTAGCCCTATTTTCACCAGGTTGGCGACAATCCACCCTATGAATCCGACTGCAATTGCACCTAGTAACTGCGGGATAAATAACAGGAATTGCTGAATCATATTACTGAAAGGACCAC
This sequence comes from Acinetobacter sp. YH12208, assembly GCF_013418055.1. Taxonomy (NCBI): domain Bacteria; kingdom Pseudomonadati; phylum Pseudomonadota; class Gammaproteobacteria; order Moraxellales; family Moraxellaceae; genus Acinetobacter; species Acinetobacter sp. YH12208. The sequence goes on from NZ_VPCT01000007.1 coordinate 169,851, forward strand.
TGATACTGGTCAGGTTGAGTACATTCAGTGAACCAATTACGGCAATAATCAGAATAATCCAGAACACCACCCGGGCAATAATACTTTCGATATTAGAGCGATGGCCTGTCGCCGTATTTAAATGTGTATTGGTTCCAAGTTTTTGCAAGACTTTCTTGACTGCTGCCGAAACCAGTAATGCAATGATCCAACCAATGACTAATATGGCAATTGCACTCAGAATGGGATGAAACTGATCCCAATAATACATGGCGTCGAAGCCGCCACGCGGACTTCTCATATAATCATTCATGTTGTTTTACCCTCTTTGTTATTAAGCTATTTATCTGAAATCGGGAGCCTATCCTTGAAACATTCAGCCCCTTCTTCTTTCGGATTCACCTTCAGATTTGATGTTTTTAGACTTGAGCCAGCTAGCTATCATTAGCTTAAACATCACAATATATTGCAAAAAAGCCCCAGTGGTTTCACTAGAGCTTTTGATATATGTCTGAGTTATCGAGCCGCCTGTGCATCATCTGTCGCAGTTGCTGTTGCTTCTGTTCCATCACCTAGCGTTGCAGTAGCTTCTGTAGGTTCACCGACTGGAGTCGTATTGTTTGGTGTCGCAGGTTGCACACTAGGGTTCGGATGTCCAGCAGGTGCATCATTTGCGTCTGGATTCATGTCAGCAAACATATAGAACAGTAATGCCAGTAAAAAGATACCTACCAAAATCAAGATATAAACAGGAATACGCTTTTTTTGCGTCACTGCTGTCTGATGATCTAAAGGTGGTTTTTTATTGAAATCATCGACCATAACCATCCTCACTCTTTGTTATTCATAAGTAGATTTTTAGCATAACAAGCAGTTAAAACAGCTTCTGTGACAAAACATGGTGAGATGGTGACGGGATGTAAGTTATATGTATGAATAATATTTAGAATAATCTTTAAGCAATCGTGCTCATTTTTAATTCACTGATCGCTACTGGTTGATGGTGAATGGGTTTAACTCAGTATTATCCTGCTATTCATTTTCCCCTCATGTGAATGACATAGAAAATTACTGGCAGATCAACACATCTAATCGCTTGAATAATTGCAACACTATTCGCTTAAACCTTCTTATAGAGCGATATAAAGCGTATCAGAAAAGAAAAAGGCTTTATAATCAATCTGATAATGAGGTTTAGCTTCTCCATTCTTTTCCAATCCCAGTTTGCTTGAGTTGCCTGAGTGGTATGCAGTCCTTTGAAATTCAAGAGCTTCAGTACGCGACCTCAGGGCAGAACCAACACTAAAATTTGCGCTAAACAATAGCACTGCTCAGTTTCTATAAAATGGGCTATAATGTGTCCCTCATTTTTTTATTTCATCGAGCTCTATGGCGTATCGTCAACAAAGTGTATCGTTGGATCTTGACACTGATGTCACCCACCAATGCACTTTGCATCATACTCGCGATCAGCATCTGATCGGGATTATCGAATTCAGTAAACCGAGTTTTGCACTGCGCTGGCAAGACCTGGAGTATTTCCGTCGTCGTACTGAAGAGTTTTCCGTGATGCCTTTCCCGGACTGTGTCAACGCAATGATTATCGATATCCGAGATGTAACAGCATGGCTTGACAATGAAGTGCCAATTATTCCATGGCGTTTATTGGAAGAGGATTGTCCGGTACGCTTAGTCGTCCCTGCGGATCGTCTTGAGCACTACGCTGGATTCTTTGAACCGACCTGGCTCAGCGCCGATGTCGAAACGGCCATTCAAGAAATTCGTGAATCGATGGATATGTTTGTGCATTAAGCTTGAACCGATAAAAAAACCTCCAGTTTGGAGGTTTTTTTGTGACTTTTTCTTTCTTATACTTGTAGTTCAATCTCTTTATTTATTTGCATTCCTTTGAGCATCCCACAGATTTCCTTTTCTGATTCAGTAACATTTCAGCAATAAATTCAGCTTGAGTCATGCTTGAATCATCAACTAAGATGAATATAAACGAATACTTAGACTTTATAGCAATAATCAGAATATTGTCTTAGCAGCGCCTGAAAACAGGCGTACTCATAATAATTGAAAATGAAAAATGGAGTTTCACGATGAAAACAAAGACTCAATTCGCTACGCTGCTGTGTGCCAGTGCCCTGACCTTGGGACTGAGTGCCTGTAGTGATAATCAGGCACCAAGCAATCAGCAAGGCAGCGAGAATACTTCTGGCACGCTCAATAAGATCAAACAGTCCGGCACGATTGTATTAGGTTATCGTGACTCCTCGATTCCATTTTCTTATATCGCTGACAATCCGAATCAGCCAGTCGGCTATGCCCATGACCTGCAATTAAAAGTGGTCGAAGCCGTCAAACAAAAGCTGAATCTTCCTGATTTAAAAATCCGCTACAACCTGGTGACCAGCCAGAACCGGATTCCACTGGTCTCCAACGGTACGGTTGATCTGGAATGTGGTTCAACGACGAATAATAAGGAACGCCAGCAACAGGTCGATTTCTCTGTCGGCTTTTTTCAAGTAGGTTCCCGTCTATTAACCGCAACCAATTCTGGTATTCAAGATTTTAGCGATCTGAAAGGCAAAAAACTGGTGACCACTGCCGGCACCACATCGGAACGCTATATTCGTCAGCATGAAAAAGAATTGGGCATTGGTGAAATTATTTCGGCCAAAGACCATGCAGAATCCTTTTTAATGCTGCAAAGTGGCCGTGCTGCTGCCTTTATGATGGATGACATTTTACTGGCGGGAGAAAAATCCAAGGCTAAAAATCCGCAACAATGGCACATTGTAGGTACAGCGCCCATCAATGAAATCTATGGCTGTATGTTACGTAAGGGAGACCCCGAATTTAAGCAGGTGGTAGATGACGCGATTAAAGCCACATATAGCTCCGGTGAAATCAATAGCATGTACCAGAAATGGTTCCAGTCGCCAATTCCACCGAAAAATATCAACCTGAACTTTGCCATGTCTGATGACTTGAAGGCCCTGATCAGCACCCCGCATGATCGCGATCAATAGATTCTGAATCTTATTCATCTGCTTAAGCATCACCTGTTTAAGCCCATTTTGGAGTGATCATGAATTACAGCTGGAATTGGGGTGTCTTATTACAACCGACCGGGATTGGTGATAGCACCTATCTCAACTGGATCATGACTGGCCTCGGCTGGTTAGCGGTCATTGCGATTGTAGCCTGGTCGATTGCCATGCTCTTGGGTAGCCTGCTGGGCATCATGCGCACCTTGCCCAGCCCAACGGCCCGGGCGATTGGTAGCGCTTATGTCACCATTTTTCGGAATGTGCCTTTACTGATCCAGTTATTTATCTGGTTCTATGTGGTTCCGAATTTTCTGCCGAACAGCATTCAAAGCTGGTGGATCAATGATCTGGGAGCCAATACCACGGCGCTGATTTCAGCCAGTATTGGTTTGGGACTGTTTACCGCAGCGCGGGTTTGTGAGCAGGTGCGTACCGGGATTGAAGCCATTCCACCCGGGCAGATCAATGCCGGCTATGCTATGGGGTTTAGCACCACACAATTATATCGCTATGTGATTTTACCGCAGTCTTTTCGCATGATCTTACCTCCCTTAAGTTCTGAGCTGACCAACTGTGTCAAGAACACCTCGGTGGCCTCACTGGTCGGGGTTGCGGAACTCATTTCCCAGATGAAAACCATCAGCGAATATACGCAAAATACCATTGAGATTTACACCTATGTCACCCTGATTTTTATCCTGATCAATGTCTGCCTGATTGGCTTGATGAACTTTCTGGAAAAGCGCCTTCAGGTGCCCGGTCTGATTGCGGGGACTAAATAATGGAATGGTTCACTGCATTTTTTCAGGATTTACAATTATCCGCACCTGCTCTATGGCATGGTCTGAGTATTACTTTAAAAGTCTTATTTTTTGCCACCATTGGCGGGGTCTTTATTGGCACCTTACTGGCATTGATGCGGCTGTCTTCAATCAAGGTGTTGAACTGGATTGCCAAGGGTTATGTCAATCTGTTCCGTTCGATTCCCCTGCTGCTGGTACTGATGTGGTTCTACTTCGCTGTGCCTTTTATCTATACTGGGGTGACTGGAAAATATCTGACCATGGATACGGCACTGGTGTCCAGTATTGTGGCTTTTATGCTGTTTGAAGCCGCCTATTTTTCCGAAATTGTCCGTGCCGGAATCCAGTCTATTCCTAAGGGACAAACAGATGCGGCCTCTGCCCTCGGCATGAGCTATGGCCAGTCCATGCGCCTGATTGTACTGCCTCAGGCCTTTCGCAAAATGACACCGCTATTATTACAACAGACCATTATTTTGTTTCAGGATTCCACCATGGTGTATGCAATTGGCCTGTTGGACTTTTTCCGCAGCAATTATGTACGTGGTGACCTGATGGGCTTACTCACCCAATATATTATTTTTGCCGGTTTGGTCTATTTCACCATCAGTATGATCGCCACCTATATTATTAAAAAATTACAGCAGAGGTTAACTGTATGAACGAAGCCAAAGTCATGATTGACCTCCAGCATGTCAGTAAATGGTATAAAGATTTTCAGGTACTGACCGACTGCACCACCCAGATTCGGCAAGGTGAAGTGGTGGTGGTTTGTGGTCCTTCTGGTTCAGGAAAATCAACCCTGATTAAAACTGTCAATGGTCTGGAACCTGTTCAGCAAGGCAGTATTCTGGTCGATGGAATTAAAATTAATGATCCGAAAACCAATTTAAATAAACTAAGAAGTCGCGTGGGCATGGTGTTTCAGCATTTTGAATTGTTCCCGCATCTCAGTATTACTGAAAATCTGAGCATTGCCCAGATCAAGGTATTGGGTCGTTCTGAAGCCGAAGCCAAACAGAAAGGACTTGCTTATCTGGATCGTGTCGGCTTAAGTGCACAGGCCAATAAATTCCCGGCACAACTTTCTGGCGGACAACAGCAACGTGTCGCGATTGCTCGTGCGCTGAGCATGGATCCGATTGCCATGTTATTTGATGAACCAACTTCTGCGCTTGACCCTGAAATGATTAATGAGGTGCTCGATGTCATGGTCGGTCTGGCCAAAGAAGGCATGACCATGATGTGTGTCACCCACGAAATGGGCTTTGCCCGACAGGTTGCCAACCGGGTCATCTTTATGGATCAGGGAAAAATTGTGGAAGATTGCAGTAAAGATGATTTCTTTAATACAGCGCGTGGTGAGCGTGCCCAGCAATTCCTGAACAAGATTCTGCACTAAGCTGTCATTATTCACCTTGCAGATAAAAAAGCTCATCCAAGGATGAGCTTTTGACAATCAGCAATTCAGACTTACCAATAATTCTCGACTGCAATATTGCCTTCACCACGCCGGTTCATGATCAGGCCACGGGCTTTTAAGGCTTCTTTGGTATCATCGACCATTTCCGGGTTACCGCAAAGCATGACATGGGTGGTTTGCGGATTGAGCTGCATACCTGCGGCTTTTTCCAGCTCGCCATTGGCAATCAGCACCGGTAAGCGGTCGTGCAAAGGTGCATCAGGCTCACGGGTAATAATCGGAATAAATTTAAATCCGCTATGTCCTTCGCCAAAGGTTTCGGCAATTTCCTGAATCCGTTCCACATAAGCGAGTTCAGCCCGGCTACGCACGCTATATACCAGATTGATTTTTTCGTATTTGCTCCAGGTTTCAAAGTCTTGCAACATACACAGAAACGGTGCCAGACCAGTTCCAGTGCCCAGTAACCACAAGTCTTTGGGCAAGGGCAACTGATAACGGGCCAGCGTCAGATAACCATACGGAATTTTTTCCAGAAACAGCTCATCCCCTACTTTAAGGTGCTGTAAATTGGAGGTAAATTTACCTTCTGGAACCACAATCGAAAAAAACTCCAGAGTTTCATCAAAAGGAGATGACACCACCGAATAGGCACGAACCACCAGTTCATCTCCCACTTGCAGGCCAATACGCGCAAATTGCCCCGCAGTGAATTTGAAGTGTGCCGGGCGTGTCATGGTGAAACTGAATAATGTATTGGTCCAGCGGTGTACAGATAAAACTTTTTCTTGGCTAAATTTTTCAATTGACATGATTTCAACGTGGCATGAAAGACTGTGCTCATGGTAGCATGGCAATATAATTTATTAATATTTTTTAAATGTTAAGGCTCTACTCATGCGCATGACTTTACGCCAATTGGCTGTTTTTGTAGCAGTGGCACAAGAGGGTACCGTAACGAAGGCTAGCGATGCCGTCAAACTTACTCAAAGTGCGGCTAGTATGGCTTTAGCAGATCTGGAAGATGGTCTGGGTGCTCCATTATTTGACCGTCTAGGCAAACGTTTACAGCTCAATGACCTAGGGCGCTTTCTTCTCCCTCAAGCGCTGGAAATTTTAGGTCGATGCGAATCTTTTGAACAGGTTGCGAAAGGTGAGCTTCAAAGTATCGATTTACGTTTAGGTGCAACCCTGACCATTTCAGATTACCTGATTCCTGACCTGATGGCCGATTTTCTAAAAATTCAGCCTCAAGCGCATTTACAGCTGCAAGTTGGTAATACCCGTCAAATGATTGAAGCGGTGAATCAGTTCCAGCTAGATCTGGCCTTGATCGAAGGCTCCTGTCATCTGCCACAACTGCAATGTATCCATTGGCGCGATGATGAGCTCGCGGTGTGCTGTGCACCGGATCATCCCCTAGCGCAATTGAACCGTGAGCTGACCGCGGAAGATTTCAAATCTGTAGAGTGGATTCTGCGCGAAGAAGGTTCAGGTACTCGCGAAGTATTCGACAATGCCATTTTGAAAGATGTGCCGGATGCCAATATCCGTCTGACACTTGGCCATAATGAAGCAATTTTGAAAATCGTAGCCGGCGGAATCGGCATGTCCTGTATTTCCAAACTTGCGATTGAGCCTTTACGCGAGAAAGGTCAACTGGTGATTCTCAATACTCCGTTCTGGTCTCTAACGCGTCCATTGTTTATGCTGGTACATCGCCAGAAATATCAGGGGCCAGGCCTGAGAGCCTTTATGAATTTCTGTGAAGCTTAAATTTTTTTTTCAATCAAAAAGCACCTGAAGGTGCTTTTTTATTCTATCTTAAAATTGGCTTTCACACGGGATACCATCGCCGTCACCATCCATTTTAGTATTTGGACAGTTCCGGATAAAAAATAAAGCCTCTTCGTAAGAACTCATCTGGCTACAGTGTTCTCGACTATCGCATTTGAATTGAGATACAGATGGCGAAGCCGTTTCTGAAGTTTTCGGATTAATAGAGTAACTTTGGCTTGGTAACTCAGCACCGCGATTTTCTAGATTCTTCCTCCCCTGCTCAGATAATCCCTCCATAGCTAAGTGCCGCTCGCTGCTCAACTACAATTCGTTGCTGCTCTACCATCAGTTGTTCAAGCTTCTGCTGTTTTTGAACTTGGTAGCTTTGGTATTTGTTATAAACAAGCCCAACAAGAATCGCAATAATAATTAGTCCCGATATTGTGATTAGTTTGGATCGAGTTGATGATTTTGTCTTTTCATAACGTGGAGAAACATGTACTTCAGGATCTTCATATAAATCATTATTCTGCTTAATAACCAATTTTGATTTAATATCCAGCCGGACAATATGGTCTGCCTTAAACTTTCCATTATCTTCAACCATTAAAAACTTTAATTTTTCCCCAATTTTTAGTGGAATATTTTGATTGGGAAAGTCTTTAATGTGAAAAAATAAGTCTTTAGATTTCCCTTCGATTTGAATAAAACCAAAACCACGCGCTTCGTGATAGGTTTTGATTTTCCCCTCTTGAAACATAATTCACTCTTGTCTTTGATATTTTTAATAATTGTAATAAAAAATACATCAAAAAGCTTTTATGAAATTCTTTAATAGAAAAACCAAAAAAGCACTTATAGGCGCTTTTTTAAATTGAAGAATAGAGAAATACCGAGTTAAAAATAGAAAATTAAAAATTTCTGGTTTAAATTTATACTTCACCCAAAATTATAAAACCAACTGCGGATACCAGTGCCAACCATAGCGTTGGGCTAAAAAGAATTGAACGCTTTAACGGAACAGATATTGTGGGTGCCAAAGATGGTAATGCCACAACTTCCGCTACAAACTCGTCCTGAACCGTACCGGGTTTGTCGGAGAGTCAATATTCTGAGAGACTATCCCGATGACAAAATTAAAATATACCCCTGAAATCAGAGAAAGAGCGATTCAATTATTGATTGAATCTGAAAAAGATTATCCTTCTACTTGGGCTGCAATCACAGCAATTGCTCCCTGAGCAGTATACTGCGCAAGGGTTGTACTCCTGAAACACTACGTGTTTGGTATCAAAAATATTTAGATAAACAAAATCCAGTTAAAGTACAGCAGCTTTCAGACCAAGAACGTATCAA